>JANOIJ010000008.1:0-1764 GCA_031407575.1 Gemmatimonadaceae bacterium | reverse complement strand
GTCTCCTTCTCTGTCCACGTCGCAGCCGGCAGAACGTAGTCCGCCAATTGGGTCGTCGGCGTCATGAAGATGTCCATGGACACGAGCAGGTCCAGGCTCATCAGTCCCTCGAAGATGTGTTTGGTATCCGTGTACGCGCCCAGCGTGTTCGATCCCACGGTGATCAGGCTTCTGACCGGATACGGCTTGCCTGTCTTCATCGCTTCCCACAGATCCGCCGGGTGCGCCAGCGCCCCGGAACCGATCTGGTTGGCCCATCGCTTGCCGGTCATGCGTTCCATGGGCTCGTTCAGATCGCGCCATACGTCGTAGCTCAGCAACTTGAACCGGTCCTGGCCCAATTGCTTGTCCATCTGCGCATCGGAAAGCGCGCCCGTCATCGCCACTTCGGTCTCGCTGATGATGGCGGGGTTGTACTGCATCATGATTTCGCCGCCCGGCACATCCAGATTGCCGGTGATCGCCCGCAGGATGGAGAAGGCACGGACGGAATGCGTGCTGTTCGTGTGTTGGTCCGTGACCGGCGTCCACGGCATCACGGCCGGACCCGACGTCGCGTACAGCCGTGCGCTGGCGACGACCGCCTGCGCCGGAATCCAGGTGATCTCCTCGACCTTCTCGGGCGTGTACTCCTGAACGGCCGCCTTCAGTTCCTCGAACCCGTGGGTCCACTTCTCCACGAATTCCTTGTCGTACAGGCCTTCGTTGATGATGACTCGAATCCAGCCCAGGGCCAGTGCGGAATCGGTGCCGGGGCGGATGCGCAAGTGCATGTCCGCGCGCTTGGCATGGAAGTTGACCCGCGGATCGATCACGATCAGCTTTGCGCCTCGCTTCAGCGCGTCGCGCAGCCACAGATACTCGGCCGTCCATTTGTTCGGCTGCGGATCATGGCCCCACAGGACGATGCAGTTCGTCCGCCACCAGTCGGGGAATGGCATCCAACCATAGGTGACCTTGTTCGCCGATGTGGTGTTGCCCAGACAGATGTAGGCTCCCATCGTGAAGTTCGGGCTGCCGAGCAGATTCGTGAAGCGCCGTGCGATGTCTATGGGAACGATCGCGCCGGCCGTCGTGACAACCGACTCGGCGCCGTACTGGGCAACGGACGCCTTGAGCTTGGCCGCGATCTCGTCGAGCGCCTGCTCCCAGGTGATCTGGGTCCACTTGCCCTCGCCGCGCGCCCCGACGCGCTTCAATGGATGGAGAAGACGATCCTTGTGGTACATCGTGTCCGCGAAGAACGCCCCCTTGTTGCACAAGGCGTGCGGCGTGACGGGATGATTGGGATCGCGGCGAATCTTGACGACCTTTCCGCCGTCGACATCCGCAAGCACGTTGCACATGATGTCGCAGCTGTGGCAGCTGACTCTCTTCGTTTCCATGTCTTGTCTCCTGCTGATTTGAATCGCGTCCTGGCCGGCGAGGCTGAGCAGCAAGCCTTGTCTCCCACCTGAGCGGTTGGGGACAAGAGCGCCCATCAACGCGTCGATGTTCGCCAATCGACTGCGAAGCAAACAGGTCTGATCGCGCCACGACAGGTCATCTGCTGCCACTTTCGCGCTGCTGTTTCGTTGCCTCAGGGACAGGAGAACGCGCGACTGTCAAGACGAGCGCCGAGGCGTTCGGCTGCCGCCGGAACGCCGTATCGCTTGACGCCGCAGATTGAGCTCGATCGGCCGGCTGCGAGGCTATGTCGATGGTGGCTGGGCCGCGCGATAAGCCGAGGGGGTCGCGCCTACCCAGCGCCGGAAAGCACGTCGA
>JANOIJ010000400.1:0-20649 GCA_031407575.1 Gemmatimonadaceae bacterium | reverse complement strand
CGCGCGCTGGTCGCGCAGCGGCGCGTTGGCGACTTCATCGCCGACCAGCAGGACGCGCGTCCGCCAGCCGCGCTGTTGCAGCAGCGCTTCATCGATCTCGCCGCGTCGCTCGCCTCCGCCCACACTCCGCGCCCCGGGACGTACCTGTGAACACCAATCCTCCGTTCAACGCGCCAGCCACGTCGGGCATCGAGCTCGACGTCCAGGACATCCAGAACTTCGTGCTGAATCCGGTGGCATTTCCGTTCGCGCGCTACAGCTTCTTCACGTTCGGATCGTCTGCCGGCGGACGCGCGTTCATCGGCGAGCTGGCCGCGATGGTGACGGACGCCGTGCACCACTGCGCCGACACCAATACGCCGATCACCGAGGAGAAGCCGCTCGAGATCAGCGTGGCGCTCTCGTTCAACGGCCTCCGGGCGCTCGACGTCCCGGCGCGCACGCTCGCGAGCTTTCCGCTCGACTTCATCCAGGGCATGCGCGCACGCGCGTACGACTTGCTCGTCGATCGCGGCGAGAGCGATCCGGCCAACTGGGAATCGATGTGGCTGGACGGCAGTGTGCACGCGTGGGTCGCCATCCAGACTGCGTGGCCGAAGGGCTTTACGGCAGCCATGGTGAAGGCGCGGAGGGACGAGGTGCACGCGGAGATCCTGGCCGTCGCGCAACGCCACGGCGTCACGCTGCTCGAGTTCCAGGACGCGAACGCCCTCGTGGTGGACGCCACGGGCCGCCCCACGGATCGCGAGCATTTCGGCTACTCGGACGGCATCGGCAATCCGGACATCAAAGGGTCGGGGTGGCCGTCACCGCCCGGCAGCGGCAAGCGCACTAAGAATGGATGGGAGCCCATCGCCGCCGGCGAGTTCGTGCTCGGCCACTGCGACGAGGCCGGTGAGATGCCGGTGGCGCCATTTCCGATCGGGTTGTCGCGCAACGGCAGCTTCCTCGTCTATCGCAAGCTGCACGAGCATGTCGGACGCTTCCGGCGCTGGCTCGCCTCCGAAGGTCCGCGCTATCCGGGCGGGACGGAGTTGCTCGCGGCCAAGCTCATCGGACGCTTTCGCGATGGCACGCCGCTCGTGACCTATCCCGACGTGCCGCTTGGCGTCACGGTCCAGGACCGGGAGAATGAGAACTTCACGCCGAAGCTCACCGATTTTACTTACGAGAGCGACCGCGAGGGCAGCAAGTGCCCAATGGGCGCGCACATCCGCCGCATGAATCCGCGTGACTCACTCGGCTTCAACGGCGTGTTGGTGAACCGGCGGCGCATCATCCGTCGCGGGCTTCCCTATGGTGACTGGGTGCCGGAAGACACACCGCTGGACGACGTGGACGCACTCGACCAGTTCGCCGAGGACGCGCCGAGCAAGCATGGCGTGGTGTTCATGGCGCTGAATGCGAGCATCGAGCGCCAGTTCGAGTTCGTGCAGCGCGAGTGGATGAACTACGGCAACGACTTCCGGCAGGGCAACGATCGCGATCCGCTGCTGGGCAATCGCGTGGGCGAGTCGCGGTTCGTGGTGCAGGGCGACGGGGATCCCGCGGACGGTCGCGTCAAGCCGATGCACGTCTGTCGGGGGCTGCCGCAGTTCGTGACGGTGCGCGGGGGAGAGTACTTCTTCGTGCCGAGTTTGACGGCGCTCGGGATGATCGGCGCGGGAGATCTGGAGACGTCGTGAGCTGTTTGTCATCCTGAGCGCAGTGAAGGATCTGCACCCTCGTCGCGGGCTTCGGCGTCCAGGGCCGCAAGGAACTCTTGCTGTCGTTCGCTGAGCTCCTCTGCGGCGCGCTTGGCAAGGATGTCCCTGGTCTCATCCGCGCCCCTCAAGGCGGAGTACGTCAGCAGGACCACCAGCGTCACCGCGAGAATGGCACCGACGACGCGAAAAACATCACTGAAGCGTCCAGCCCGGCCGCCAATCATTGAACCAGCGAAATAGACCGCAATCAGTCCCGTCGCACGAAGTACCTGCTGCCGCACGAGATCGCGGCGCGTTGCCTTCCACCACGCCAGCTCACGCTCGGTGGCCGGCGGATCGAGCGTCGGTGGCGTCGGAATGCCGTTCTTGAAGACGACCGTCATTCGGACAGTCCGCGATCGCGCAAGCGCAACGCCTCGAATCGAGCGCGCACGGCGTCCGTCAGGAACATGTCATCAGCGATCCCGGCGATCTCCTCTGCGAGCGCCCATTCATTGGCCAGTGCCGCGAGCTCTCCATCCAGAGCGCTGCGTTCCGCTTCGTCGTGCAATGCCATTTCAAGCGCCAACAATGCTTCGGTTGGATACGAGGCAATGTCCACCAATCCCGTCTTCTTTGCTGCGCGCGCAGTGCGCGTGATGAACGCACGCGCATCCGGGCTTGCGACCAGTCGCTCCACCGCGTTGTTCACGACGTCGCTGTTCCCACCGGCGGCGTTTCTGTAAGCGAGCACACCGCGCAACGTTCGCGCCGAGTTGGTTTCGCCGGAGCGGTATGTGCCGCGTCCGCGGCTCCAGCGAAGCGTCCAGCTGTCATCCGTCGCACCTTCGAGTTCCATCATGAGGCCGCTCGTTTGGAGCGATCGCATGTCACTGACTTGCCCGTCGGGCAGGACGACTCGCGCGCGGATATCACGTTCCAGGCTTCGATTCATCGCGACAGACAGGGCCGTCGACATGCCACTCGTCGCGATGCTAATCAGCGCGGCTCCTGTGGCAACGTAGAAGATCGTTCCTGCGGCTGTTACGAAGTTGACGTGCGCGCTGTGCTCCGCTGCGAACAGCCGCCAACGCGCCTTCCATCGCCGTTGCAGCGCAGAACCATAGCGCCAGGCGGCAATCTCGCGGCGCAGCGGCGTTCCAATCCTGACGAGGTCCAGCCCGTCGGCCGCACGCGCGAGGCTGATGTTGTCGGTGGACGTACGAAGACGAGTCGTGCGGAACAGGCGTTCGCAGTCGTCGATGGCCTCCCAGCGCTCTTCGAGTGGCGTGAGATTCCACCGCTGACACGATGGGCAGATGACCCAGAGCCGGCCCTTGGCGGCGTCGAATGCGAGTCGCCGGCCAACCGGAAAGTGCTCGACGACCGTGTTGCTTCCGAGAGCCGCATTGCAGTGAAGGCACGTCGCGTACATCACCGAACGCTGCA
Organism: Gemmatimonadaceae bacterium; assembly: GCA_031407575.1. Taxonomy (GTDB): domain Bacteria; phylum Gemmatimonadota; class Gemmatimonadetes; order Gemmatimonadales; family Gemmatimonadaceae; genus AG11. The sequence continues at coordinate 17,515 of JANOIJ010000400.1, read as the reverse complement.
CTTCGCCGCCTTGAACTGAGAGGTGAATGTCAGGAGCGCGCGCCGTTGGATGCGACGCAACAGCACGTGCAGATCCTTCCCTTCGACTTCGCTCAGGGCAGGCCGCGCGCTCAGGATGACAATTTCCTTCTCCTCAACTTACCGCGAATGCACGCGTGCCATCGCGGCAAGAAACCGGGGATGCGCACGGAGCGCCGCAAAACCCGGATCGATGTTGAGCAGCAACAGCCAGAAATCGCGCGCCGTGATCGCCTCGTCGAGCAACGCGAAGAACGCGTCGAGATCGCCGAAGCCATAGTGCACCGTCGCCAGCGCCAGCGGCGGCACCGGTTCGCGCGCGGAACGCTCCTCCAGCTCGGCGAGGATCGCCTTCGCCTCATCCATTCGCTTCGCGCGCGCGAGCATCGCGGCCTGGTTCGCCAGCGGCCAGTGGTGGCGCCGCGAAAGGCGCACGGCTTCCTCGATCGACGAGAACGCTCCCGCCCACTGCCCCAAATGAAACTGTGACAACGCGCGCCAGCGAAACGCTTCGCTGTTGTTCGGCTGGATGTCGAGAATCTCGTCGCACGCAAGCGCGGCGTCCGCGAACCTCGACGCCAGGTAGTTGATCACCGCACGGTTGCTCTGCGTAAAGACGCCGAGCGGATCCAGCTCCGTCGCGAACCGCGCGCGCTCCACCGCTTCGGTGTGCCGCCCAAGCGACGAGAGGTAGTACGCGTGGCACGAGTGCGCGAGCGGATCGCTGGGCTTGAGATGCAACGCGCGCTCGAGGAGCCGAAGGGTCTCGTCGTGATTCCAGTCGTACCACAGCGTAACATTGCTGAGCACGATCATCGCCTCGGCCTGGTTTGGCTCGAGCTCCAGCGCGCGCAGACTCGAGGCGCGCGCTCGTGGTGCGGCCTCGTGCGGCGTGACGGCATTGTACAGCGCCAGCATGAAGTGGCCTTCCGCCACGCCCGTGTGCGCCAGTGCGAACTCGGGATCGCGGTCCAGCGCCTGCTGGTAGAAGTCGACGGCCTTCCACATGCCGTCCACGCGCTGGTTGAAGAAGTAGCGGCCACGCAGGTACAGCTCGTACGCCACCATGTCCATCGACGCGCGATGCGGCGTGGCCACCTTGTCGCCGCTCGCGTCGAACAGCGCCACCTGGAGCGACGCGGCAATGCGCGACGCGATCTCGTCCTGGATCTCGAAGACGTCGGCGATCTCGCGGTCGTAGCGCTCGGACCACATCTGGAATCCGTCGATGGCATTGGAGAGCTGCGCACTGACGCGCAGTCGCACGCCTGCCTGCCGCACGCTGCCCTCCAGCAGGCAGCCGACGCGCAGCTTCCGCGCGATCTCCTTGATGTCGATGTCCTGGCCCTTGAACGCGAACGAGGACGTCCGCGCCGCGACGCGCAGCGCCGGCACGCGCGCCAGCGCATTGAGGATCTCCTCCGTGATGCCGTCCGACAGGTACTCGTTCTCCGCGGAGCCGCTCAGGTTGCGGAACGCCAGCACGCCGACGGTGCGCGTGTTCGGCGTCGCCACCGGCGCGACGATTCCCAGCGAATCGTCCTCGCTCACGGCGCCGAGACTCGTGAGCACGGTGAGGAGCTCGCCCGCAGTCTGTGGGCGCGCCTCGGGCTCCTTGCGCAGGCAGAGCATGACGAGGTCGGAGAGGGACGCTGGCAATCCGTTGCGCAACGAACCGACCTGCGTGGGCTCCTCCGTGATGTGCGCCGCGATCATCGCCATGGGGGCGCGACCCGCGAACGGCGTGGTGCCCGTGAGCATCTCGTACGCAAGAATGCCGAACGAGTAGATGTCCGCCCGGTGGTCGATCGCCGGATCCGCCGCGCCCTGCTCCGGCGCCATGTACGCCGGCGTCCCGAGCGTCATGCCGAGCGTCGTCAGCGTGGTCGTGGTCTCGGTGGCCGATTCGCTGAACGCCTTGGCGACGCCGAAGTCGGTGACGATGGCACTGCGACCGGCCAGCAGCACGTTATCCGGCTTGATGTCGCGATGCACGACGTTCTGCTCGTGCGCGCACTCCAGCGCGAGCGCGACGTCGCGCAGGATGCTCACCGCGTCCTGGAGGGGCAGCGGCCCGTCACGGTCGAGGCGCGTGCGCAGCGAGTCGCCCACGACGAACGGCATGGTGTAGAACGGCAGCCCGTTCACCTCGCCGGTGGAAAAGATCGGCACGATGTGCGGATCCTGGAGACGCGCCGTGAGCGCGACCTCGCGCTTGAAGCGATCCACGCTCACCGTCGCGGCGAGATCCGGATCCAGCACCTTCACCACGATGCGCCGGCCGAGCGCGACCTCCTCGGCGACGAATACGTGGGACATGCCACCGCGAGTGAGTTCCTTCTCGATGGCGAACGCGTCACCGAGTACCGCTTGCAGCTTGCGGCGAAGGTCGATCATCCGGCCCCAGGTGTTGGCGATGCGGCAGCGCTCGCGGCCGCCTCCCACACCGTATCGAGCCACTCCTCGCTGGGCTCGGCGATCACCTGTCCATTGAGCTCCCGCCGACGCGCGGCGACGGTCTGGTAGACGGCGCGCCGCACGCGGTTGATGCCCCCGAGCGGACGGTGCTCGGGCAGGCAGTGCCAGTTCGTGAACGACAAGCCGTCGCCGGCCAGGCGCTTCTGCGAGGTATCGAAGTCCTGCACGGGAATCTCGATGGTGCCAACGTGGTAGACCGGGGCGACGAGCTCGTCCCACGCGACGGTGGGATCCTCCACCGGCATGGTAACCGGATCGGTGTGCGGCTGCACGAAGACGTCGAAGGTGGCGCTCCGCTGCCGAAGATGCGCGACCATGGCGGCGCGCAGCTTATCGTCGGGGTCGAGCGCCTCGCCGGCGTGAGCGGCGATGGGCTCCGAGAGCGGACGAGGCATGAGCGACCACCGCACCGCGTGGGGTCCGAGCTTGGCCGGCGTCACACTGAAGTACTGCGTTTCGAGCGGGCTCACCGGCGGGTCGGAACGCACCTTCTGGATGAAGCCTCGCTCGGCGCTGTGGCGCATGAGGAACTTGCGGAACAGGTGCACGCCGACGATCAGCTGCTTCACCGAATCGGGGAGCGGGCGCGCCCACCACGATTGAGATCGGCGCGTGCCGCTCAGTAGCGCCGCGGCGAACTCGGCGTAGGAGGCCGCGTCGCGGATGAAGAACGTGCCGTGATCCATGAAGATGAAGTCCTGCGTCGTCGCGCTGCGTTCGTCGTCGAGCACCTTCGGCCCCTCGACGCCGAAGAGCTTGAGGGCGAGTCCGTGCGCGTCCTTCTTCCGGTCATCGGTCTGCCGCCCGTTCGAGAAACGGACCAGCGCGCGGTACGTGCGCGGCTCGGAGAGAATGCCATGGCGGAGATCGGGATTGACGTCGGGCGCCACGTGGAATCGCGCGGCGACGACACCATGTCCCTTCGCGTGCTGCTGACGCGGGACGGGCGACTTGTCGACGTCCATCATCTTCAGGCACGCATCGGTCACGACCTGGATGGACCGCAGTTCTCCCGCCGGGACGAGCTCCTCCCCGAGCGCGGGACTGCCGGAGCCAGTGGGCGACATCGCCTATCGTTCCGTTGTTGGAATTGGTCGGGCGGGAGGGAGCATGCAGTGCGACAAGCTACGCGCTGCCGTGCGGTGCTGGAAGGTGCGATCAGCCTCGCGGAACGGGCAGCGCATACCAGAGGATGGCGAAGAAGTGCGAGAGGCTGCCGCCGAGGACGAACAGGTGCCACACGGCGTGGCTGAAGCGGATGCGCTCCCAGACGTAGAAGACCACACCGCCTGTGTAGAGTAGGCCACCCAACGCAAGCCAGCGCATGCCGGTCGGCGCGACGTGCGCGGACATGGGGCGAATGGCGATGACGATGAGCCATCCCATGGCGAGATAGAGCCACGTGGAGAGCGCCGGCAATTTCGCGCCGTAGGCACTCTTGAGGATGACGCCGAGGAGCGCGAGCGCCCAGACGATGCAGAACATGCTCCATCCCCACGGGCCGCGGAGGCTGATGAGCATGAACGGCGTGTAGGTACCGGCGATGAGCAAGTAGATGGCGGCGTGATCCACGCGCTGCATCGCGGACTTGAGTGGCAGTGACCGCACGGAGTGGTAGATCGTGGACGAGGCGTAGAGCAGCACCAGCGTCGCGGCATAGATGCTCACGGCCACGATGCGCCAGGGATCGTTGGTCGACGCTGCGGCGACGATGAGCACTGGCGCCGCGACGAGGCTCAGCAGCAACCCCAGCCCGTGCGTGAGGCTGTTTGCGAGCTCTTCGGCCGGCGTGCACGGCGGGTTCTGCACCATGCCGCAATCTACGACGGCGTGTGTGGAAACGGGGTCAGAGTCGGGGTCAGAGTCGGGGTCAGAGTCGGGGTCAGAGTCGCGCGGGATTTTGATACAACCCGCAGGAGAGTCGGGTCAGGGTCAGCGCGGGATTTTGATCGAATGCGCAGAGGTACCAAGAAGGGACTCTGACCCCAACTCTGACCGTTGCTTTGCAATTCCCGTCGGATCGGAATCACGCCCGACTCTGACCCCGACTCTGACCCCGACTCTGACCCCGACTCTGACCCCGACTCTGACCCCGACTCTGACCCCGATCAGATCGCGGCCGCCGCGGCTCGGCCCGCTGTCCGGCCCGAAAAAATGCAGCCGCCCAGGAACGTCCCCTCCAGCGACCGGTACCCATGCACGCCGCCCCCGCCAAAGCCCGCCACTTCACCGGCCGCATACAATCCCGGCACAGGGTGCCCGTTCGCGCCCAGCACGCGACTCGAGAGATCCGTCTCGAGTCCGCCAAGTGACTTGCGCGTGAGGATCGACAGCCGCACCGCGATCAGCGGGCCCGCCTTGTCGTCAAGCAGGCGATGCGGTTTCGCCACGCGAATGAGCCGGTCGCCCACGTACTGACGCGCGCCGCGCAGCGCCACGACCTGCGCGTCCTTGCCGTACGCGTTCTCGATCTGCGCGTCGCGCGCGTCCACCTCGCGCGTCACCGCTGCCAGGTCGAGCCGAGGTTCGTCGGTGAGCGCGTTCATGCGCCGCACGAGCTCGGGCAGCGTCCGCTCGACGATGAAGTCGACGCCATGCCGCTTGAACGCTTCCACGGGCGGCGTCGCGCCCGGCAACACGCGCGCGAGCGTCTTCCAGATGCTCTTGCCAGTGAGATCGGGATTCTGTTCCGAGCCCGACAGCGCGAACTCCTTCTCGATGATCGCCTGCGTCAGCACGAACCAGCTGTAGTCGAAGCCGGTGTGCAGGATGTGCTCGAGCGTCGCCAGCGTGTCGAAGCCAGGGAACAGCGGCGGCGGCAGGCGTCGCCCGAGTGCGTCGAGCCACAGCGACGACGGGCCGGGCAGGATGCGAATGCCGTGCTGCTTCCAGATGGGATTCCAGTTCGTGATGCCCTCGGTGTAGTGCCACATGCGGTCACGATTGATCACGCGTCCGCCGACCGACTCGGCGATCTCGAGCATGCGGCCGTCCACATGCTCGGGAACACCCGAGAGCATGCGCGCCGGCGGCACGCCCATACGCGCGGGCCAGTAGCGCCGCACGAGATCGTGATTGCCGCCAATGCCGCCCGACGTCACGATCACCGCCTGCGCGCCGAGTACGAACTCACGCACGATGTCTCGCGAGCTCGCCGCGCCACGCACCACGTCGCTCGGCGCCAACACATCGCCGCGCACCCCATCGACGACGCCATTGGTGGTCGTCACCTCGTTCACGCGATGACGGAAGGCAAGTTGGATCTTCCCGCGCGCCACGCCCTCACGCACGCGCCTGACGAATGGCGCAAGGACGCCTGGACCGGTCCCCCACGTGACATGAAAGCGCGGCACCGAGTTCCCGTGTCCCGTCGCGAGCGATCCGCCGCGTTCGGCCCAGCCGACCACCGGAAAGAATCGAATCCCCTGCTGGTGCAGCCACTGTCGCTTCTCGCCCGCCGCAAAGTCGACGTATGCCTCGGCCCACCGGCGCGGCCACGCATCCTCGTCGCGATCGAAGCCGGCCGAGCCGAGCCAGTCGCGCATGGCCAGGTCACGCGAATCGCGGATGCCGAGCCGGCGCTGTTCGGGGGAGTTCACGAGGAACAGCCCGCCGAACGACCAGAACGCCTGTCCGCCGAGCGAGGCTTCGGGTTCCTGATCGACGATGATGACCGAGCGGCCCGCGTCGCTCAGCTCGGCGGCGGCGACGAGCCCGGCAAGGCCGGCGCCGACGATGACGACGTCGGCGTTCATGACGTCTCCGTCCCCATGCCTTCGAGCGCGCGCGCGAGCGCGAAGTCGAGACTCGGCACGATGTTCTCGAGCCCGATCTCGTCCATCACGGGCGTACCGCGCAACGCGGCCAGCGGCTGCGCGTGCAACTCGGCAATGAGCACCAGCGTGCCGTCCTTCCGGCTGCGATGCACGACGTCACGCAACGAGCGGATGGCCGTGGAGTCGATCACCGGGACGTGGCGCATCCGGATGATCAGCACCCGCGGCTTGCCGGAGATTCGCGCGATGGTGTCCTTGAACGCCTGCGCCGCGCCGAAGAAGAACGGGCCATTGATCTCGTAGACCTCCACGCCGCGCGGAATGGCGCGCGTATCGAGCATGGCGGCGTCCCCGTCCTCGTCCTCCACGTCGTGCGTCACGAGGCTGACGCTGGACACCGACGCCATGCGCCGCATGAACAGAAAGACGGCCACCACCATGCCGACTTCGATCGCCACGGTGAGGTCTACCAGCACGGTGAGCGCGAACGTGAGCAGCAGCACCACGACGTCGCTCTTCGGCGAGCGAAGTTCGGCGCGGAAGGCGCGCCATTCGCTCATGTGGTACGCGACCACCACGAGGATCGCGGCGAGCGTAGCCATGGGAATCAGCGCCGCCCACCTGCCGGCAAACAGCGTGATGACCAGCAGCGTGAGCGCGTGGATGATGCCTGCCACCGGCGTGCGTCCACCGTTCTTGACGTTGGTGGCCGTGCGCGCGATGGCGCCGGTGGCGGGAATGCCGCCAAACAGCGGCGACGCGATGTTCGCCATCCCTTGCGCCACGAGCTCCATGTTGGAGCGGTGTCGCGCGCCGATCATGCCATCGGCCACCACGGCCGAGAGCAGCGATTCCACGGCGGCGAGCAACGCGATGGTGAACGCGGGGCCCACGAGGGCGAGGACCTGCTCGAGAGTCAGCTGCGGCACGACCAGCGTCGGGACACTCGCCGCGATCTCGCCGAAGCGCGAGCCGATGGTCTCCAACGGCAGGTGCAACACGCGCGCGAGCACGGTCGTCGCGATCAGCGCGACGAACGGGCCGGGAATGCGCGTGCTGACGCGCGGCCAATAGACGATGATGGCGAGCGCGAGGATCGCGATTCCCGTGGCGGCTGGCGTAATGCCCGTGGCCGTCGTCGCGTACGCCCACCACTTGCCGAGGAAGGGTGCCGGCACCGTTCCCATGTGCAGGCCGAAGAAGTCCTTGACCTGGCTCGAGCAGATGATCACCGCGATGCCACTCGTGAATCCGATCACGAGTGGATGCGGAATGAACTTGATGGCGTCCCCGAACTTCGCGAGCCCCATCACAACGAGGATCGCGCCCGCCATCAGCGTGGCCACGGTCAGCCCGTCGATGCCATACTTCTGCACGATGCCATAGACGATCACGACGAACGCGCCCGTCGGACCTCCGATCTGCACGCGCGACCCGCCGAAAGCCGAGATGATGAACCCGGCGACGATCGCGGTCCACAGGCCGCGATCTGGCGTGACACCGCTGGCGATGGCGAAGGCGATGGCCAACGGCAGCGCGACGATGCCGACGATGACACCGGCAGCCGCGTCGTCGAGGAATTGCGCGCGGTCGTACGTGCGCAGAGTCGTCACGAGCTTTGGGACGAACATGAGGCTCATACTGGCAGGCGCGCGCAGGAATTGCGATGGTGGCGCGCGTCGCAGGTACGCCAGGCTCGCCGTGCCATCCATGATCGGCTCGTTGGTCGAGTAGTCGCCGATGTCGTCGTGGTACACCACGCGTCCTGTGTTGAACCGCGCATACTCGTCGGCGTCGTGCAGGCTGATGCCGCGCAGGTTCTGGTAGATCGAACGATACACGGGACCATCGAGCATGCCGCCGAGTTGCGTGGCGACTCCCATCTGCTCGGAGACGACAGACCACCTTGGCCGGGAGAGCCGAGAATCGCGTCGACCTATTCTACATCCTCAACGCCCAAGTTCGGCAGAAAGGCATACAACAAGATACGACCGTTCTGCGAGCCAGCGGTCATGCTGCATCTGCTGGTGCAATGGCCATCTCGGGACTGATGCCCGCGTGCGCGTTCAGAAATGGGGCTCTTCGGACTCTGTTGTGGGTCGCGTCGCGATGGGAAGTGATGCGAGTGGCGCGATGTTCTTGAACGACCAAGGGCGCGGACTTGTTGCGGACAACAGCCGATTCGCTCCGTGCGCCTTCATCCCTCCCATGCGCATCAACAACGACCTCTCGTGGACGCTGCCGGTCTGAGCGAGAGGCGCCGTTCGTCGTTTCGGCGCTCAGTCGGCTCAGATCGGCCTGTTGTCGTCGTTCCCAGAGACTCGCCCCACCGTCCCTCGAGACAGCGCCGGCCCGACGGGCGCGGTGTTTCGCGGGTCGCGTCGAGATCGATTGGTGAACACCCAAAGTCACAAGGCCTGTGATTGCCTTCCCACGGGATTCCCTGCCCACAGGATTCCCTGAAGAGCCGGAATGGATTGGTCGCACGTCATAACAGCTCTGTTGCATGTTGGCAGTGCTCAGACTAGTCGCGACCGTGAACGTACTCGGTCTCGTAGAGGCGATACAGCTCGATGCAGTACGTCAACGCGAGTGGGCCCAGGAGCAGACCTGTAAGACCGAATAGTTCGACGCCGGCAAACGCGCCGATCAGCGACGCCATCGGATGCAGTCCCGATACGCGCCGGTAGATGATCGGGCGGATGACGTTGTCCACGTTCGAGCAGACGACCACGCCGATGGCCGCCAGCGCGGATGCCGCACCGAGTCGTCCGTCCGCGGCGAGCACCACGACGCCTGGCGCCCACACGATCGCGCTGCCGAACACCGGCAGGATGGACACCGCGCCCGTAACGACCCCCCAGAAGAGCGGGTTCGAGAGCCCCACGGCGAGGAACGCCAGCCCCACCGTCAACCCCTGTGCGACGGCCGTCACCCCAATGCCGATCAACGTGGCTTCGGTGGTCGTCGTGAATCGCTCGGCGAGTCCGTCCACGCCGCTCGGTGAGAACGGGATCAGTGGTCGCACTTGCCGCCAGAGCGACCCTGCCGTCGGCAGCAGGTAGTAGAGCCCGATGAGGGCGAGGAAGAGGTTCAGCACTCCCCGCGTCAGGCCTCCCGCCGCGGCGAGCGCGCGACCGGAGATCCATCCCGCGACACTCCGCCAGGCGCCGGCCACCTGTGCCCCGACGTCGATGTCGCCGACGCGCAGCGCCGACACTCGCGCGACGATGTTGCTCGACATCATGCGTTGGAACGCCGAAGGTGCTTCCTCGAGCATCGCCGCAGCCAAGAGCACGGCGGGCAGCGCGATCAACAGCGCGGTGCAGACGGTGATGAGCAGCGCCGAGCGCCGCTCGCCCAGCCGCGGCGCCAGCGCGCGGTGCGCGGGGGCGGCAACCACGCACAGCACGACAGCGCCGATGAGGCCCGGCAGGAATGGAAGGCAGGCCCACGCGACCCCGAGACCGAGCACGCACAGCGCAATGCGCACCGTGCGTTCGCCATTCGCGCGCGAGGTCACGACGTCATGGCCGTCCTAGACCCGACGACGCGCGTTCGGTCCGCGGCCGCGCTGCTCACGCCCCGGCGACACGCCCTGGCGCATACGCGCCGGCCGCGTGCCCGGCCCTGCGCCCGCACCCATCCGCGTGCCGCCGCGACGCGACATCATCTCCCAGCCCAGCGCTTGCTGCTCCGGCGTGAGGATGGCGATCGCATCGCGCAGGTCCGCATGCTCCTGCTCGCGCATGCGCTCCGCCAGCGCAAGCATGGCCGGCGTGGGACTCGGGCGCGCGACGGCGCCGGGCGCGGGGTTCGCTGGTGCGCTCACGGTGCTGCGCATCGAGTCCAGGCTCGCACGCGTCGCGCGCTGCCGGTCGGACGTGCGGCGCGCGATGGCTGCGAGGCGCGTGACCTGTGCGTCGGTGAGCTTGAACTCACCCGTGTGCGCGAGCAGCATCGACGCGACGGCAGCGGACGGCCCACCCAGACCGGGTCGACCGATCATGGTGCCGCTCGGTGCGCCACCCACCGGTGGCCCGATGGGGCGCTGGCCCCGCTGCGCCTGCGCCGTTCCGCCGAGCGCGATGGCCGCGGCGACGGCAAGTGTCGTGGTGATTCGTGACATGTAGTTCCTGATGACGGAGTGATGCGACGTAATCGCGGCATGGCGCCGCGATCCTTCTATCCATCACTACACGACGTATTGCGAATGAGTTGGACATACGCGGTCACCCCACACGCTGTTGCGAGTCGCCGTCACGGTCCAGCACCTCACGCACGCGACGCGCAAGTTGGTCGGGCGTAAATGGCTTCTGAAGAAAATCGCTGTGCGACGCGCTCACGCCTCGTCGCATGACGTCGTCCTCCGTGTAGCCCGACATGAACATGACGCGCAGTCCCGGTCGCAACGCCGTGAGTCGCGCGGCCACCGTGCGGCCACTCTGGTCCGGTAATACCACATCAGCGATCAGCAAGTGTATCTCGCCTTCGTACAGCGCGCCGAGCTCGATCGCCGCGGCGGCTGTTCGCGCCTCGAGCACATGGTACCCCGCCTGCTGCAGGATACGCAGCGTCAGGCTGAGCAACGCATCGTCGTCCTCCGCCACGAGGATGGTCTCGGTGCCCACGCGCTCCAGCGCGGACGCAGCGCCCGGCTGCGAGATGCGGCGGCCCGTGCGCGTGAGGCGAGGGAAGTAGGCCGTGAACGTCGATCCGCGCCCCACCTCCGAGTGCACCAGGATTTCGCCGCCGGACTGCTTCACGATGCCGTAGACGGTCGACAAGCCGAGCCCCGTGCCGTGTCCCGAGTCTTTCGTCGTGAAGAAGGGCTCGAACAAATGTGCCTTCGTCTCCTCCGTCATGCCGCTGCCCGTGTCAGCGACGCTCAGCGTCACGTACTCGCCCGCCGGTATCCTGACACCTTCGTGCATGAGGTCCGACTCGACGGTCACGTTCGCCGTGCCGATGACCAGCTTTCCGCCATCGGGTGTCGCATCGCGCGCGTTGAGCACGAGGTTCATCAGCACCTGCTCGATCTGCCCAGGGTCAGCCCTGATCTCGCCGATGTCGCTCGCGCGGTCGAGTGACAGCGTGACGTCCTCGCCGATCAGGCGCCGCAACATGCGTTCCATTTCCGTCGAGACGCGATTGAGGTCGAGCGTCTGCGGCTGCATCACCTGCTTGCGGCTGAACGCGAGCAATTGCCGCGTGAGTCGCGACGCGCGGTCCGCCGAATTGCGAATCTCGCGCATGTCGCCGTACAGGGGATCGTCGGGCGGGAGTGTTTCCAGCGCCATCTCGCTGTAGCTGCTGATCACCGTGAGCAGATTGTTGAAGTCGTGCGCCACGCCGCCTGCCAGCCGGCCGACCGCTTCCATCTTTTGCGCCTGGAGCAGTTGCGCCTCCAGCTCGTGATGCATCGTCGTGTCCAGCACGATGGCGCCGGCACCCATCACCTCACCCATCACGCCGCGCACCGGGAAGTAGCTCGAAATCCAATGGCGCTTCTTGCCGCCAAGCAGCGCACCGCTGGCGCGCTGGTTGGAGATGGTCTGCCCCGTCTCGATGACGCGTTGGAGCACGGCCTCCTCGATGGTGCGCAAGGCAGGCGCAATCTCGTCGGGGGTGCGCGCGATGTGCTCCAGGATCGGGACGCCGTTCATCGCAGCCAGGGCCCGGTTCAGGCGAAGGAACTGACACTCGTCGTTGAAGACGGCGATGCCCACCGGCGATTGGTCGAGCACCTCCTCCAGCAACAGCTGCGCGAGCTCACGCTCGTGATGCGCGGTTCGCGTCTCCTCGAGAGATTCGCTCAGCTCCAGGTTCGACAACTCCAGCGCGCGTGCGAGCTCCTGCGCCTCGGCAAAGTGCCGCTCGGCCTCGACGGCATGTGCATTCTGCTCGGCGCAGGCCGACTGCACCTGCGTGCCCATCTGGTTGAAGGCGATCATGAGCTGTCCGATCTCGTCATTGCGGTGTCCAGGCACGCGGCGGGCGTAGTCGCCGCTCGCCATGTCCGTGGCGGCTTGCGTCAGCTCCCGGAGCGGCCGCGTCACGCGCGAACACACGAGCCACACACCCAGCACACAGATCATGACGCCCACGATTGCGATGAGCCCCAGCCGCCGCAGCGCACGGTTGGGCCGCGCCGTCACCGCGGACATCGGCATCTGCACCCAGACAAGCCACGGCGTCGACGCAATGTCCTGCGCGACGCCGACGTGGATCGAACTGTCCGCCGCCGCGTACCTCACCGGCGCGGCGCGCACTATATCCCTCGGCGGTCCCGCAGTGCGGGTGGTCAGGTCACTCCACACCGTCGGGCCGAGGGCATTCCCTATCAACACCGACGCATCGGGCCCGACGAGGTCCGCTGCAGCGCGTCCGTTGCCGGCGTTGGAGAACGACCGCGCGCGCACATAGTAGCCGAGCGTCTCCGCCGGCAGGCGCACCACGGGTGCGATGATCGAGAAGAAGAGGCTGTCGCCGCGCGCGACGAGCGGCTGGATCCAGTCCTTTTGCACGAGCGAATCCTCTGCCGTCCCAGGGACCGGACACACCGAGAGCGCGGGGATCGAGTTCGCGGAGCCGCGCAGCAGCACGCGCTCGCAGCGCGCCGTCCAGATTGCGTGAGAGCCGACATTGGATGACGTGGCGGCCGGCGTGAGCACCAACGCCGCCGCTGCGAGGCTCGCCGGCGTGGGCCGTTCCAGCGCCGCGACCACCCGCGGATCTGTCACCTCGCGACGGGCCTGGTTCCGCAAGACGCCGGTGGACTCGGACAGCAGACTCGCTAGCCGCTGCGCCGCCGCGCTGAGCCGCTCACCCGCCGCCGACTCGAATGCCGCGCGCAGCTCGCGCTGCACGAGCCAACCGAACGTGCCTACCATGGCGAACAGAAGTGCCGCGATGAGCAGCGGCAGCTTCCGTGCGAGTGGTTGCGTGACACTCGCGAGTCTTCCGGCAATCCGCACCGATGCGCCACTCCTGCGAGGGACGGCCAGCGTTCGCCAGAACGGCGATGCTTCGCTCGGTATTGGCGCGGCGCAGCACTTTAGCCGTCACCTGCGCTAGAAGTGCCAATTCCCCGTGTCGTTACCGTTGCCTTACGGCTTGGCCTTTTTTACAGCGGTGTCCCGGAACACCATGTTCGGTCCAATATAACCGAACTTTACGCCAGCGCTCTTTTCGACGGCAGCAATCGCCTGCATGGCCGAGTCCGCGGAGACTTTCATGCTCACTGGACGCTCTAGCAGGGGCAGGTCAGGAACGTGGATGTCGTAGCCATACCACCGCCGCATCAGGCCGAGCGCATCGCGCAGCGGCTTGCCGGAGATCGCCAGTGTGCCGGTGCGCCAACCCGCGGCCACGTCGCGCTCCGTTTCCGTCGCCGCGCGGAGGGGCATGCTATCACGCACCACCACACCCGCGCCCGCTTGGACCGGCATCATCTCCTCGCCTCGGCGCACTTCCACCGAGCCCTCGCTCACGACGATCGTCACGCTGCTGTCCGCCGGATACGCACTCACCGTAAACGACGTCCCCTTCGCTACGACGTCCGCGTTACGCGCGAACACGTGCAGCTCCTTCTCGATACCCGGCGCAACGTCGAATCCCGCCGCACCCTCGACCTTTACCGCGCGAAGCAACGGCCCGAACTCGTTGGGAATCGTCAGGATGGTTTCCGGCGCGAGATGCGCCGTGCTGCCGTCATTCATGCTCACGTTGCCCGTCCGGCCCGATGGCGTCGTCACGGCGCGGACCTCTGTCGAGTTCACGGCATTCGCCAGTTTCGTCTGCTCGCTCAGACGGTCCAGCACCAGCGCGCCGCCGACGCCGAGCACGAGGATGACCACACCGACAGCGATCGCGACCCACACGTTGCCCTTCTTGGCCAATCCGCCGATGTGATCGGCGGCGCCGTGCCGCGATGCCGCGGCGACCGCCGCCAACGTCCCCGGCTTGTGTTCCTCGCCATGCAACGCATGCTGGATGTGCTCCCACGACTCCTCGGGCGTGGCGTCGTGCAGGGCGTGCGTGGTGTCCGCGGCCGCGTGCCCCGCGAACCGATGCGCCGCCGCGCGGCGGCTCAGCGCCCGCGCGGCGGCGTGATGCACGTCGTCGATGAGGAATTTGTCCAACTGGGCCGCGGTCGTGAACGTGCCGCGCGCATCCCAGGCGCGTACGAACGCGCCCTCCACCACCTTCGTGCCCAGCGCCGCGGCCGCATCACCAAGTCGTGTGCGTGCCTCGGCGGTCAGTGCGACATGCTGGGCAAGGAAGATGCGCTTCAGCGCGTCTTCGCTATCGAGCAGGCCAGGCGTAAGCGGAGCGTGTGCCGCGACCTGGTCGCGCGGGGGAACTGGCGTCGTCATGAGGCCTCCAGTCGTGAGGGGTTCGACTGAAACGCGCATCGGAAACAGTTCTAGGCCTCGATCTTACGACACCACCACCGGGGACGCCAGAGAGTGCCGCCTCAGCGCCGAACGGCGTCCCCCTCGTACTCCACGACGATGACCGTCGCCATCGGATTGTTCATCAGCCCCGTCGGCTGCATCAGCGTCTCGCCGCCGACCACCCGCAACTCGATCGGCGCGCCATCGCTGAGCCGGTACGCCCGCTTCACGGCATTCTGCATGCGTGGAATGGCGAATGGCACGCGCGGATCGGTGAAGAACGTGAAGTAGAGTTTTCCCGGCTTGGTGGTGACCCGGTATTCCGAGCGCGTGAGGAACAGGGGCTGGCCGCGCAGGTTCTTCGTGCCTTTCGCACTAGGTTCGCCGAGTTCATCTCCGAATGGCGTGGCCTTCGCGCCGTACACCGCCTCGCCGTTCACCGCGAGCCAGGCGCCCGCCGCACGCAGGACGTCCAGCGCCGGCTGCGGCATCTCGCCATTCGCCAGCGGGCCGACGTTCAGCAGGTAGTTGCCGCCCTTGCTCACGATGTCCACGAGCTTGAACAGCACGTCGCCCGGCGACTTCCAGTCGTGGTCGTCCTTGCGAAATCCCCAGGTGTGATTGAGCGTCGCGGGCACTTCCCACGCCTCGGTCCGAATCTCGCCAGGGATGACGTTGTCCCCAGTGCTGATGTAGTCGCCGCTCGCGCCGAGCCGGCCATCGATCAGCGTAGTGGGCTGAAGCGAGCGCACGAGCGTCGTGAACCGCGTCGCGCGGTCGCCACTCATCATGCGCGGCGTGTCGAACCAGATGAGCGCAACCGGCCCATACGCCGTGAGCAGCTCACGCACCTGCGGTTCGGCCTTGCCGCGCAGGTACGCGTCGTAGTCCTTCGTGGAATCGGCACCGAAGTCCCAGGTGTTGCCGGCGCCGTTCGGCTCGTGCCAGTCCTGCGACTGCGAGTAGTAGAAGCCGAGCCGCATGCCGGCCTTCGCGCAGGCGGTGGCGAGCTCCTTGAGGACGTCGCGCTTGAACGGCGTCGCATCGACGATGTCGAAGGCGCTCACCTTCGAGTCGAACAGAGCGAATCCGTCGTGATGCTTCGACGTGATGACGATGTACTTCATGCCCGCGTCCTTGGCGAGCTTCACCCAGGCGTCCGCATCGAAGCGGACGGGATTGAACTGCGTTGCGAGTTGCGCGTACTCCCGGACGGGAATCTTCGCGCGGTTCATGATCCACTCACCGATGCCGGGGATGGACTTGCCTTTCCACTCGCCGGCGGGGATGGCGTAGAGCCCCCAGTGAATGAAGAGGCCATACTTCGCGTCACGGAACCAGGCGAGGCGAGCTTCGCGCTCGGCGTCGGCGGCGGATTGTGCGGGGAGGCGAGCCGCGAGCGCGAGAAGAGCGGCGACGGCGAGCGGTGTGATTCGCATGGCGTCTGAAACGTTTAAGGGAGTAAGATCATATATCGGCGCAATCGGGACCCCACAATCCCTTTCGGAGGATGGATGGCTGACGGAGATCAACGAGGACCGTCGAAGCGGCGCGTGCTCGCCGCCTTCGCCGCCATCTATTTCTTCTGGGGCACGACGTTCCTCGCGGTTCGCATCGTCGTTGCGGTGGTCCCGCCCCTCGTCGCCATCAGCGTCCGTTGCGTGGGCGGGGCACTCATCCTCTGGGCGTGGCTCGCCTGGCGACGTGAAATCAGTCGGCCGACCCTCGCCCAATGGCGACACGCAGCCATCGTCGGCCTCTTCCTCTTTCTTACCGGGCAGGCGCTCCTCGCGTGGGGACTCCAGAGCGTGTCGTCCGGACAGGCCGCGCTCATCTCGGCCACGATCCCGCTGTGGCTCGTGCTGCTCCAATCGGCGAAACGACGCACGCTGCCCTCGCCGATGGTGGTCGCCGGCCTCGCACTCGGCACGGCGGGCGTGGCCCTCCTCGCGGGCGGAGCCGCGCTCAACTCCGGAACGCCCCTGCACCGCACGCTGCTCATCATCGCGGCGTTCAGCTGGTCACTCGGCTCCCTGCTCGGCCGGAATGGCGCGCGGCCGAGCTCCGTGGCGCAAGGCACCGCAATGCAATTGACGACCGGCGCGGTGTGGGTGCTTGGCACGAGCGCGCTGCGTGGCGACCTCCATGGGTGGGCCACGTGGGCCATCACGCCGGGGATCATCGGCGCCTTCGCATTCCTCGTCGTCTGCGGCACGGTGCTTGGTTTCGGCGCGTACACGTGGCTGCTGCAAGTGTCGTCCCCCGCGCTGGTGGGCAGCTACGCGTTCGTGAATCCCATCGTCGCGCTGGCTCTCGGCTGGCTCGTGGGCGACGACCACATCACGGTGCGCATGCTCATCGCGGCGGCGCTGGTGATCGGCGCGGTGGTGCTGACGACATTGGCGACTCCGTCGCCCAGCCGAAGCGTCGCCCCGACGGGTTAGTTCTGCAGCTCTGACGGCGTGCTCTGACGGCGTGCTCTGACGGCGTACTCTGACGGCGTGCACTGACGGCGTGCACTGACGGCGTGCACTGACGGCGTGCTCTGACGGCG
The DNA here is from genome assembly GCA_031407575.1 of Gemmatimonadaceae bacterium. GTDB lineage: Bacteria > Gemmatimonadota > Gemmatimonadetes > Gemmatimonadales > Gemmatimonadaceae > AG11. The sequence continues at coordinate 290 of JANOIJ010000400.1, read as the reverse complement.
TGCTCTAACGACGTGCTCTGACGGCGTGCTCTGAGGGCGTGCTCTGACGGCGTGGACTTCCGGCGTGCTCTGACGTCGTGCTCTGACGGCGTGCTCTGACGGCGTGCTCTGACGACGTGCACTGACGACGTGCTCTGACGACGTGTTTTGCTGCGTGCTCTAAGTTCGCCCTTCGAGCACGCCCTTGGAGCACGCCCTTCGAGCACGCCTTTCGAGCACGCCCTTCGAGAACGCCTTTCGAGCACGCCATTAGAGGACGCCCTTCGAGCTCGCCCATCGATAAGGGCCAT
>JANOIJ010000383.1:0-14023 GCA_031407575.1 Gemmatimonadaceae bacterium | reverse complement strand
TTCTCGAAGTCCTTGGCGTCGATCGCGGCCTTCAGCTTCGTGAACGAGTGGACGGGGATGACCGTCGCGAGCTTGCCGCCGGCCACGATGTACTCGCCCGACGGATCGATATCCACGCCGTGCGGAGACTTGGGCGTCGGGAGGAAGTAGACGATGCCCGCGCAGTCACGCGGGTCGAGCATCTTCACACTGGTCTTCGTTTCGACCTTCGCGATGCGGCTCTTCTCGTCCATGTAGTTGTGCATGTACTCCGCGGGCACCGTCTTCGCCTTGCCCTCGGCCACACATGCTTCCGCGCGCCGGTAGTTCACCGCGGCGATGAAGTCCTTGTCGTTCTGTGAGGCGTTCGTCTCCAGCTTCGTCGTGGCCTGCTCGCTGTTGTACGACGTGAAGAAGAACCAGCCGTCGGAGGGACCCTTGCCGGCATGGCCGAGGTCGTAGTTGTATCCAGGCATCAGGATCTGGAACGCGATGTCCATCTTGCCCGGCTGGTCGGCCGTGATGAATGACAGCGTTCCCTTGTATGCCTTCTTGTAGTCCTCGATGGGCCGGTCGGTGTTCGGCACCGGCACGCTGAAGCGCGTGGCGGACACGATGTACTTCGTGTCGGGCGTCGTGAACGGCGACGCATGGCCACCGGCCGCGTTCGGAATCTGGAGGATCTCATCGGTCTCGAAGCGCGTGAGGTCGATGCGCGCCACGCGTGGCGTATTGTTGCCGTTGATGAACAACCAGCGGCCATCGGGCACGCCGTCCGTCATCGACAGCTCGGCGTGATGCGTATCGTCCCAGGGCACGAAGCCGTACGTCGTCTCGAGCATGGGCTTCGTTTCCTCGGAGTAGCCCCATGCGTTCTCCGGGTTCTGTGAGAACACCGGAATGACCTTGAGCAGGCGTCCCGACGGCAGCCCGTAGACGGAGACCTGCCCGCTGAAGCCCCCCGACATGAACGAGTAGAATTCGTCCTTGGCGCCTGGCGCGACGTACGTACGCGTCGCGGCATCGCCACCGACGAGATCACCTGCGGCTGGGCCCGTTCGGCTGCACGCAAAGGCAAATACGGCGACCGCCGCGATGCTCGCTCCGAGCCAGAATTTTTGAGATGAGATTATCTGCATGGTGTTCGTCCTGTTGAAGTGATGTGTCCGTGGACTGTCTCTTCGTCTTCACACAGCGCTCCTATCGGCGTTCGCAGCAGGACATCCCGCGCGCTGACCGTGATGCCCACCCAGCGTCGATGCGCGACGCACGGACGCTGTGGATCGCAGGGGGAATCCCCCAGCAGACAGCGTGCGTACTCCGGGCTGATATCGGCGAACACGTCCGCGATATCCGCGACCGAAAGGCCTCCCGGAGCGACGGCAAGCGCGTAGCCTCCTCCGGGTCCTCGCGTACTCCTGAGAATGCCGCGGCGCGCGAGTGTGCTCAGCGTCTTCGACAGGTAGTTGCGCGGCGCGCCGAGGATCGACGCGATCTCGCCGGCGCTCAGTGACCCGCCGTGAGTGCGCGCCAGCACGACCACGGCGCGTACCGCGTACTCTGCGGTTCGAGACAGCATCTCAGCGCTCCAAAAGCCGTGAATTGTGCATGCTGATATGATGATCTCGCGCGGCGACGCACGCCGTCGGGCGGTTCACGGAAGCTGTGTGGGGTGTTTTTTGCCGAATCGAGGGATTCGGATGACAGGCGATCCCCTACACGCCTCGGTGGCGTGAGGGACGCGGTGCCCCGGCTCCGCGCCGCAGCTTGAGCGCCTGTCCAACGACCGCTGGCACGAGCGCAAAGCCGACTGCCGCCAGCCACTCACCGAGCGTCAGTGGGCGCGTACGGAGTATCTGCGCCAATGCTGGCAGGTGAAGCGCGAGCGCCTGGAGCAGGATCGTCAGCGCCACCGCCGCGAGCGCGTACCGATTCCGTACGACCGCCCGCCACGCCAACACCGGAGTCGAGCTCCGTGCGTTGCCGAGATGGAATACCTGCGCAAGTGAAAGCGTCAGGAAGCTCATCGTCACCGCCTTCTCGCTGCGCTCGGGCGTTGCGAGCGCCCAGACGAATGCGGCGAGCGTCGCCGCGGTCATCAGCACGCCATAGAATGCGATCGACCCGATCATGCCGCGCGAGAGCAGCGCCGCCTTCGGATCGTTCGGCGGACGCTGCATGACATTCGACTCAGCGGGCTCCAGCGCGAGCGCCAACGCGGGGAAGGTGTCCGTCACCAGGTTGAGCCAGAGGATCTGCAGCGGGAGCAGCGGAATCGGCAGTCCCACGATCCCCGCGACGAGCAGCACCAACACCTCCGCCAGGTTGCAGCTGAACAGATAGAAGACGAACTTGCGGATGTTCGCGAAGATCACGCGTCCTTCCTCGATGGCCGCAGCGATCGTTTCGAAGCGGTCATCCTGCAGCACGATCGACGCGGCTTCCTTTGCGACGTCGGTGCCGCGCCCGCCCATCGCGATACCGACATTGGCCTTCTTGAGCGCCGGCGCGTCGTTCACCCCGTCGCCGAGCATCGCGACGACAGCGCCGGTGGCCTGGAGCGCGTCCACGACCCTGAGCTTGTCCGCCGGGCTGACGCGGCTCACCGCACGCACCGTGACGAGCCGCTTCGTGAGCTCGACGTCGGAGAGCGCCTCGATGTCCCGACCGTCCACCACCTCGTCCTCACGCTCGATCAGTCCCAGCTCACGGGCGATCGCGCCCGCGGTCAGTCGCTGGTCGCCGGTGAGCATCACCGTTCGGATGCCAGCCTCGCTGAAGCGGGCGATCGTCTCCTTCACCAACGGTGCTGGCGGATCGACGATGCCGACGAAGCCGGCGAAGGTGAGTCCGCGAAGCGCGGCTTCGGTTGGCGCATAGACATCACCGCTCGCGAGCGCGAGCACGCGGAGGCCGCGCGCCGCGAGCACGTCATTGGTCTGCCGAAGGATCGCGCGTTCCGCATCGCCAAGGAGAGCCTCACCATCGGGCGTGAGCATGCGATCACTGAGCGCGAACAGGCGCCCCGATGCCCCCTTCACGTACGCAACCAGCCCGCCGCCGGCGCTGCGGTGAAACGTCGCCATCAGCTGTCGCTCGCTCGAGAACGGGATCTCTCCAACCTCGGGCCAGTCCCGGAGCAGCGCGCTGCGCTCGATCCCCACCTTCCTCGCGGCGACGATGAGCGCCGCCTCCGTGGGATCGCCGATCGGACGCACCTTGCCGTCCTCGGTCACGACGTCTGCGCGGTTCGCGAGCGTCCCGGTCCGCAACGCGATCTCGAGCCCCGACGCGAGCGGACGCGACACCGATGCACCACCGGCGAGGAGATCGCCCGCTGCGCCGTAGCCAACGCCAGTGATCGTGTATTCGTGCCCCGCGACCCAGAGCGTCGTCGCGGTCATCTCACCGGTCGTCAGCGTACCGGTCTTGTCCGTGCAGACCACGGTGACTGCGCCGAGCGTCTCGACCACAGGGAGCCGCCGGATGCTGGCGCGACGGCGGGCCATCCGGTGGACTCCAACCGCCATCGTGATCGTCGCGATCGCCAGAAGTCCTTCTGGCACCGCAGCGACCGCCAGCGTCACTCCAAGCTCCACCATTCTGGCAAGAGGTTCATCGCGCAGAAGGCCGACGCCGACGACGGCGCCGACCGCCGCCATGGTCACCCAGATCAGCCGGTGGCCAAGCTCGTTGAGATGGTGCTCGAGTGGCGTCCTCGTCTCCTTGACGCCCTGCACCAGGTCGCCGATTCGTCCGACCTCCGTGCTCCGCCCCGTCGCGACAACCACGGCGCGCCCTCGACCGGTTGCGATCGCGGTGGCCTTGTAGACCATCGTATCTCGCTCGGACAGTGATGCGTCCGCCAGCAGCACTGCCTCCGCTCGCTTGGGAACCGGAAGCGACTCTCCCGTCAACGCGGCTTCGGTGGCAGAAAGCTCGGTCGTCGACAGCAGCCGCGCGTCCGCCGGAACGCCTTGCCCAGCCTCGAGGTCGATCACGTCGCCAGGCACGAGCTCGCGCGCATCGATGTCGCAGCGCTGGCGATCCCGAAGCACCGTTGCGCGCGGCACTTCCAGCTGGAGCAGCGCATGCATCGCACGCCGCGCGCGAAACTCGGTGATAAAACCGATGGCGGCGTTGATGACGAGCACGCCAGCGATCGCGATGGCGTCGATGACATCACCGGTCGCGAGGGCGACCGCGGCGGCGACGATCAGCAGGAGCACCATCACGCTCCGGAACTGATCGATGAGGATCGATGTCGCGCTCCGAGGCGGCGACGAGGGAAGCACGTTGTGCCCATGGCGACTGAGCCGTGCCTGCGCCTCGTTGGCGTCCAAGCCGTCCGCGCTCGACTCGAGCGCTGCGAGCACCTCGGCCGGAGGTGTCGCGTGCCAGGGGACGACGTCCGCCAACGGCTGGCTCCTTCCCCTCAGAGTGTGCCTCGCCTCTGACTCGGCGCCGAGGAGGAATGCGCCGACAATCAAGGAACCTCAATGCACAACGTGGGCTCGTCCGCTGCCTGAACGAGGTGCCCCCGTAGGTTGTGCGAGGGGCCGGACGCCTGCGACGCGGTCAATGCTCCGACACAGCCAGTGGCGCGCCGCTTCTCAGCGACGCGCCACGCGATCTGCTCGATGTCGATGAGGTCAGAAGGCGACCACACCCTCGGCCATGAAGCCCTTGAACCTGCCACCGCTGCGAATGTCGTTCGCCGGGAAGTCGTTGTAGCTCTGCGTGACCCACTCGATCTTCGCGAGCAGGGCCGGCGTGACGAACCACCCCGCCGCGATCTGCGTGCGATTCACCGACACCGAGTTCGCGATGCCGAGCAAGCCACCATTGGCGACGTTGTATCGCGCGCCGACGTACAGCTGTTCGCGCGGCATGAAGCGGTAGAGTGCCTCGCCGGAGTACTGATGCCACGTGCGGTTGCCCACTTCGGTGGCTGCCTTGCCGGTCGCCTGCTCGATGTTCCCGAAGAACTCGGCGCCGCCGATCTTGACGAACGGGTTGATGACGATCGCCGTGATGTTGTCGCTCATGCCGGGGCGAATCGCGCCCGACCAGGCCTGCGCCGCTTCCGTGGCCGCGGTGTTCTCGAGGACCTGGTAGTACCGCGAACCGGCGCGGTCACCACTGTAGAGCGTGTTACTGGAGGAGTGGTCCTTGCGATACACGGAACCCGTGAGGCGGACGCGCGTCGTCGCGTCGAACTGGCGATCGAAGCCGAGCTTGCCGAGGTACGCGGGAGAGCGCTTCTCGGGAACGGTGATCTGGCCCTTTACTTCGCCCGCCGTCATGCCGGCCATCGCGAGGACGCCGGTCTCGTTACGGAAGTACACTTCGGCGCCGATCTCGGTGGTGAAAGCGTCCAGGAGGAGATTGCCGACGAACGGGTTGTACATCGCGTTGCCGTTGTCGGTGCGGCGGAAGTGCTGGTCGCCGTAGTTCACCTCGAAGTGGCCGACGCGCACGGTGAGAAAGTGCATCGCCATGTTCAGGATGTCGTTGTCGATGGGCGACGCATCCATGAGGAAGTAGCCGTCCTTCACCCACGTCTCACTGTGGTGCCGCGAGGACGCGTATGTGGTGAGGTTGACCCGAATACCCTTGGCGAGCTGTACGCCGAGGCTCAGGTTGGCAACGGCGTTGTTGAAGCCGTGACCGATGGTGATGAGCTTGTTGGCGTCCACGCCGGCGGTGACTTTGGGCGCGGCGGTGTTCTCATGCGCGATTCCCTGGAACTGCTGGGTGAAGGCACCGCCCCAGACGAGCTTCATGCCCTCGAACGGGACGTCGTCGTTGAACTTCGGCGTTTCGAAGACGTGGAGGCCGCGCTTGTCGGCCGGACGAAAGTGCTGCAGCTCGATGCGCCGGTTGAGCAGCGAGTACGCGGCCTCCTTTGCGGCGGCGGCGGCTGAATCCTCGCTGCTGATCGCGGGCTTCGCCTTCGCGAGAGCCGCTGCGGCGGGTGCGGTGTCGCGGCTCACGGTAGCGCGAACGCTGGACGAGGCGATGGACGGTTGCGCGGAGGCGAGCAGCGGGCTGGCGGCCAGGAGGGCCGCGGCAGCGATGATGTGGGAGCGAAAGCGTGACATGACTATGGTCCTTTCCGTGGAGGTCGGAACGGTGACGAGCGCCGTCACTTCTTGAGCACGAGGTCGAACTTCACCTGCACTTTGTCGCCTACCTTGATGCTGCCGAACATGAGGCTCGGCGCCTTGAGGTCGAACGCGCTCATCGCGAGTTCGTAGCTGCCCGCGATGCGCAGCGCGCCGTTACCGGCATCAGTCGCGACCGCGACGACGTTGACCGGACGCTCGGCGCCGCCCAGGGCAAGTGAGCCGCGCACGATGCCTTCAGCGCCCTTCGCGCTGGATGCGACGTCGTAGCCAGTCAGCGTGAACCGGATCGTCTTGTTCGCGTCGACCTTGAGGGCGGTGCGCATGTGGTCGTCCATCTTGGCATTGTTGCAGTCGATCGTTTCGACGGGCACGGACAGCTCGACGACTCGCACCGCCTTCTGTCCCGCGAGCACGGCCGCAACGGCGCCGGGGTTGTCGGCGTTCACCGTGAGCGTGAACTCGGGCACCTTGCAGGTGAATGCCTTGAGTGTGGAGGTGCCCTCGATCCACAGCTTGCTCTCGGGCTGTGAGACCAGCACCTCCGTCGTCATCTGAGTCGGGACGACGAGGAAGAGGGCGGCGAAGGCGTGGAGACCGGAAAGACGCATATCACTCTCGGTATCGGGCGGCGTGCATCGCCGTCCTGCAAGGAGGATAGGTCTGACCATGGCGCGCTTCCGCCGGGAGAACTCACCAACGTTTCGCGGACTTCTCACCCCGACTGTGTCGGGACTTTCCCCCGCGTCTCAGTCGCCGGCAGCGCGTACGCGCGTCTCCGTCGCGACGTCCGGCGGGTCCTCATGCACTCCCCGCCGCAGAAGGCCAAAGAGGCTCATGCAGACATTCGCCAGCCACACCGACGTAGTGACTGAAGCAGTACGCGCACGTGAACAGGTAGAAGAACTACAGGCCAAGCCTGCCAGCGCGGAACGTGCACACGGTCCGCGGCCCCAGCCAACGCGCGCAGCCCCGGGCTCACTGAACTACCGCCGGTAGCGCGCGCAATCCACGTTGTACTTCTGGATCTTGTAGTTCACTACGCGCTCCGTGCTGCCGAGCAACCGAGCGGCCTTGGCGCGATTGCCGCGCGCCGTCTTGAGCGCATCCTGGATCAGGTCCTTCTCCAGCTTCTCCACGGCATCGGTGAGCGCCACCACCATCACCGTTCCGGACGCCTCCGCGGTCTGCAGCGTGGGCGGCAGATGGTGACCGTGAATGACGTTCGCGTCGCACACCAGCACCGCACGCTCGATGGTGTTCTCCAGCTCGCGGACGTTCCCGGGCCAGTGGTAGCTCACCATCATGTCGATGGCCGGCGTGGAGATGCGCTTGATGCTCTTCTTGTGTTCGCGGGCGTACTTCGAGAGAAAGAAGTCCGCGAGCAGCATGATGTCCGTCTTTCGTTCGCGCAGTGCCGGATTGAAGATGGCAAAGACGTTCAGGCGGTAGTAGAGATCCTCGCGAAAGGTTCGCTCCTCGATGGCGCTCTCGAGATCCTTGTTGGCCGCGGCGCTCAGGCGGACGTACACCTTGATGGTCTCGGTTCCGCCCACGCGCTCGAACTCCCGCTCCTGCAGCACGCGCAACAGCTTCACCTGCGTGGCGACGTTGAGGTCGCCGATCTCGTCGAGGAACAACGTGCCGCCGTCAGCGAGCTCGAAGCGTCCCTTCTTGCGCGCCTGCGCGCCGGTGAAGGCGCCCTTCTCGTAGCCGAACAGCTCGGCCTCGATGAGCGATTCGGGAAGCGCGGCGCAGCTCACCTTGATGAATGGCTTCTTGGAGCGCTCGGAGTTGTAGTGGATCGCGTGCGCGATGAGCTCCTTGCCCGTGCCCGACTCGCCGCGAATGAGCACCGTCGTGCTGGTGTGCGCCACCTGCGCCACCTGCTCGTACACCTGCCGCATCGGCCCGCTCGTGCCCACGAGATTCGACAGCTCGTAGCGCTCCTTGAGCTCGAGGCGCAGGTGGGTGTTCTCGTCGAGCAATCGACGCCGTTCGGACTCGGCATAGCGGTCGGCCTTGACGGCCTGCGCGGTCATCGACGCGACGATCTCGAGAAAGCGGACCAGCTCCTCGTACTCACGATGTGGCTGGAGCTCCAGCTCGATGCCGAGCGCGCCGATGGCGGTGCGGCCGTAGATGATGGGAACGCACAGGAAGCTGAGTGTCTTCCCCTGGAGGTTCCGCCGCCGCGAGGCGCGGTTGAGGAAGAGCGGTTCTTTGCTCACATCCGGGACGACGATCGGCTTCTTGCTCAGCACGACGCGCCCGATGATGCCCTCGCCGAGTTTGTATCGCGATCGCATGCCCTCGGCCGTGATGCCGATGCCGGCTTCGATGTACAGCTCCTCGGTATCGGGATCGCGAAACACGAACGCCGCTTTCACCACGTCGTGATGACGCTCGAGCATTTCGAGGACGCGGAAGAGCGCGGCGCTCAACTCGTCGGCGGCCGCATAGGCCTGCGAGACGTCGAAGAGCGTCTGGCTTCGTCGGATCTCGAGGACGCGCAAGCGACGCAGCGCAGCGTCCGGTCGGGCAGGCGCGGGAGTGGGCACAGTTTCGTTGAAGTGAGCGTTGCGTCCTACATTAATGTCTCATTTCAAGCCATAGTGCCAGAGCCAATCTTCCTCGTGGTGGCGGGGAGGAATCCGGCGGAGCAGTTCCTGTCTGCCCCCGAGGGCCCAAAACGCGGGCAAGACCCACCGCGGGCAAGCCCAGACCGCGGGCAAGCCCAGACCGCGAACGCTGAATACGCTGACACGACGCACGCTCTTGCTTCTTGCTTCTTGCTGTGGCTGTTGCAGCGTTTCCAGCGTGCGCAGTGTCAGCGTACTCAGCGTTCGTAGTCTGGGGTTCTTCTGGGTTCGTCTGGGGTTCGTCTGGGGTTCAGGCGCTGCGCCTTTCAGCGGCGTGAGTGCGCCTGGATGCGGGAACGGTCCCCCACTTCGGCGGCGTGCCGATTCTGAGGACTAGAAGCGACGCGTCAACTCGAGGTACATGAAGCGTCCGTCCCCGGCCGTGGGATGCACATTCTTCACGACATCGTTCGCGAGCACAGTGCCCACGTACGCGCCGATGTTCATGAGCGGGCCGAAACCGCGGTCGGCACCGATGTCGATCAGCGTGGCGAGGTTCTTCTTGCCGCCGCTCGGCCGGCCCTGGTACCCGAACACCGTCTTGTTGTACGCACCCCCACCGGCATACCAGAGGTCGGCGCCCTGCGTCAGCGACAGACGGTGGATCTCGGTGCGAATCGATGTGGCCTTCGCTGGACGGAGGAGCAACGACGCGAAGAGATCGCGGTTGTTCATCATGTTGTAGAACGGCGTGCGCGCGTACAGTCGCGGCGTCGGCAGCATCTGGAAGTACGTGCGATGCTCGCCGCCAACGGTTGTGCCAGGCGTGTCGTCGCCGCTGCCCTGCGAGAAGCCCACGCGCAGCCACGGCTTGCCGGCCAGCGCCGGCTGCACGCCGCCCTCCACCGCGAACGCGTGACCGGTGTGCGACTGTGCTCCCCAATCGCCGCCCTGCAGGGCGCCCCAGAGGAGCACGTCGGTCTTCGCGCTGCCGACCGGCTGCGCCACGAGCAGGTGCGCGCCGAGCGTATTCACCTTCACCGCGGACAGATCGGTCGTGCGCACGGCCGCTGGCCGGTTGTCCACCTTGGCGATGCGGCGACGGTCCTCGTAGCGAATGCCGAACACACGGAAATCCGCCCACGACGATGGAACGGTGAGCGCACCGTACCCGACGCGGACGTCGCTCAGGGTGCTCTGTCCGTTCAGCTCGAACACGCCCTGCGTCGGCATGCCGGCCATGAGCGTCAGGTTGTACTTGGGCGTGGCCCGCGCGACATGCAGCGCGTCGTAGCTTCGCTGCGAGGCGGAGAACGCAAAGTTGGCGAGCACGCGATGCGCCACGCGCTCACGCTTCACCCATGCGAGCGCCGAATCCGATGGCGCGCTCTCGGTGCCGTCCACGAACTCGATACGGCCAACGCGAGCCATGTTGCCCTTCGCACCGACATTCTTGAAGCGCACGAACGCCTGCTTGACGAAGAGCCCCGCGCGCTTGGTGCCGTTGGAGACGCGATACGTTGCGCCCATGCCGAGCTGGCCCGCCGGTCCGGTCGCGACCGCGTTGGTGGGAGCGCCGATGACCGTCGGCTGCGAGCCCTCGACCATCACGTCAAGCCGCGGATTGGCGTAGGTCGCCCCGATGCGCAGCAGCGTATGGCCGTAGGTGTACCCAGCGTCCGCGCCGGTGGCTTCGAACCAGTTCCAGTCCTCGCCGCGCGCCCGCAGGCTGCCCGCGATCGTGACTCCGCCAACCGTGATCGGCTTGTACACGGAAACAGGAACCGCCGGCGCCGGCGCAACCTGCGCGGCCAGCGATGAGGCACAGAGGGCAGCACAAATCGTGGCGGCGCCCGTGAAGACGAAGCGTGTCATGAGAGGACCATGGTGGGGGTCGAGCCGAACGCCGGAACGGGCGCTCGGCGCGGGTGCGAGCTAGTGTCCATCCTGAAACGGCCGCATTCGGGCTGTCATCCCGAGCGAAGTCGAGGGATCTGCACTTTCCGTTTGGTTGTGAGGTGCAGACCCCTCGACTCGCTTCGCTCGCTCGGGGTGACAACGCAACTTTAGCGGTTTCAGGACGGACAGGAGTTAGTGCACTGCGGTGTCTCCCTGCAGCAGCGAGAGCAAGTGCTCCTTGATCTCGACATACCGCGGATCGTGCATCAAGCTCCGCTTGTCACGCGGCCGGTCCAGCGGAATGTCGATCACCTCGCGGATCGTTGCCGCCGGACCGTCCGTCATCACCATCACTCGGTCGGCGAGATAGATGGCCTCATCGATGTCGTGCGTGACCATGAGGATCGTCTGCCGCCGTCCGGTGCTGCGCCACAGCGCGATGAGCTCGTCGTGCAGCCCGCCCTTGGTGAGTGCATCAAGCGCGCCGAAGGGCTCGTCGAGCAGGAGCACATCGGGCTTCACGGCGAATGCACGCGCAATCGCCACGCGCTGCCGCATGCCTCCCGAGATCTCGGCTGGCCGCTTGTGACGGTGCTCCCACAGACTCACCATGCGCAGGAAGCGCTCGGTGTGCGCATGCTTGTCCCTTGTGCTCATGTGCCCGTCGAACACGGCGTCCACGGCCTGGAACACGTTGTCTTCCACCGTGAGCCACGGGAGCAGGGAATAGCTCTGGAACACCATCGCCCGATCGGGGCCCGGCCCCGTCACCTCACGGCCGGCCACGGTGATGGTCCCCTCGCTCGGCGGATACACGCCAGCGACCATGTTGAGCACGGTGCTCTTGCCGCACCCCGAGTGCCCGATGAACGCGACGAACTCGCCGTGACGTACCTCGAGCGACACGTCGCGCACCGCGCTCACGGTCTCGCGCCCGATCCGGAAATCCTTGCCCACGCCGTCGATGTGCAGGTACGGTTCGACGACGACCGTGTCCTCGACGTCCATGTCGGCGTGCATCAATGAGAGTGCGGTCATGACGACGCCCCCTGATAGTCGAAGCGCCGATACAGCGCGTTGAAGCCGCGGTCGAGTGAGAGACCGACGCCTCCGATGGCCAGGACCGCGGCGATCATCCGCTCGTAGCTTCCCGCGTTGTACGAGTCCCACGCGAAGAACCCGATGCCCGTGTCGCCCGAGAGCATCTCCGCCGCGACGATCACCAGCCACGCGTTCCCCATGCTCAGCCTGAGCCCAGTGAGAACGTACGGCAGCGTGTGCGGTAGCAGGACCTTCCGCAGGTAGCGCGCCCGCGAAAAACGGAAGACCTGCGCCACGATGCGATAGTCGCGAGGAAGCGAGCTCACGCCCACAGCCGTGTTGATCAGCGTCGGCCACAGGCTCGTGATGAAGATCGTGAACAACGTGGAGGACGAGACTCCGCCCATCCCCTTGAACGCCACGAGCGCGAGCGGAAACCAGACGAGCGGCGACACCGGCCGAAGCACCTGCACGATCGGATCGAACAACTTCCGGCACGTCGGGCTGACGCCGATCAGGATGCCGGCCGGAATGGCCACCGCGGCGCTGAGGCTGAATCCAATGACGATCCGCTTCATCGACGCGAGCACCTGGGATCCGATACCGAGCGTTCCATCCACCTTCGTGAACGCCGTGCCGAGTAGTTCGACGCACACGCGAAACGACGCGAGCGGCGTTGGGAAGTCCGGTGAGATCGTGAGGCAGACCAGCTGCCAGACACTGAGCGCGATGGCCACGCTCGCCATGCTCCAGAGCGTCCCCTGCAGCGCGGAGAGCGCCGCAGGGAGTGCTCGCTCCATCACGTCGCTCGCTGTCCGACGCCAGGCGCCGCGCGCACGATGCGAGAGTGGAAACGTGAGCGCGACATCGTCCATCACGCTGTGCCTCCCGCTTCGCGAAAGAGTGTGGCGTAACGCGTCAGCGCTGCCCCTGGGTTGAGCGGATCGAACTCGCCTTTGTCCGCCTGCACGAGAAAGGGCTTCATGTCATCGGTCGGCACGGCGACACCGGCTTCCTTCGCCACCTCCGTGTACAGATCCTGGAGGATGATCGTGCGCGCGATCTGCTCGGCATCGGCGGGAATGGCCGGCAGGCGTCCAAACCGCGCGTACTGCGTCATGAACCAGATGCCGTGCGCATAGCGCGGGAAATTCGTCTCGCCGCCACGATGGAACAGCATCGTGTCGTCGGTGAAGGTCCTGGTGCCGAGGCCGCCGCCGAGGTCGTAGTTGCCCATGAGCCGCGCGTCGATCACGTCGGATGGCGCGTACACGTACTGCTGTCCGCCGATCACCTTGGCGGCCTGGGCGCGGTTCCCCATGTCGTCGAGCCACTTGGACGCCTCGAGGATCGCGAGCATCACCTTCTTCAGGTCGTCTCGGCGTTGCTCGGCAAACGTGGACCCGACGACGAGCGCCTTCTCGGGATGGTGCTTCCAGATCGATTGCGTCGCGCTGAAGGTGAAGCCCACACCCTTCTTCGCCGCCACGCCACCCCACGGTTCGCCGACGTTGTAGCCGTCCATGTTGCCCGCTTCCATGTTCGCCACCATCTGCGGTGGCGGAATGGGCTTGATCTTCACGCTCTTGGGATCGATGCCGGCGGCGGCGAGTGTGAGATGCAACCAGATGTCGTGCGTGCCGCCGGGAAAGGTCATCGCCATCGTGATCTTGTCGCCGGCCTTTTTCCGCTGGGCGATGATCGCGCTCATCTTGGCGGCGCTGATGTCGGCTTTGGCGGCCAGATACCGCTTTTCGACCGAGATGCCCTGGCCATTGATGTTGAGACGGGCGAGGATGCTCATCGGCGTCGCCTTGCCGATTTTGCCCATCGTCATCAGATACGGCATCGGCGTCAGGATATGCGCACCGTCAATGCCGCCCGCGCCCGAACCCAGGATGAGATTGTCGCGCGTCGCGGCCCAGCTCGCCTGCTTGGCAACCACTACATCGGGCACGCCATATTTCGCGAACAGGCCGAGTTCCTTCGCCATGATAACCGGCGCGGCGTCGGTGAGCGCGATGAAACCCAGCTTGGCGCCCTTGACCTCGGGACCGGCCACGGCGGCATAGGCGCCCGCAGGAAGCAGCGCATTGGCGGCCGAGAGCGTCGCGGCCGCGGCTGCGGCGCTGCCCAGTTTGAGGACACTGCGCCGCTCGAGGCGGGCTTCGGCGCCATTTTCTTCACTGTCCATCGATCGAATCCCCAATGTTTCGAGACCAAAAAAAGCCGCCTCGAACCACGGTCATGGACCGGTTCGGGCGGCATCGTTGCTAGGCGCATACCATCAAGGGTAGCGCTGCGATCCGGCCCGTCATTGGGCCTTGATCGCCTATATCTCGCCCACACTTCCTCGTGCTGACGGTCCAAAGCTGTCACCGATTCGCTTCGCTG
>JANOIJ010000361.1:0-20601 GCA_031407575.1 Gemmatimonadaceae bacterium | reverse complement strand
CGCTCGACGCCGTGCGCGATGGCATCCTGCGTGGCCACTATCCCGAAGGCGAGCCGCTCCGCCAGGACGCTATCGCCGAGGAACTGGGGGTGAGCCGCATCCCGGTACGCGAGGCGCTCCGCCAACTCGAAGCGGAAGGGCTGGTGACATTCAGCCCGCATCGCGGCGCCGTCGTCTCCACGCTCTCCCTCTCGGAGATCATGGAGCTCTTCGAGCTCCGCGCGCAAATCGAGGGAGATCTCATCAAGCGCGCCGTGCCGCTGATGGCGGCGGAAGATCATGCCCGCGCCAAGGAAATCCTCAACGCGTACGAGCTCGCGCTCCGCACGGGTGAGGTGGCCGTGTGGGGTGCCCTCAACTGGCAGTTCCACTCCACGCTGTACGCGCCATCGCAGCGCCAGTTCACGCTCGCCATCCTCGGCAAGTTGCACCAGCACAGCGACCGCTACCTGCGCATGCAACTCGCACTCACGCACGGCGAAACCCGCGCCAAGGAAGAACACCGTGCCATCGCCGCCGCCGCGAAGAAGGGCGACGGCGCGCTTGCGACACGACTCATGCGCGAGCACATCCTCGGCGCCGGCCGCTCGCTCATCTCCTTTCTCGAGACCCATCGCGGCGAACGGGTGCCGCAGAAAAAGGGGCGCGCCTCCACGTGAGCGCACCGCTGAGTATTCGCGTCGTCGATTCGCACACCGAAGGCGAGCCCACGCGCGTCGTGATCGACGGGTGGCCGCAGCCGCTGGGCAACACCATGGCGGAACGACTGGACCACGCGCGCACGTACTACGACCACCTGCGCACGGCGGTGGTCTGCGAGCCGCGCGGGCACAATGCGATCGTCGGAGCACTGCTCACAGCACCCGTCAACGAAGGCTCCATCGCGGGCGTGGTGTTCTTCAACAACGGCACCTACCTCGGGATGTGCGGCCACGGCATGATCGGCCTCGTGCGCACACTGGAGCATCTCGGTCGGCTCTCGCCCGGCGACGCATACATCGATACGCCCGTGGGCACCGTGCGAGTTCATCTCGATGCGGACGGCACCGTCACCATCGAGAACGTGCCATCGTACGTGCATGCGCGCGATGTCAGCGTCGACGTGGAGGGATACGGGCGCGTCGTGGGCGACGTGGCGTGGGGCGGCAACTGGTTCTTCATCACCCATACGGACCTCGTGCCGGTCGCGATGTCGCACATCACCGAGCTGGGCCGGTTCACGCAGGCCATCCAGGACGCCATTCGCGCCAACGGCATCACGGGCGCGCTCGATGGCGACATCGACCACATCGAGATCTCGGCACCGCCGCTTCGCGCCGACGCGGACTGCCGCAACTACGTGCTCTGCTCCGGTGGCGAGTACGATCGCTCGCCCTGCGGTACCGGAACATCGGCCAAGATGGCAACGCTGCACGCGCGCGGCGAGCTCGCCCTGGGCGACACGTGGCGGCAGGAAGGCATCTGCGGCGGACTCTTCACCGGCTGGCTGACGGCAGGCGCGGACGGCGAGCTCATACCGCACATTCGCGGCGCGGCATTCGTCACCAGCGACGCGACGCTGCACTTCGACGCGCGCGATCCATTTCGCTTCGGGATTCTCACGGCGGAATCGGCGAACCTCCCGCTCGGCGCGTGACGCGGACGAAGCGCACGGACGTGATCGTCGTGGGCGCCGGAATCGTCGGTGCCGCATGCGCCCGGGCGCTCGCTCGCGAAGGACGTCAGGTCACCGTGCTGGACGCCAGCTTCGCCGCCGGTGGCACGACCGCCGCCGGCATGGGACACCTCGTCGCGATGGACGACTCGCCCGACCAGCTCGCGTTGACCGCGCTGTCGCTGGAGCTCTGGCGCGAGCTCGAGCCGTCGCTGCCGCGCGCCGTGGAATTCGACGCCTGCGGCACGATCTGGGTGGCCGAGAATGCCGAGCAACTGCGCGCCGTGCATGCGAAGCAGGGCGTCTACCGCGCCGCCGGTATCGAGAGCGAGATCCTCGATGCCGCGCGGCTTGCCCTCCTCGAGCCAAACCTGCGGTTTGGCCTGGCCGGCGGGCTGCGCGTCCCCGCCGATGCGGTCGTGTATCCGCCGCGTGCGGCGTTGGCCCTGCTGGATGACGCGCGCGTGCACGGCGCCGTGCTCCGCGAGCAGTGCGCGGTAGACCGGATCATGGATCACGCCGTCGTGTGCGGCACTGAAACGCTCGAAGCCGATGTCGTCATCAATGCGGCGGGCGCTGCGAGCGCGCGGCTCACGCCGCATCTGCCGATCGTGCCGCGCAAGGGACACCTCGCGATCACCGATCGCTACGAGGGATTCTGTCGCCATCAGATCGTGGAGCTCGGCTACCTCACGAGCGCGCACGTCATGACGAGCGAGTCGGTGGCGTTCAACGTACAGCCGCGCTCCACCGGCCAGGTGCTGATCGGATCGTCGCGAGAGCTGGTCGGCTGGGACGGTTCCACCAACCGGCACGTCCTCGCCCGCATGCTGGAACGCGCCGTCGATTTCATGCCCGCGTTGTCGCGCATGTCCATCGTCCGAACGTGGACGGGATTCCGCCCCGCGACGCCGGACAAGTTGCCGCTCATCGGCCGCTGGTTGCCCACGGGTGGCTTGTACATCGCCGCGGGGCACGAGGGACTGGGCATCACGACGTCGCTCGGCACGGCAAGACTGCTCGTCGACCTCATCCTCGGACGCCCGCCTGCGATTGCGGCGGAGCCGTTCTCGCCGATGCGCGTGTTGTCGCCGTCACTCGCGGCGACACATTGAGCACACCGCCGATGGTCACCATCGTGGCCGATGGGCGCGAGGTTCGCGTGCCCGAGGGTACGAGCGTCGCGGCGGCGCTGCTCAACCTCGGCACAGGTGCCTTTCGGCGATCCGTGACGGGCGAGAGTCGCGCTCCGCTGTGCGGGATGGGCATCTGCTACGAATGCCGCGTCACCATCGACGGCCTGCCGCATCAGCGCGGCTGCCTGGTGACGGTGGCGGCGGGCCAGCGCATCGTCACTGCCGCGGCTGAAGACGGATGATGTCGTCCATCGCGAGCACCTTCAGGGCGAACGTGGCCGTTGTTGGCGCGGGGCCCGCGGGCCTGGCCGCTGCGTCGCGTATTGCCGAGTCGGGGCGAACGGTCGTGGTCCTCGACGCGAGCCCGCAAGCTGGCGGGCAGATCTGGCGTCACGGGCCTGGCGCGCCTGCGCCTGCGGTCGCGCGACGCTGGATGACGCGCGTGGAGCGCGCTGGTGCGACAGTCGTGAACGGCGCGTCGGTGACGGACGTGCGCAATGCCGAAGGCGGCGCACCGTTCCGCCTCACTGCGGAGCGCGGTGGAAATCCGTGTCGCGTCGATGCCGACGCGATCGTGCTCGCCACCGGAGCGCGCGAGCGATTCCTGCCGTTTCCGGGGTGGACGCTCCCGGGCGTCGTCGGAATCGGTGGCGCACAGGCGCTGCTCAAATCGGGCTGCTCGTTCGCGGGAAAACGGGTCGTCATTGCCGGCAGCGGACCGTTGCTGCTCCCCGTCGCGGCAGCGCTCGTCTCGCATGGCGCCAAGGTGATTCTTGTCGCCGAGCAGGCGCCGCGCAACGACGTGGTGCGGTTCGCGCTCGGCCTGTGGCGACGGCCGGCGGCGTTGCTGCAGGCCGCACGCTATCGCGCGGGATTCCTTCGCGTACCGTACGCGCTGGGCATGTGGGTGACGGCGGCGCGCGGCGTCGATCGTCTCGAGGAGGTCACGCTCACGGATGGGCGTGTCGAGCGGACCATCGCCTGCGACGTGTTGTGCGCCGCGCATGGACTCGTGCCGAACACCGAGCTCGCGCGACTCATTGGCTGTGCGGTGGTCGATGGCGCCGTCGTCGTCAACGAGCAACAGGAAACGAGTATTCCCGGTGTATTCGCTGCCGGCGAGGCCGTGGGTGTCGGTGGGGTGGACCTCGCGACGGTCGAGGGCGAAATCGCCGGGCTGTGTGCCGCGGGCGACGAACGCGCAGCGCGACGATTGCGCTCCCGTCGCGTCGCACTGCGCGCGGTGGCCGAGCGCATGGAGCGGGCGTTCGCGCCTCGTGCGGAATTGCGTGCGGTCGTGACGCCCGAGACGATCGTGTGTCGATGCGAGGATGTGCAAGCCGGTGCGATCATGCCGACGTGGGGCATGCGCCAGGCGAAGCTCTACACCAGGGCGGGCATGGGTCCCTGCCAGGGCCGCGTCTGCGGCGCGTCGCTGCAGTTCCTGTTCGGCTGGACGCACGATGCCGTGCGCGTGCCATCGGAGCCCGCGTTGGTGGCGACCATCCTCGCGGGCGCGGCGAGCGATGCCGCGCCGGTTCAGAGCGGAGCCTGATCTCGAAGACCCATACAGGCGAACGCTGAAGCGCGCACATTGCGCACGCAGGCGTCGCCGCCGAAGCGTCTTGCGTTGCGGGTCCACGCATGCACACGGGAGGCTCTTGCAGGTACAGCGTTCTCAGCGTGCGTCGTGTCAGCGTCTTCAGCGTTCGCCGTCTGGGATTCGAGGCCAGTGCATTCTCAAGGGCGGATTGTATACTGGGCTCTTCGGACTCTGTTATGGGTCGCGTCGAGATGTGAAGTGATGCGAGTGGCGCGATGTTCTTGAACGACCCAGGGCACGGACTTGTTGCGGACAACAGCCGATTCGCTCCGTGCGCCTTCATCCGTCCCATGCGCATCAACAACGACCTCTCGTGGACGCTGCCGGTCTGATCGAGATGCGCCGTTCGTCGTTTCGGCGTTCAGTCGGCTCAGATCGGCCTGTTGTCGTCGTTCCCGGAGACTCGCCCCACCTTCCCTCGCGACAGCGCCGGCCCGACGGGGGGGTGTTTCGCGGGTCGCGTCGAGATCGATTGATGAACACCATCCTGTGATTGCCTGCCCACAGGATTCCCTGACAAGTCGTATATTATATCCGATCTTGGCTCGACCCTCTCCATGGAGACCTCATGCGATCGTTCGTGCTCATCTCGTCTGCGTGCATGGCGCTGGCCACGAGCAGCACGCTGGACGCTCAAGCCACGGCGACGCCGGCGGCGCGGCCGCAGCGCACCGAGGCAGATGCACGGGCCACGGCGGACCGGCAGCGCGCGGAGCGAGAGGCGCAGTTCAGGAAATCGGGCCAGCGGCCGGAGCTGATCTCGAGCTACAACCGCGCCGTGATCCTGCCGGTGCCGGAATCCCTCGGCGTCAATCCGTTTTACAAGAAGTACGTGGACGCGATGGGCATCCCCGTGGTGTCATCGGAGAAGGTGCCGGATGACGCCCTCCTGGTTGCACGCGACATCGTGAACTCGATGCTTGCGGTGAGGCCGGATGTGCGGAAGGCACTGATCGCCCGGAAATGGCGCACCGGTGTCATCGGGGAGACGGAGATGACGATGGACATCCCGGAGTACGGCAACTTCAGGCGACCGGGCAAGCCGGATGGTGAGCCGATCAACCAGCTGGATCGTGACTACCACGCGAACCGTTCGCGTGGAATGGGCGGGAACCCCACCACCGGCGCCGAGGAGAACATCCTGGGCTATCCCGGCACGCGGTACTGGGGCGAACACATCTTCGTGCACGAGTTCGCGCACGCGATGATGACCGGACTTCGCATCGCCGACTCATCGCTCGCCGCGCAGATCAGGGTGGCCTACGACAGTGCCATGGCCGCCGGCAAGTACGTGCACCCCGATGGCCGTAAGCACTACGCGACGACCAACCCGGGTGAGTACTGGGCCGAAGGCGTTCAATGGTGGTTCTTCTCGAACTATGGCGAGTGCTTCACGGGCGGGGTCAAGGTGGAGACGCCGGAGGAGTTCGCGGCCTATGACCCGATGCTGAACGCAATCATCAGCAAGGTGTACGCGACGCATCGCATTCCGCTCGATGTGTTCCACGCGAAGCGCGTGAGGCCGATCACGTGTTCCGGCGCTTAGGGCGCTCGTCACCGGACGGGATTCGATGACACTTGGCACTTCGACCGGGCCGATCTCCCCGGTGTCGCTGGTTCCGCCCGCGCGAGTTCCGTCCCCGCGAGCAGCGAGAAGGTCCGGCGACGCCGTGATCAGTTGGGGCGTCGTCGTGTTCGCCACGACGGCCATCAGCGCCGGACTCGTTGGTTCGGGAATCGCGCGCCCGTTCCCATGGACCGCGGCAATCGTCCTCGGCGTCCTCGCGTCGGCCACGCGTCTCTTCGGTATTCAGCTTCCGGGCAAGGGATTCGCCAGCTTCCTGGTGGGTGCGGCCCCCGTGACGGTGGTGGCGCTCGGCTGGCCAGCCGGCGCACTCGTGACGGCGATTGGCGCCTTCAGCGGCGACACGCTCTGGAGGCGCGCGCCAATCGCGAACGCGCTGTCGCTCGCCGGCCACTTTGCCACCGCCACCGTGCTGGGCGGACTCGCCTACGTCGCCGCGGGTGGAGTGCACGGCGTGGACGCGTTCTCGGCGACGAACATCGGTCCCGCTATCGTGCTCCTTCTCGTGACGGCGGCCTCCGTCAACGCCACGTACTTCATCCAGGTGAAGCTCTCTCGAGCGCTGGCGTGGGTCGACCCATACCTGACGCTGCGCTGGGAGTCCGTCGCAACGGCGTGGTCGGCCCTGATGTTCGGCGTTGCGCTGCGTTTGCTCTACGTCGATCTCGGCGCTGGCGCGGCGACGGTGCTCTGGATCGCGTGGTTCGGCTTTGCGTGGATGGGCTACTGGCTCATGCGCAAAGGCGTGTACGCCGAGAGCCTCGCGATCGTGCAGCGCCTGACGCGCGCGATCGGCGCGCGAACGGAGTTTCTCCAGGCATTCGACGACGTCAAGCAACTGACTGGCTCGCTCGTCCCGTGGTCGCAGATGGGCATCGCGGCGTATCACGCCGACAGCCAGGCGTTCTCCGTCGTGTCCGATACCTCGCCTGAGGAGCAAACCGGTCAGTCACTGACCATCGCGGGTCTCAATGCGGCGAAGCTCGCGCGCGACACGGCGCACGGCGCGACAATCATCGCAGCGCAGGGGTCGCGCATCATCGTGCCCCTTCGCCATGGCGAGCGCCTCGTCGGGATCTGGAGCGTACGACATGACACGGCACGGATGTACCGTCAGAGCGACGCAGAGCTTCTCGCGCACCTGGCGCCGCAACTCGGGTTGTCGCTCGCCCTCGACGCCCTCATCGGCCCGGTGCTCGAGGCCACCGAGCGCACCGTGCCGCAGATCCAGGCCATCACCGCCACGACGCGCGTCCTCCGCGCCACTGCGGACCAGTCGGCGGCCGGCGCGCGCGGTATGGCAGAAACGGTCCGCGCCGTGGCTGAGGCGCTCGCGCAAGGGGCCGAGCAGTCCGAGGCAACTCGCAAGAGCGCCGAGGCGAGCGTGGAACAGGGGAAGCAGATGCTCGATGCCGGCGAGAAGATGGTGCTCACCGCTCGCACGGTTCGCACGGCGACCGCGGGCGCCATGGCCCAACTAAGCGCGGCGGCGGAAGTCGTCGCCGAGGGAACGAAGGAGGTCGCAAACCTGCGCACGATTTCCATGGCGGTCGAACGCTTTCGAGTGACGATCACGGAGATGGCCGACCAGAGCGATCTCCTTGCGCTGAACACCGCGATCGAGGCGGGCCGCGCCGGCGACTCAGCGCGCGGCTTTTCCGTCATCGCGTTCGAGATGCGCGCGTTGGCGGAGAAGAGCAAGCGGGAGGCCGATGGACTTCAGTCGTCCGTCCGCTCGATCGGCGCAACGGTCGACCGCACCATCGAGCTGCTGGAGCGCACGAGCAAGCGCGTCGAGAAGGTCGCCGGCTCCGGAGCGGCGCTCGTCAGCGAGCTGGATCAGATCGTCAGCGTCGCCGAAGCGGTCGCGAGGACGGGCGAGCGCATCACCGACACCGCGCAAGCCTCAGCACGCGATTCGGCGGCGATGGTCGCGACACTGACCGCAGCACAGGGCGACGCAGCACGAGCCGCGCGAGAGAGTGACGCCGCCGCGGCGGCATCGCTGCTAGGAAGCCAGTCGATCGAAGCGCTGAGCAGCGCAACGATGGAGCTCAGCGCGGTCGCCGAGCAGCTCGGCGCCGCAGCGGCAGCGGCTCGCTCCTCATAGACGGGATCATTCGTCAACAACGCGAGGTGCAGACCCTCGACGCGCTTCGCTTGCTTGGCCCGATTGTCATCCCGAACGAAGTCGAGGGATCTGCACCTTCCGGTTGGTTGTGAGGTGCGGACCCCTCGACGCGCTTCGCTTGCTCGGGGTGATATCCACGGTGACCTCACGCGCCCCGGCTG
This sequence comes from Gemmatimonadaceae bacterium, assembly GCA_031407575.1. GTDB lineage: Bacteria > Gemmatimonadota > Gemmatimonadetes > Gemmatimonadales > Gemmatimonadaceae > AG11. The sequence goes on along the minus strand of JANOIJ010000361.1, from coordinate 12,331 downwards.
GCACGGGCACCGACGTGGCCTTCCCACCAGGCCATCGCACCCAGACTCCGGTGGGCATGGCAGAGAGTCCGAACACCTGCACGGCGCCGTTCTGCGACCAGTAGCCGGAACCGGCGTGAACCTCCCGCGCGGGACCCATCCGACTGCCATAGACGACTCGCATTAGAGCGCCCACTCCATCGGGGTTGCCCGGCGGGCCGCGCAACCGCACCCGCAGCCCAGGCTGGGCGCTGCGATTGGCAAAGAGACGAGTCGTCTCACCGTTCTGTGTCACCACGAGGTCGAGCCGCGCATCGCCATTGAAGTCGGCGAACGCCGCGCCGCGCTGATCCCCGTACACAATGACGCCGGTCCGGGCACCCGACATCGGCAAGAGACCGCCCTTTCCGTCGCCGGCCAGCAGGAGCCCGCGTCCTGCGTCATACCGAGGCATCCCGATGGACGTGGGAAAGAAGTTCTGACTCAGAAAGACATCCTCGGTTCCGTTGCCGTCGAAGTCCGCAATGCCCGCGTACGACGCTGGTGCACGCTGGGCCTCTGACGGAAGGGGAACCGCGTCGAAGTGGTCGCCACGATTCATGAATGCCACGTGGTCGAGCGTCGTGGCGCTCAACCGCTGCATCCTGCTCGCAAGTGGGCCGAGCACTTCGTCCATGCTCGCATCGGCGTACGACGCAAACGAATTGACGCGCGCCACGATATCGGGCACCGCGATCCTCGTGCGTGCATAGCTGCTGAGCGGCGCCACTGACCCGATGCGCGCATCGTGTCGCGCGAGAAGCATCTCCTCTTCCCCATTCGCGCCGATAGGTCCGTGATAGAGGAAGAGTGGATGCGTGCTATCGGCCTGGAGGTTGGTGTTGCGCCCCCAGCTCGTCGCGACGAGGTCGAGCAGACCGTCGCCATTCAAGTCGCCGGACGTGATTCCATTCCAGCGACTGGTCCATTGGCTCAGACCCCACGTCGTCGGCGCGACGACGAATCGTCCGCGTCCGTCGTTGAGCAGCAGGACGAGTGAGCCCCACTCGCGCGCGAGCACGAGATCCGCATGACCGTCGCCGTTGACGTCCGCGAACACTGCCGACGTCACCAGTCCGATATCACGAAGCAGCGCCGAGTTCTCGGCATCGAACGCGAACGTCCCTCCAGCCTTGTGAAAGAGACCGGACGACGCGGGCAGCGGATACCGCATCGGAACGGCGCGCGCGCCGACGAACAGATCGAGGTCTCCGTCGTTGTCGTAGTCTCCGAGCGCGAGCGCACCTGCCGCCGATATCTGCGGCCCCGCTACGCGCTCCGCCTTCGCCGCAAGCGCGGTGCCCGAGACCTTCATGCTCAGAGCGGACGCCTGCGCGGCGATCTCCGGCGCCGATCGCAATTGCCACGTGGACACGCCGGCCAAGAGCGTTGTGCCGCGCTCGTCGGAGAATCCGAGAATGGTCGTGAAATCCGCCGGCGCGACGGGGCCGCCGAGCGCTGTCGTTGCGACGAGCCGTCCGCGATCGTTGCGAAACACCGAGAGACGGCCGCCCTTCCCCGTCCCGATCACCAGGTCTTCGTCGCCGTCGCGATCGAGATCGAACCATGCTACGCCAGGCCCGAGCTGCGAGAGCGCAGTTGGGAGCAGGTACTGCGTGTCCCAATCGTCAAAGGTGTCTTCCGTATGTCGGTGGCCTCCGAGCTGTGCGGTGACGTCCTCGAACAGTGGCGTGCTACTCGCCATCGAATCCACGGCCACACGCTGTGTCGCCGTGGAGGCCGTAATCTCGTACAGCCGATTCGGGCGGACATCGTCGATCGACGTGCGCCGCCCGTCGCGCCAGTCCACTTCGATCGTCGCCGACGCCGACGTTCCCATCGCGAACGACGCGGCGTAGTCGCTATGCGAGAGATACAGTCCACCAACGGCCACTTCCTTTTCCTGGCGCGGAAGGGCGCCTCCGAGCAGGCGGATCTTCGAGCCCACGGCGCGCGTGTTCGGTGCGTCACCAATCACGCGCACGGCGACGCGTGGCGCCGATGCGTCGTTGCGCAGCACGAGCGCAGGTGACCGCAGTCGGTTGACCACGACGTCGAGATCACCGTCGCCATCCAGGTCGGCGGCGGCCAGGCTGTGCGAGATGTCCTCCTCCGTACCGAAGCGCCACGTGTTGCTCGCGTCCTCGAATGTCAGGTCGCCGCGATTCCGAAACGCGACGTTCTTCAACGGCAGACGCGGAAATTGAAATTTCGCTCGCTGCCAGGACACATCCGTCAGCCGGTTCTGCAGTCCTTCCTGCGTGTCTGCATCCATGATGTCCCACAGGTGTCCATTCGCGACGAGTAGGTCTTGCCACCCGTCGAGATCCACGTCCATGAACATCGTCCCCCACGACCACCCGCTCGCGGTGACTCCCGCGTGCTGCGCCACCTCGCTGAACGTGCCGTCGCCGCGGTTGACGAAGAGCACGTTGCGCTGCTGCTGCAGCTGGAGCGCGGTCTCACTCGGCTTCTTTGGCAGCGAGGTGTGCGTGGGGATCTGCGTCTTGAGCCGGCGCGAGTCGTTGCTCAGCATGTCGTCGACGAACAGGTCGGGCAGGCCGTCGCCATTCACGTCGGCGACGTCCAGGCCCATCGACGAATTGCTCATCTGTCGCAGCGCGTGCCAACCGGCGAGCCGGAATGCGCCCTGGCCGTCGTTGAACCAGAGTTGATCGACCTGCTCGAAGTCGTTCGTCACGTACAGGTCCGGCGCGCCGTCGCCATTCAGGTCGGCGAAGCGCGCCGCCAGCGTGAACGATTCCTCGTCGGTGTTCAGCGGACGTCCGGCGGAGTCGCGAAAGAGCGAGGAGAGGGGCACGTTCGTGAAGCGTCCGCCCTCGTTTCTGTAGAACTCGTCCGTCCCGCCGCGCATGCTCATGCCGAGTCCGCCCATGTCGGGTCGCATCACGAGCTTGTACGCGTGGCGAAACTCCGGCACGATCTCGTACTGGTCTGGCGCAACTCGACGCATGACCTGGTTGAGCGCGCGCCGCTGCGGTGGGAGACTGTCGTCCAGGCTGTTGGCGCGATAATTCGCGACGTAGAGGTCGAGCCGGGCGTCGCCGTCCACGTCGGCCATCGTGACGGTGGTGCCGCCCTTCCCGGCGGGATCGAGCCCCATATCCCTGCGCTCGGTAAACGCGCCGCGGCCATCGTTGAGAAAGATCGCGTTCGGTCCCTTCGTGGCGAGCAGCACGAGATCGAGGTCCCCGTCGCCATCCACGTCGGCGAATGCGCTTCCGGTGGAATACCGATCACACGCGCCGACGCCCGCGCGCGTCGTGATGTCCTCGAACTTCCAGTGTCCGAGATTTCGGTAGAGCGCGCTGCACCCTTCGGTGCGCGCGAGAAAGACATCCACGAGGCCATCCGAGTCCACGTCGCCGAGTGCGACGCCAGCGCCCTGGCCGAGCAGCCGGTTTCCGAGGAGCGCGGAGTCGCTCACCGTGTTCTCGAACTGGATGCCCGTCGCTTCGCCGCGCAGGCTCGTGAAGCCGGCGTCGCCGGGCGGCACGTCGAGCTCGCGCCACCGATAGCCGGCTTCCTGGTGCCAGGCTGGGACTGTCTTCTTCTCCTGGCAGCCGATGGTCGCGATCGTCAGCGCGGACCACACCCAGCGCGCGGCATGGCGGCGTCTCCTCACCGAGCGCCGTCCGGCACAGCTGTCCGCAATCGCATCTCGACCAGGTGAAGGCGGGCTCGCCGACGCTATCGCGGCTTCTTGATCGCGAACGTTGACAGCGTCAACGTGTGTTCCAGCAGGAGATCCACAGCTTCACCGTTCGCCAGGGCGAACAGGCCGGTCGAATAGCCGCTCAAGGCCCCGGTCTCGCGCGCGTCGAGGCTCACGTACGCGCCCGACGCCACGAGGTGCGCCGGAATCCGGAACGTGCGCGGCTGGAGCCGCTCCACGGTGCCGATCCGCCGGCGAACGCCGTCGCCCACGAGGTCTATGTTCAGCGGCGACCAGTAGTTGCTGGTCACCCTGAGCAGGCGGTCTTCCCCTGCCGCCTCGGCGGGAGGCCCCACGTCGGTCATCGACGTGTCCTGCTTCGGCGGGGCACAGCCCGACGTGGCCGCCGACGCGGCGAGCAGGACAGCGGGCATCAGGACTCGCCAACGCATGTGAACCTCCTTCTAGCCGTGGCAGCGGCTGCGAATTGGGGCCGGAGAGAGCCGTTCCGCCGGGCATCACTCCGCCTGGCCGTGCCACCCAATCTTGACAACCAGCGCCGTCTGTGCCACTCGTATATTGGAGCTCGGATATTGTATACGATATTCCAATTTGCCGCGCAAGCACGCAGGTTCGTGCTCGGCCGCTCACTCCTCATCCCACCCGACGGAGGATTGTTCGATGGTAGATGCACGCGGTGAAGTTCAGGGTCCAGGGCCATCCTGGCGAGGTAGCAAGTGGGTGATGGCATGGGCTCCTGCGCTGTTGGTCGGTGTTCTGTCGCTTGGGCCAGCGAATGCGGGAGCCCAACAGGAGACTGGGGGCACGATCGTCGGCCGGATCACCTCGGCGGAGTCGAAACTACCGCTCCCGCGCACGCTCGTCAGCATCGTGGGCACCGCCATACGCGCCAACACGAGCGATAATGGCCGCTTTTTCCTGCGGAACGTCCCTGCGGGAACGTATCGCGTTCGGGCGCAGATTCTCGGCTACGCGGAACGGATCATCGAGAATGTGGTGGTGAGTGGAGCCGTACCGGTTACGATCGACGTGGAGCTCGCGCCGGTGGCGGTGAAGTTGGCGGAGATGGTGACGACGGGATACGTCTCGCAGACGCGGGCGACCATCGCGGGTGCGGTGTCCTCGGTGAGCGGGGCGGAGCTCGTGACATCCCCAACGCCGAACCTCGCCATGACGATGGCGGGCCGGATTCCGGGGGTCATCGTGAACAACCGCAGCGGCGTCCCCGGCCGCGAAAACACCTCGATTCTGATTCGCGGCGCGGGCGCGCTCGCCAACAACGGTCCGCTGTTCGTGATCGATGGCGTGGCCGGCCGTGGCGGCTTCACGCGCCTCAACCCGAATGACATCGAGAGCATGACCGTCCTGAAGGACGCCTCGGCGGCGATCTACGGCGCACAGGCAGGCAACGGCGTCATCCTCGTCACCACGAAGCAGGGCGGCGGCGCTCCGCGCGTCACGTTCAACTCGAGCGCCGGCTACAGCCAGCCGACGGCGTTGACGAGGCTCGTGGACTCCTGGGATTACGCGACCTACATCAACGAGCTGAACCAGTCGCTGGGCAATCCGGCGCTGTACACACAGCAGCAGGTCGATCTCTTTCGCTCGGGCTCCGACCCGCTGCGCTATCCAAACACCAACTGGGTGGAAGCGGTCACGCGGCCGCGGGCGCCGCAGATGGAACACCGGGTGGACGTGTCGGGGGGAGCAGGCGCGGTCCAGTATTTCGTGTCAGGACAGTACCTGAATCAGGAGGGCATCTTCGAGGAGCCCAGCCCGCTGGGCTACAACCAGTACGGCATGCGGTCGAACGTGACCGCGCAGGTCCGCGACAATCTCAATGTGCAGCTTCGCGTGGGAGGCCAGTATGAGGAGAGAAGCGCCTCGAACTTCGACTCGGACGCCATCTTCCAGACGGCGGCGAGCAACTATCCGGTGCAGAACGCGGTGTACCCGAACGGCAAGCCGAGCACCGGCATCGAGTTCAACAACCCGCTGGTGCGCGCGCAGGGGCTGACCGGTTACAATCGCAACAAGAACTTCATGGTCAATTCCACGCTGACCTTCAAGCTGGACATGCCGACCATCACCGATGGCCTCTACGTGTCCGGGCTCGGAGCATTCGATCTCGGATACAATGATGGCAAGGTCTTCAACAATACGTGGGACTGGGTGGAGTACGACGCGACCACGCAGACGTACATCGACTACCGGGACCGCACCGGTAATCGGAGCCTGACGCGGGCATTGGCCGACAGCAATCGCAGGACGTTCAATTTGCGGCTCGGCTTGGACCGCTCCTTCGGCAAGCACCAGGTCCAGAGCTTCATTGCGCACGAGCGTTCGCAGTTCGGCGCCCAGTCGCTGGAGGGTACCCGCACCGGCTACGTGAGCGACCAGCTCCAGGAGCTCAGCGCCGGTCCTACGGACGGGTGGAGCAATTTAGGCGGTTCGATCCAGACGGCACGCATGCACTACTTTGGCCGCCTCTCCTACGTGTTCGACGACAAGTACATCACGGATTTCACCATGCGGCGTGACGGATCGGATCGGTTTCCGCCCGACACGCGCTGGGGCACTTTTCCGAGTATCTCCGCTGCGTGGCGCATCTCGAGCGAGCCGTTCTTCAGGTTTCGTGGGATCGACGACATGAAGCTGAAGGCGTCGTGGGGCAAACTGGGGAGCGATGGCGCAGGAAACTACCAGTACCTCGCCCGCTATGCGGTGAACCAGACCGGCTACGTCTTCGGTTCCAACCCTGGGCGCGTGCCCGGCCTGAATCCGCAGGCCGAGCCCAATCCGGCGATCACCTGGGAAACGGTTACCAAGTGGAACACCGGCGTGGAGGCCACGTTTGCCAAGGGCAAGGTCACCACGGACCTCAATGTCTTCTGGGATGATCGGAGGGGGCTCCTCATCCAGCGCAGCGCGTCAGTTCCGCTGTACACCGGACTCACGTTGCCGACGCAGAATCTCGGCCAGGTCAAGAAAACCGGCTTCGACGGGATGGTTACGTTCGCGTCCTCGTTCCGCGGTTTCACTTACAGCGTTGCACCGAACATCGTTTACGCCAAGAGTGAAATCGCTTTCCTGGACGAAGCGGTGAACACGCCGGAGCATCAGAAGCGCACCGGCGACCAGATCGACTCGTACCTGATCTATCAGGATTGCGGCCTGTTCCGGTCGGCAGCGGAAGTCGCCGCGCGGCCGACACTCGCCGGTACGGCGCCGGGCGACATCTGCTTCGTGGACACGAACAAGGATGGCGCGATCACGCCGACCGATCGCATTCGCGTCTACGATTCCCAAACGCCGCGAATGCAGGGCGGCCTGGTCACGATGACCGGCTGGAAGGGTCTCAACCTCGATATGGTCTGGCAGTTCCAGGGTGGTTCGCAGGTGTTCGTGATGCCGCAGGCCATCAACGCGCCGGTCACGCCGCCGAAGTGGCTGTTCGATGGTCGCTGGACGCCCGAGAATCCGAATGCGCAATGGCCAAGGTCATTCGACCGACGCAATCCGCGCAACGCCGAGCAATCGACGTTCTGGCTGCGAGACGCGTCGTACCTGCGGCTCAAGAACCTGCAGCTGTCTTATGAAATCCCCTCTGATCTCTCCAAGAAATTCCTCGCCCTGCAGGGCATCCGTGTGTACTTCCAGGGCTTCAACCTCTTCACCCCGATTGGGATCGAAGGGTACGACCCGGAGCTGAACGTGGTGAACACCTACAATTACCCGCAACAGAAAATCATCAACATCGGCGTGTCGGCCACGATTGGAGGAACATCGCGATGAGACAGAGAACATCGGTACGCGCGATAATGACGCCGCGGCTGCGGCTCCTCGCCACCGGTAGCCTGCTGGCGCTGGCGGCGGCATGCAAGGATGACCTCCTCAATCTGGCGCCAACCGACCAGTACTCGGATGTGACGGTCTGGAGCGACCTGGCGCTGGTCAGGCAATACGTGGATCAAACGTACGGGTCGGTTGCGGCTACAAACACTACACCTGCCTCGTCAGGGATCAACGCAGGCTTCGCGTTGGTGGACTGCGTCGGTCTGAGCGATGAAGCGTTCAACACGCACAACTACTGCAACTCGAATGCGGTGAATCTGGGCACGTTGTCGCCGACGGACGTGTCGTGGAACCCGTGGCAGCCCAGCTATGCCAACATCCGGCGCATCAACACGTTCATGAAAGAGATCGCGAACGTGCCCGGAGCCGAGGCACAGAAGACGACGCTCACGGGCGAGATGATGTTCCTGCGTGCCAACAAGTACGTCGAGCTGGCGAAGACGTACGGTGGGGTGCCGTTGCTCACGAAGCCGTTCACACTCGATGACGACTTCGAGGTGCCACGGGCATCGTTCGATGAGGTCGTGGCGTTCGTCGTCAAGGAGCTGGACGCGGCGATCCCGATGTTGCCGGCGGCGACGGCCGGCGCGACCCTCGGACGAGCCGACCGACGCGCCGCGCTGGCGCTCAAGGCCGACATCCTGCTGTACGCGGCCAGCCCGCTGTACAACGCGAGCAACGACCAGGCGAAGTGGCTCGCGGCGTCCAATGCAGCGAAGGCCGTCATCGACCTGCCAGGTCACTCGCTCTTTACGGGTGACTACAAGGATCTGTTCCTGCAAACGTGGAAGTCCGAAGTGATCTTCGGACGCGTGTACAACAAGGAGTTCGAGTCTCACGACGCCTTTGAGCGCAACGTTTCCTCGAACGGATACGGCGGCTGGTCGGCGCACACCCCGATTCAGGCGCATGTCGATGCCTATGAGATGAAGGCGACTGGCAAGCCGATCACCGACCCCACATCGGGCTACGACCCGGCAAATCCGTACGCCGGCAGGGATCCGCGCTTCTACGCCAACATCGTGTTCGACGATGCGACGTACTGGGGTCGCAAGGCCGAGTTCTGGGATGGCGGGAAGGACAGTAACAAGGGGATCCAGCCCTGGAACTCCTCGCTGACGGGGTACACCTATCGCAAGTGGTACGACTCGACGCGCGTCCTCGGTTCGGCGCGCACGTCGGCCGGCGTACCCAACCGCGTGTGGGCGATCTACCGCCTGGCGGAGATGTATCTGAACTATGCCGAGGCGCAGTACCGGCTCGGTTCGGAGGCCAACGCGCGTGATTACGTGAACCGGGTTCGCACTCGACAGGGAGTCAGCATGCCGCCCATTACGGCGAGCGGTTCGGCATTGCTCAAGGCCATCGAGCAAGAGCGGCGCATCGAGCTCGCATTCGAGTTCAAGCGATACTGGGACCTGCTGCGCTGGAAGCAGGCGGAGGTGGAGCTGAGCAAGCCAGCTCAGGGGATCTATATCACTCGAAACTCCGCAGGCGTGAAGACATATGATTACAACTGCGCAGTCAGCAAGAAATGCCTGTTCCAGGACCGTAAATTCAAACCGCACATGTACCTGTTCCCCATACCTAACGCGGAGCTCCTTCGGTCCAAGGCCATCACGCAGAATCCCGGATACCAATGATCGGCTGAAGTGAATACGTCTGCCGCTTCCGTTCCGGGAGCGGCAGACTTTTTGTTTCGTTCTTCACCGAATATTGGGGACGGTGCCGTCGCCTCGGACGCGAGGGTCCGCTTCGAGGCGACGTCGGCCAATTCGTGGTTCGTGCTTCGAGACAAAGTCGAGATGGTGACAACCCAGACGGCGAACGCTGCAACACGCAGAGACCGCGCACGCAGACGACGCTGGAACTGCGTTGTTCGTTCCGAGTTCGTGAATGTGCCGCTGTCCCGCGCCGTTCCAGCGTCTTCAGCGTGCGTCGTGTCAGCGTTCTCAGCGTTCGCCGTCTGGGTTCAAACCAGGAGGCGTCCGGCGCATCCGTCCAGATTCCGGACCCCGCAGTTCCATCGTTTCGCGCGACGCCACGTAGTTCTTCCTCGAGATTCGCGCGGCGTATCCCGGACTCCGTGATGAACCCGAATTCGGAATGAGGGGCGCCGGCCGACCCTCCTCGCAACGCTGCAGACACGACAAGAGAATCGAAACCGCGCGCGCGCGGCGACGTCTTGTCTTGCACGTCGGGTTGTCCCGCCTCTCTCTGTATCACAACCCAATGACCATCCTGCATCGCGTTCGCGCCGCTGCATTCACCGCCGTGCTTATGCTGGCCGTCTTCGGGTGTAGTGCCACGCGAGGCGGCGCGGCGGCCGGTGTCGCCGGAGAGAGCGCGGCGGCGACCGCGCGCCTGGATTCACTCGCCGGCCGCTGGGATTTCCGCGTGGACCTGGGCGCACGACAGACGCCAGGCGAGCTCTGGCTGTTTCGGCGTGGCGCGGAGCTGACCGGGACCCTTGCGCCCGCAGGCACGAACACGCTTCCAGTCCGCGCACTCGTGCTTCGCGGCGATTCGGCACACATGACCGTGGACACGCCCGAGGGTCCCGTCACCTTCGACGGCGCCGTACAGGCAGGATGGACCGGCATGCGCGGCGTCGTCACGTACCACGGCGGCCAGCGCTTCCCCATGACCGCAACGAAGCGGCCTAGGGTCTCCCCACCTTGATCATCACCGCGCCGTGCCGCGGCACCGTCGCTTTGAACGACCCGGTGAAGACACCGAGATCCTTGCGCAGCCACAGATCGCGCACGGACTGCCGGCCGGTGACGCCAATGTCCGCCCACCGCGCCGTAACCTCGGTCGGCTTCATCCCGCGATTGAAGAGCGCGACCGCCGTGGTCCCATCGGACAACGGTCGTGACCACACCTCGAGCTTCTCATCCTTCCACACGCGACCGCCCGCCTTGCCGAGCATGTCCTGATCGACGTCGAGCACCTCGTCGTTGGTCAGGAGTGCAATGGTGAATGCATCGAGCTGCGACATGTCGGCGCCAATCAACAGCGGGGCTGCCTGCATCGCCCAGAGCGTGATGTGGAGGACCTGTTCGTTCTGCGTCAGCCGCGTCGGATGGAGACTGGGACCGAGGCCGACATTCCCGACGACGAGCATGTCGGTGTCGTTCCAGCGGCCGGGGCCTGCGTACTGCTCACGCCCCGCCTGGCGAAAGCCGACGCTTTCCAGATTGGACCAGGAGTCCGTAAGATCGCCGGTGGTGCGCCACAACTCGCCGCCGATGTCACCGGCCCACTTCCACGCTTCGCCGTAGCCGTAGTTGCCAATGCTGTACACGACGTCGCGATCGAGGCTGTCGAGCGCCTGCCGCATCACGATGTACGGCGCCTGCAGCGTCGGCCAGTCGAAACCCGGCTTGACTCGCTCGTACGAGCAGTAGTCGTGCTTGAGAAGATCGACTCCCCATCGCGCCCAGGTGCGCGCGTCCTGGAGCTCGTGTTGATAGCTCCCCGCACGTCCGCCACACGTGGTCGGCCCGGGCGAGGAATAGATGCCGAACTTCAAGCCTTTCGAATGGATGTAGTCGCCCAGGGCTTTCATGTCGGGGAACTTCGCGGCGATCGCCGGAAGCTCGCCGTCTGCCGTCCGTGTTCCCTCCCAGCCGTCATCGATGGCGACGTATTGAAAACCGTGACCTACCAGGCCGCTCTTCTCCATCGCATCGGCGGAGCTCCGCACCTTCGCGTCGTCCACACCGGTGCCCCACGCGTTCCACGAATTCCATCCCATGGGCGGTGTTAGCGCGAGCTTGTCCTTGCCGCCGACGATGGTGAGCTGACGCGTCGCCGTTCCCTTGGCGCCGCGCACCGTAAGATCGACCACCGTCGTGCCGTCGCGCGTGAGTGAGCCCGAGATGATGCCGGTGGCCGGATCGAGTTTCACACCTGCCGGCAGGTTGCGCGCTGAGAAGCGCAGCGGACCGTCGCCGGTCGCGGGAATGCGGAAGAGAAACGGACGAGCCGGCGTCGCGCCCGTGATGCGAGGACCGTTGATGGATGGCTCGGGCTTCGACCCCATCCAGATGGTCGCAGGCGTGTCGGGCGGGAGGACGTAGGGCTCGGGCCTCGCCGTGGATCCCGGCTTCATGACGAACATCGCGCCACCCCAATCGGCGTTGTCGTCGTTGCTCGTGTCCTGGCCGTCGTCGGTGATCAGTTGCACGATGCGCGCGCCCGCGAGGTTCGCCACCAGCAACTTTGGCGGCTCGCCAGCGCGGATCACGCCGCTGCTCGCCACCAGCTTGTCGTCGGCCCACACCTCGAAGTTCACCGTGCCGCGGCCGGCCTTCAGCTCGTCATCAATCCCGACCATCGCGACGAACTTCTCCGCTTCGCCCTTCACGTCCACGAGGAACTCGTTGATGGTCAGCGTCCCGACACCGTGCGGGTACACCACGCCGTTCATCGTGATGGGGCGCCCGCGCAGGGAGAGCCTTGCCCGTGGCCGCTGTCGACGCTGCTGCCACGTCGACAGGTCGAGCGTGTCGAGCCAGATCGCGTTGGGAGGTGCACTCGTCGCACGCAGCGCCAGGGTATCCTGCGCCGAGAGCGGCGGCGCCGAGCCGGCCAGCGCGGCGATGGCGACGACGATGAGGGGCACGCACGCGGCGGCGCGTGATCGAGCGAGTCTATGGGACATGGGACGCGCGGTTGGAGGGATAATCGTATATTATATACTTTATTCGCTCCCTTCCAAGCCCTTCAACGAACGGCCAGCATGCCTCGTCTCGC
>JANOIJ010000331.1:0-4334 GCA_031407575.1 Gemmatimonadaceae bacterium | reverse complement strand
CGAACCAGAGCCCGAGGCAGCGCGGGCGGACATCGCGCGTCCACAGTTGATCTGGGTCAATGCACTGCTCACGGCGGCGCTGCTCGCGGCACTGATGCTCGCATTGCTTCCGCTGCCAGTGCTGTTCATGATCGCGTTTGCCATCGCGATGACGATCAACTATCCCTCCATCGCGGAGCAGAAGGCGCGGCTCAATGCGCACGCGGGGAATGTGCTGGCAGTGGCGGGACTGATCTTTGCGGCGGGCGTCTTTACTGGCATTCTCTCCGGCACGAAGATGGTGGACGCGATGGCCAACAGCGTCGTGCACCTGGTGCCGCCGGCGCTGGGTCCGTACCTCGCGGTGGTGACAGCAGTGCTGAGCGTGCCGTTCACCTTCTTCATCTCGAACGACGCGTTCTACTTCGGCGTGTTGCCCATCCTCGCCAAGGCGGGCGCCGCGTACGGCATTACCGCGGCGGAGATGGGCCGCGCGTCGGTGCTGGGGCAGCCGGTGCATCTCCTGAGTCCACTCGTGCCGTCCACGTACCTGCTGGTGGGCCTCGTGGATGTCGACTTCGATGCGCACCAGCGTTTTACGCTGAAGTGGGCGCTTGGGAGCGTCGCGGTGCTGCTCGTCGTCGGGTTGGTGATGGGAGTCGTCCCGCTCGTCGGGCGCGGCTAGCGCTCTTCTGAAGGACGCGGGCTTCGGCGCGACCGCGTCGAGATCTTCTCGCACGGGAGGCGCGCACGGTTTCTTGAACTACCACAAGAGGCCGATCTGAAGCCGACAACCGCCGACTGCTCCGTGCGCATTCGCGCAACCTCGACGGTGTGACAGTGCCATCGTGTCTTTCTGTTAATTGATGGCGCGGCCGCCGTTACGCAGTATCGGCGGCTGTTTCCGCTCAGAATCGGCCTTTTGTCGTCCTTCCGGAACCGAGCGACACTTGCCCATTGCGACAGGCGTGACGCAGGCGCCAACGACTAAGCTGCACACAGTTCGCCTGACATTCGATTCGCAAATCGCCACAATCGATAAACGCAACGACTGCAGCTTTCGAGCACTTTGTACCGCAGTCGTCAAGACACTTACCGCGAGTCGCCGGGTCGTCTAAGTTGCCGTCGTAGTTCCCACCTCGTGCCCAGCGTCCACACATGCGTCCTCTATTGGTCGCGATCGCCATTACGGCGACCGCCATTGCGTCATTGCCCGCCCAGCGGCTCGGTCCCGTCGAAAAGCGTCCGCGGCTCGAGGCCGGCGCCGACACGAACGACGCTCATGCCTACTACAACCACGGGCTCGCGCGCTTCGAGCGATACACCGAGGAAGCGGCGGAGGCGTTCTACTGGGCGGCGCGCATCAATCCGGCGTGGGGCGAGCCGCTGTATGCACGACGCGCGGCGCTGCTCATGAAGGACCAGCGCATCCTGCGACTGGTGATGGAGGGCAATCGCCGGACGCTGGAATCCGCCGACATGCGCCGCCTGGACTCGCTTCAGTTTCGCGCGCTGATGCTGAGTCCCTTCCTGTACCGCCAGCTCGATCGCCCGATGTTCGTGGCGTACATCAAGAATGCGAATGGCGTGAGGCGCGGCGAAACATCGCCGGACCTCGACTTTGCCATCAACACGTATCTCCGGTCGGCTGGCGAGGCCATGCGCGGATGGCTGAGTTATTCGGAGGGCAACTTCGCCGCGGCGCTCGAGCAGTATGCAGGTGCGATGGCGTCCACGCGCGACAAGGCGCCCCTGCTGCTCGATCGAGCACGCATCTATTCCATGAGGGGGCAGGTGGACCACGCGACGGAGGAGTTCAACCTTGCGCTCGAGGAGATGCGGAAGAAGGACCAGAAGGATCTCGTGATCTTCTACAACTCGAAGGCGCTCGTCGAGTACAGCATCGCGGTGCTGCTCGAAGGAGCCGGCAACACGCAAGGCGCGCGCGAAGCCTATGGTCGTGCCCTCCAGGAAGACCTCGCGTACTTTCCCGCGCACATGCGTCTCGGGCTGCTTGCGCTGGGCCTCAAGGACTCAGCGACCGCACTGAGCGAGTCGGCTCTCGCGGCCGAACTGGCGCCCGCCGAACCACACATCCGGTATGTGAACGGCTTCGTGCTCGCGGCCACCGGTCGTTACGCCGAAGCCGTCGGCGAACTGACCAAGGCGACCGAGCTCGAGCCCTTCTACGCACTGCCCTACTTGCGCGTGGGCCAGGTGAGCGAGCAGCTGGGCAAGGGAAAGGAGGCGGCCGTGGCATATGAGAACTTCCTCAAGTACGCCGCAAAAAGTGACATTCAGCGCCCATACGCCGAGGAGCGCCTGGCGGAGATCAAGGAGATCATGACGATCATGGCGCCAGTCAAGCCATGAGCGTCACGCGAGCGTGTCAGTGGCGGCTCTTTGCCGCCGCGCTGATGTTCGGGGCACCGCAATCGGCGTCCGCACAGGGTGCGCCGAGCGTCGTCGTGAAGCGGACGTCGTACGAGGACCTGCAGATGTTCGGGCAGGTCCTCAACCAGATTCGCATCAATCACCCCGACTCGGTGGACAGCCATGAGCTGTTCATGGCGGCGATCGTCGGCATGATCCGCGCGGCGGACCCGCATTCGTACGTCATTCCCGCCATGCGGCTGGAGCCCGGCAAGGAACAGGCGCTCCGCGACCGCAAGCTCGTCCCCGTCCCGGTGACGTTCTCGTTCGTCGGCGGTGCGCCCATCGTCGTCAGCGTGGCTGCGGGCAGCGCGGCTCGACAGCTCGACATCCTACCAGGCGACGAGTTGATCGCCGCCGAGAGTGCGCCGATCACGGCGGCGAGCGCTGAGGAGCTCGAGATCGTGCTCGCTGGGAAGAAGGGTTCCACGGTGAAGCTGTCGTTCGAGCGACGCCGCGCCGATGGATCGATCGCGCGGCTCGAGCGAGAGGTCAAGCGGGAGTCGGTGGACGAGGCGACGGCGGTGCCCGTCGCGACGATGCTCGATTCCACGACCGGCTACACCCGCGTGACCACCTTCGTCGGCGAGCGCGTCGCTGACGACCTGCACTCGGCGCTCGAACGTCTCGAGAAGAGCGGCATGAAGCGCCTGATCCTGGACCTTCGCGACAACGGCGGCGGAAGTGTCGCGGAAGCAGCGCGCGTCGCCGGGGAGTTCCTGCCGCGTGGCGCCGTCGTCTACTCGTCGAGCGGCCGCAAGGCGGAGATCACCGACACGGGACGCGTGCAGCGCTCGTTCTGGAGAAGTGAGAAGCGCTATCCCATTGTCGTGATGGTGAACGCGGGATCCGCGAGTGCATCGGAGCTGGTGGCCGGCGCGCTACAGGATCACGACAGGGCGCTCATCGTCGGGCGGCCCACGTTCGGCAAGTCGCTGCTGATGCGCGGCTTTCCCATGTCGGACGGCTCGGTGCTGGTGCTGGTGATCGGGCAAGTGCGCACACCGTGCGGCCGAGTCGTGCAGCGGGAGTATCGCACGATCACGCGTCGCGATTACTACCGCCTCGCGCGTGCAGAACGCGACACAGCTGGCCGTCCGTCCTGTAAAACCAGTGCGGGCCGCATCGTGTACGGCGGCGGCGGGATCTATCCTGATGTCCTTCTTGCGGAAGCGCCTCCCGCACCGCGGTGGCTGGCCCGCATCGACGAGCAACAGGTCGCACTGTCATGGAGCGGCTCGTACGTGGACGCGAGCGGCAGTACGCTCGGGACGCTCGACGCGTTCGCGAGTGGGGCGCCCCTCTCTGCGGCCACGCTCGCCGACTTTAGAGCGTATGCAGCGAAGCAGGGCGTCGACGTGCCTGCCGACGCGGACGAACTGCTCCAGCGTGAGCTTCGCAGTGGAATAGCGTACGCGAAGTGGGGCGTGGAGGGGTCATATCGCGTGGATGTCACGCGCGATGCGGCCGTGCGGCAGGCGATGACCGCCTTCGGCGAGGCGAGCAAGCTGGTAGGGCACTGAGTTGTCTTCCTGAGCGAAGCGAGGGATCTGCTCTTTCGTGTCGGTCAGTACGACACGTGCGGCGTCCACAAGCCCAGCCGGCCAAGCCCAGACGGCGAACGCTGAGAACGCTGACACTGCGCACGCAGACGTCGCAGGACCTGCGTTTTGCATCGACGAGAGCGTTTAAGCGCATTTTGCCTTGCCGCTGTTGCAGCGTTTTCAGCGTGCGTCGTGTCAGCGTTCCCAGCGTTCGCCGTCTGGGTTCACACGACTGCCGGAGTTCGTGGTGAACCCGGAGAAAACAGGTCCCTCGGTCGCTGCGCTCCTGTCGGGACGACATCGTCACTTCGCACCGGCGGGCGCGTCGGGCGCGCTCGTCACCGGCGCGCCGCCTTCCTCCAGCGGCGCGACGAAATT
>JANOIJ010000311.1:0-3269 GCA_031407575.1 Gemmatimonadaceae bacterium | reverse complement strand
CACCGATCATTGCCCCTCGGGCGTCGCGACGCAGGACCGCTACCTCCAGGCGGGCCTCGATCCGAACGTGCAGTCGAGCCGGCTCGCGAAATACGTGCAGTCTTTCCGCAACGAGATCCTCGCGGTCACGCACGCATGCGGCTACGAACATCCGGCCCAGTTCACCGCGGACGACGTCGAGCTGTCGTCGGGCCCGACGCTCTTCTCGACGCTGCACAAGATCCACGGCTACACGCCGGCGCGCGTCTGGAACGGCATCGAGGGCTGGAGCTCCGATCGCCGTCACGGCGACACGGCCGCGATGGCTGCCGTGAAAAAAGCGAGCGCCTAAGTGCTGTCCCGCAATGTTTCGACTTTTTCGTTGTGGAGGAAGGCAACAGCGCGAGCCGTGTCGAGTAGCGTGTTGCCTCTGCGCCGGTAGTCGCGCAGAACGCGCCAGTTCTTGAGTCGAGCGATGGCGTGCTCGACCCGTGCGCGGCGGCGGCGGTGGCGTCGCCAGGCGTCGTCGCGCACGATCCGGTTCCGTGCGAACCGTGGCGTGATCAACTCCGGGACGCCGCGATAGCCGCCGTCGGCCAGCACGCGCCCATGCCAGCCCGACAGCCTTTCGACGGAAGATCCCCGATAGTGAATCGGATCGTTTCGATTGCCCGGTCCGCCTCCACTCAGCTCGATCACGTGCAGGTCGCGACGACGAATGAGCACCTGCAGATTGCAGGACCAGCGGTAGTTCTTCGACTTCGCTGCGGCCGCGTGATCGCGGGTCGGGACGAGCGTGCCATCGAGGACCCAGGAGGATCGTCGCTCGTGGGCCTTTGCGTCATGAAAGAAGGCCGCGATCCGCGGCGTGAGATCGGCGATGACCCGGTGCACGTGGGATTTCGAAACGGCCAGGAGTGCAGCGAGCTCGCGCATCGTCAGATTCGTTCGGAGCGCGAGACATACCAAGAGAAGTCGCCGCCGGAGAGAGGTCGACCAGGGTGGGCCTCGGCGGCGACGATCGGTCTTGCGGAGGCGAGCGAGGATCTTCTTGAAGAGCCCAGAGGAGAGGCCGATTCCGGCCTGGATGTCCGTCATGACGAGTTTGATGTCAGAGGGCCTCGTTAGGATTGCTCCGTGGCATCGAAGAAGCGGACACGAGGACCGAACAAGCAGACGCCCTGGGCGCGAGGCGATGGCCCAGCGTCGGTGCTTCGCCTGGCGCTGGATACCCGCGATCCGCTGCAGCGCTCTCGTCTCGAAGGGATGTTTGCGACCGCTTTCGCGCTTCGCCGCGCCCTGCAGCATGACGTCCGGAACCGGATTCGTGCGTATTGGTCGGCGCGCCACGAGCGCGAAGAGAAGGGCCCCGGCAGCGTGCGAGAGCGCCTCGGTCTTTCGCAATCGGCTCTCGAGCGGGCTGCTTACGGCCACCTGAACGACGCTCCGCACCTCCGCACGTCGGTGACGAAGGCACTCGCGATGCACCTCGCCGACTCGGTGTTCACGGCGGCCGAGCGCCATCTCTTCCGTGATGCGAGCGGGAAAACGCAGGGCCTCCTTCACATCGGACGGTGGTTCGACTTCGCGCGGCTCCCGGGCCGCGCGCGCTCACGCACGACACCGCGAAAATGGGAGACCTTCCGTCTTCACGGGACGTTGTCGGGGCACCGGGAGGCCTACACAGGAAGCGACGGGCGGTTCTTCCAACCTCGGACAATGCGATCGATCGCGATGTCCGGGACGTCGTGGTGGAGCCATTCCGGACCTCTCGTCGTCGTCTTCTCCGGGCTCGCGGGCGGCGATCTCGTCCTGCCGGTGAGACTCCCGTCCGCGCCGTCGAACCAGGCGATTCTCGACGACCGGCTTCAGGACCCGGAGGCCTGGCACAAGATCGACCTCGTCCGTCGGTGCGACCCGAACGCAGCCGGAGGTTGGCGCTACGAAGCGCACCTCATGCTCGTGAAAGAGCCGTACGCGTCGCCGCGCACCATGGCGCGCAGGGTCAAGGCGGCCGGCGAATCGGCGCACCGCACGGCAGGCATCGACGTCAATGTCTCGAACATCTCCGTCGCCTCTCGCGTGGGAAACGACGACCTTCTCATCACGAGAATCGAGCGACACGCAGGCGAGCGCGAGGCGGAGCGCCAGCGTCGCCGGAAGGAGCGTCGGCGCGGACGAGCCCTCGACCGCTCGCGACGAGCCGCGAACCCGGACCAGTATCGGCTCTCGTTGCGGCAGGAAGAACGTGCACGCCGTCGCGAAGCCGCGGGACTCCGACCGCTAATCGTCATCCCGCGAGGAAAACGGAAGGCGCGCGCGGACGGAAAACCTCTGCAGGCGTACCGGAAGGATGCATTGAGCCGGCGCTACAAACGCGAGCGCGCGTCGCAGGCTGCTTCCGCTGCCGCATCCGCTCAGGCGCGCAAGGCCCTCGCACGGCGCGTGGCCGGAGCGGTCGTCCTCCGGCACGGCTTCCGCGCCATCGTCGAGGACTGCAACCTCACGACGTGGGCGCGGCGCTGGGGCCGGGCGATGTCCGCGTTCTCTCCGGGCACCTTGCTCGATGCGATCCGTGCCGAAACGATCGCGGTCGCGAACGTTGCCGGAGTCGCGGGAGGAATTCGCCGGGCGTCGACTCGCTCGACCGCGCTCTCGCAGCATTGCCTGTGCGGTTCCCGCGCGAAGAAGTCACTCGGAGAGCGCGTACACGACTGCCCCACCTGCGGACTGCGTGGCGACCGCGACGCAGTCTCGGCGGTCCTCGCTTCGTTCGTGCGATTCACCGATGACGCCGCCCCCGCTGCTTTCGTCGACTTCGATGCGGCTCGCGGTCTCCTGGGTGAGCGCACGAGCGAGATCCTTCTCGAAACACTCGATCCTTCATGGGGGCGGCAAGACGCCCCGTCCGAGTCAACCGCGCCTTCCGCCCTCGACGGATCGTCCGTCGAGGAGACGGGGCGGACATCACGTCACGTGATGGCTCGGCAAAATGCTGGCACGGCGCCTCGCACAACCCCGAATGAGACTGGATCTTCGATCCGGACCAAGTCGGAACGAGCGAGGACGCGAACCGGCCTGTCCAAAAGTGGCGTCGAGGGATCGACGCCATTGCGGGACAGCTCTTAGAACTCGAAGATCGCCCCGCCTCGCCGGCGCCCGCCGGCCGTGGCGTGGTTGCCTGCTTCCTGCTCGAGATTCTTCCGGCGGTTGTCCTCGGAGATGTAGAGGACGATTCCGACGATCTAGATCGCAGCGCCAGTGACGAGTCCGTACGCGAACGCGTGACC
>JANOIJ010000308.1:0-7833 GCA_031407575.1 Gemmatimonadaceae bacterium | reverse complement strand
GGCCGACGGCGTGATCGAGGGCGCCGAGTGGCAGGGAGACGACTGGTGGATGCTCGGAGCGCAATGGCACCCCGAGGAGCTCACGGGCACGGAGGAACATTGGGACCGCGCCCTGTTCGACGCCTTCGCGAAGGCCGTCAGTTCAGCCGCCGCCAGCGCGCTTCCGTCTCTACCTGCCTGATGAGCCGCTCCGGCGAGTAACTATTCGGAAAGAGCAGCGCATCGCTGACGTTGTTCAGTGCCGCGCGCAGCAATCCGAACTGCTCGGCCGCCGTCGCGTAAAGCGTCGCCATGCCATGGTTGTCTGCCAGCCGGTGGTCGGCCGCGAGTCGAAAGCCGCGTCGTCCCATTTCTTCGTAGTAGTCCAGGTCGGGACCTCCGCGCCGCCATCGACGGTGCTCGATGTAGTCGGGATAGAGGCCGCTCAGCCACAGCGCGTAGTTGCCGAGGTGCGTGCGCACGAGAAAGCTGCGCTTCGCGTCAGGATCGTCGCAGTCCTGTGCCAGGTCGGCAAGGGTGTCGTACGTCTGGTCATCGCTCGGCCCCACGCGCTGTGCACGATCGCGAAGCCCGAAGTGCATGAACACCGCGGCCACGTAGTCCGCGAGCATGCGATCATCTTCGCCGAGCGCTGTCAGCGCGTGCCGGACCACCACGTACGCGAAGAGCGGCAAGGACGAACACGCACCCTGCCTCGATCGCAGCAGCGCGCCGTACAGGCGCGGGTCGTCGAGTACTGCATCGATCCCGTGATCACTGAGCTCGCGCTCGATGCTCGAGAGCTCCTCTCCCGAATCGCGCGCGATGAGCCGCGCGACGAGCTCGGCATCGCTACGTGTGAGTGAGTGTCTCGTATTGGCGAGAATCATGTACTCCCTCCGCAGGTTGTCGTCGTCGACAAGGCAGACAGGCACATCCGTGCCCTCTATACCCTGTGACGACGCAACCGTGCGAAGCGTACACAACTGGCACTCGTGTCTCGCGACTGCTACCAGCGGCGTCTCGCGGGAGTGACGCAGCGCACTGCGTCTTAGCGCGGCCGCTTCGCCGAATTGCCTACCGCTGTCGCGACGTCGCGCATCAGTCTCGCCACCCGCGCCATCTTCTCATAGTCGATCTTCGACGCGTCGTCACTCACGGCGTGGTAGTCCTCGTGCATCCCCGTGGTGAAGAAGACGATCGGGATGCCCTTGCGCGCATAGCTGAAGTGATCGCTGCGCTCGAAGATGTGCTCGGGGTGCGTTGGCGAGTCGAACTCGCGATTGATCGCGAATGGCGTCGCCTGCGCCGCGTTCACACTATCGACCATGGCGCCGAGCCGTCGACTCAGGTTGTTCGGCGCGGACAGCGGGCCAACGGTGTACAGCAACGGCGCCGCATTGCGGCCGATCATATCCGCATTGAGTTGCGCGACGATGGAATCGATGGGCACAGTGGGACGGTCTGTGAAGTAGCCAGACCCGAGGAGTCCGTTCTCCTCACCAGTGTGCCAGACGAACAGCGTCGAGCGCTTTGGCCGCACCGGCGCGCGCTGCATCGTGCGGGCGATGGCGAGCAACGCCACCGACCCTGAGCCGTCGTCGTCCGCACCGTTCGCAATCGAGTCGCCGCGCACTGGCGTCACGATGCCGATGTGATCGTAATGTGCGCCGAGTGCAACGTAGGTCCGGCTCAACAGCGGGTCGCTGCCGCGCAAGACGCCAACGACGTTGTACGCGGTGAAGGGCGTCCGCACCTGCTCCACCCGTGCCGTCAATCGGCGCCCCGTGAGCACCTGCGCGCGGTCATCGCTCGGCCACCGCGCAGGGAGCAGTGGGGACCCAGCACGTGCGACACCGAAGAGGATCATCGGCAACGGGCGGTCGGCGTCGGCGACGTCCGCTGCGGGCGATCGTGCGGACACGCCGCGCACCAACGAGGGGGCGAGCTGCTTGAACAGCGCGTCGCCGGCGCCGGTCAGCAGCACCACCACCGCCGCGGGCCGCTGGGGAAGGATCAGCGCGAGACGGTTGCTGATCGCGGTCTCCGCCTCCATCGTCGCTCTGCTGGCGCTGTCCGCGCCGGCCGGCGCGCCGTTCACCACGACGACGACCTTCCCCTCGAGATCGAGTCCCGCAAAATCGTCGCGCCTGGGCTTCGCCGTCACCGATCCATATCCGACGAACACCAGCGCTCCATCTGCGCGACGCTTCGTGGGTGGCACACCAGGCCCGAGGTTGATGACGGGGACCACGTCCTCGCCGATGGCAAGCACTGTCACGCGTGCACCGTCCATCACCGTAATGCGCGACGTCTCGGTGAACGACTCGCGTTGGAGCGGCACACGCTGGACGTACAAGCTGTCTCCGGCCGGTTCCAGGCCGAGGCGGCGCACACGCTCGGCAAGGAACGCGGCGGCGCGCGTTGCGTCCTCGGTTCCCGTCGCCCGGCCTCGCATCGAGTCGTGCGCAAAGGCCGTGAGGTCGTGCCGCAACTCGGCTGCCGTGATGTCGCTGCTTTCCACGGGCGCTGGCGGCGCCGGTGCAGGAGCGGGCGCGCTGGAACAGGCGGCTGCAATCAACAGCGCGCCTGCAGAGATGCGACGTGTCACGGAACTCCAAGGTTCAGCGCCGGGTAGGTCCCGGCGCGACGTGCGCGCGAAGGCTATGCCTCGCAGCATCGCGCGGCAAGCGCGGACTGGCGAACGCGGCCCCGCGAATGGGGTATTATTCTGCGACCGGATTGCTCCCGTGAAGGGTGGCGAGCGTCGATCGGCCCTGCCTACCTTTCACGGCCGCACTTTCTGTGTCCTCGAGGATAGCGTGCTCTACTTCTGCATTCCGGCCTTCAACGAAGCCCCAACCGTCGGGCTGCTCATCTGGCGCCTGCGGAAGGTGTTCCAGGAACAGCCGCGCGAGTACGAAGTTCTCGTGTACGACGACGGGAGCACCGACGCCACGTCCGTCACGCTCGAGCCGTATCACAAGGTGATGCCGTTGACAGTGCTTGGTGGCAGCAAGGTGGGATATGCCTCCGCCATCGACGCACTGTGTCGCGAAGCCTCGCGCCGTACGCGCTATCCGCGGCGCGATGCCATTGTCGTTCTCCAGGCCGACTTTACAGACCAGCCGGAGCACATCCCCGAGCTCCTGAAACGCTTCGACGGCGGCGCGGATGTGGTCGTGGCGGAGCGCCCCGCAGATGCGATGTCCGTGCCCGCTGCAGTGCGCAATCTCCGACGCCTGGCGCCGTGGGTCGTGCGGCCGTTTGTCTCGGTCGAAGGTGTGCGCGATCCGTTTGGCGTGCTGCGACTGTATCGCGTTTCCGTCATTCGCGACCTCATCAAGGAGCGCGGTGATGCACCACTGCTGCTCGGCGACGGTTGGGGTGCCAACGTCGACTTGCTGCTCCGCGCGGCGCCGCACGCTCGGCGCATGGAGACCGTCGAGCTGACCCCGCGCTATGACGTGCGCGCGAGAGAGACGCGCGTGCGAACCTGGGCCGATGCGATGAGCCTGTTGCGGTTTGCCCGCAGCGCTCGCGGCCGGAGCGTCCGCGCCACGCGCGCATGAGATCGATGGTCCGCTGGCTCGCTGGCGTCGTTGCCCTCCTGCTGAGCGCTGCCACCACGGCTGGCGCACAGCAGGCGCGCGAACGTCTTGCCGTGCCGTTCGGCGTCGGCGAGCGGCTCGAGTACGACGTCAAGTTCGGCCGGCTCTCTGTCGGTTCTGGCTCCATGGAAGTCGCCGGCATTGAGGACATCCGCGGCAACGAGACCTGGCACACCATCCTCCAGATCCGCGGCGGCACGTTCTTCTATCGGATCGACAACACGTATGAGAGCTGGTTCGACAGCCGCACCGGCAGCTCGCTGCGGTATCGGAAGGAAGAGAAGCAGGGACGGCGCCTCGTGGAGCGCCTGTACGAGATCTTCCCGGAACGGAGCGAATACACGGAGAACGCCGACACGGCGCAGGCGAGCGTTAGCGAGCCACTCGATGAAGGTTCGTTTCTCTACTTCGTCCGCACCACGCCACTCGAGGTTGGCGAGACGTACTCGTTCGACCGATTCTATGAGCTCCACAAGAATCCGGTCATCATCAAGGTGCTTCGCAAGGAGCGCATCCGCGTGCCCGCTGGCGAGTTCGACGCCATCGTCCTGCAACCGATCATCAAGTCCAGCAGCATCTTCGGTGAGAACGGCCGCGCCGAGGTCTGGCTTTCGGACGACAAGAATCGCATCATGCTCCAGATGAAGTCGGCGCTCTCGTTCGGGTCCATCAACCTGTATCTGAAATCGTATCGTCCAGCTCAGGCGGCAGCGACCGTCACGACGCCGTAGGGCCACAGACGCCACCGGACGGCGAGGCCAACCTTGCCGCGGTGCGGACGATTCCCGTTGGGATACGCCCCAACAAGGTCAGTGCGAGTGACTTCGCGCACCCCCCAGGCGACAACCGCTCGTTCGCGGCATTCCTGCGCGCCATGCCAGACGTGCTCGTGGCGCGCGACTTCCGTGCTGTCGTCGCCGCGATCGCAGCTGCCGCACGGCGCGAGCGCGGTGTGGTCATCATGCTCGGTGGACACATCGTGAAGACGGGTCTCGCACCCGTTCTCATCGAGCTGATGCGGCGGCGCATCGTCACGCACGTCGCGATGAACGGGTCCGCTGCCATTCACGACTTTGAGGTCGCCCGCTTCGGCGCGACATCTGAAGACGTTGCGGCCGGACTCGAGCGCGGCACGTTCGGCATGGCGGAGGAAACGGGGCGCGAGATGAACGACGCGTTCATCCGCGGTATGTCGGAGCAGCGTGGCATGGGCGAGGTGCTCGGCCTCGCGCTCGACCGATCACCCGCGCTTGCGCATCCCGAACTGTCGCTGCTGCTGAATGCGCGGCGACTCGGCATACCGCTGTCCGTGCACGCCGCACTCGGCGCCGAGATCATTCATCAGCACCCGGCCGCCAGCGGCGCCGCCATTGGCGACACCAGTCATCGCGACTTTCGGCGCCTCGCACATTCGCTCGTGGCCATCGACGACGGCGGCGTGGTGCTCAACCTCGGCAGCGCGGTGATCATGCCCGAGGTGTTCCTCAAGGCGCTCACCATCGCGAGGAATCTTGGCGACGGGAAGCCCAGAAACTTCACTACGGTAGATCTCGACATGCAGCGCCACTACCGGCCGCGTGTGAATGTCGTGCAGCGGCCCACGTTGACGAGCGGAAAGGGCTACGAGATCACGGGCCACCACGAGATCATGATTCCGCTGCTCGTGTGGGCGGTGGTCGAAGCGTTGGACGGCGGCTCGTGATGGGCATCCTGAGCGCGCCGTGCCGTTGTCATCCTGCCTGCCCTGAGCGAAGTCGAAGGGAGCGCAGCGCCGGTGTCATCCTGAAGCGCAGCGAAGGATCTGCACCTTCGCTGCTCAGACTAGTAAGATGATCCCGAGAACTTCTCGCGCAGCCGTCGCGCGGTGTCCGGACTGAAGATCCGGATCACGAGGTAGACGATCCCGCCCACGATCACCGCCTTGATCGCGAAGCCGAACAGCCATCCGAGCAGGCCGAAGCCGAGCCCGAACACGAGCTTGAGGAGGAAGAGGCCGGCGAGGGCGAACAGGCCGATCATGAAAATGGTGGCGAGCATGTCTTGCAATCTCCCGTGCGAGTCTGGCCTCTGTACGCGCGGCCCAACGGTGATGTTTCAGGCGCGGCGCACACCCGTTCACCGTGAGATTGCCTCCGTGACCGCATCCGACGCAAGATGTCACCACGATCAGGCGCCGCACGAGTGACGCACGCCGCGGACCTCCTTGTCGTGGGGGGCGGCATCGCAGGGCTCACCTCGGCGCTCGCTGCGGCGGACCGCGGCCTGCGCGTCGTCATCGCGCACATCGGCCGACCAGGCGAGGCGTCGCGAGCTGCTGCTGGCATGCTCGCGCCATCGGTCGAGGGACTGCCGCCCGCGGTGCTCTCCCTCGCGCTCGAGGCGCGCGATATGTATCCGCGCTTCCTCGCGGGTCTGGGCGCGAGCGCAGCCGTGGAAGTCGCACTGGATCGCAACGGCATCCTGGAGCTTGCGTCTTCGGACGCCGACCTCGCCCTTCGCGCCACACGTGCCGGTTCGAGCGCTCGGGTCCTCAACCAAGCGGCGCTCGCCGCGCTCGAACCCGCGTTTGCGGAGCATCCAGGCGCCGTTCATCACCCTGGCGATGGTGCCGTGGACAACGTAGCGCTCATGGCGGCCCTGGAACTGGCCGTGCTGCGACAGTCACGAATCGAGCGCGTTCCCGTGACCGTGGACGCCCTGGATCTCGCCGGCCGCACTCCAGCCGCGCGCGCCGCGGATGGGAGGGTGCTCGAGGCAGCCGTCGTGCTGTTGGCGTCAGGAGCTTGGGCATCCGGACTGCCGGGGCTTCCGCGTCCGCTTCCGGTGCGCCCCCTGACGGGCCAGTTGATCCGCGTGGAGCGTCACGGCATTGGCCATGTCACATACGGTAGCGGCGGCTACCTCATTCCGCGCGGGGACTCGCTGATCGTGGGCGCCACCAGCGAAGAGACCGCGTTCGACAGCCGCGTAACCGGCGAGGGCCGCGCGGTCCTTCTCGACATCGCGCGCCGCGCCGCTCCCGCACTGGCCAACGCGCGGACGCTCGACCACTGGGCTGGTCTGCGTCCCGTCACGCCGGACGGGCTCCCGATATTGGGATCCGATCCCGCCGTGCCCACACTCATGTATTCCTGCGGCTTTTCACGGAACGGCATCCTGCTCGCCCCGTGGGCCGCGGAACAGATCGCGATGTGCCTGACGTCGGAACGCGTCCCCGCCTCGCTGACTTTCTTCTCGGTAGAGCGGTTCGGTTCGGGGACATAACCGCTCAACTCAATTACGACGGTTAAACTCCACTTACCACTTCTGATGTCCCCCGCTATTCTACGCGAAATGCCCGAAGCACTCTATCAGATCATGGGGCGGCACCAGCCGCCTGCGCTGCCCGAGCGCAAGCCGTCATGGCTCAAGGTGAAGGCGCCGGGAGGACCGAACTACCTCCGCCTCAAGAAGCTCATGGCGGACATGGACCTCAACACGGTATGCGCCGAGGCGCATTGTCCCAACGTCGGCGAGTGCTGGGAGCACGGCACGGCGACGTTCATGATCCTGGGCAACGTCTGCACGCGGAACTGCGCCTACTGCGCAGTGGCTCATGGACGTCCGCCCAAGTACGACCCCACTGAACCCGAGCGCGTCGCCGAAGCCGCCGGCGTCATGCAGCTCCAGCATGTGGTCCTCACCTCCGTGGACCGCGACGACCTCCCGGATTTCGGCGCATGGGCCTTTGCCGAGACCATCCGGCAGATCAAGCTCCGCAGTCCGCAGACGTCGGTCGAGGTGCTCGTGCCCGACTTCCAGGGCAAGGAAGCGTCGATCCGCACGGTGCTCGACGCCGAGCCGGACATCTACAATCACAACACCGAGACCGTCCCTCGGCTGTACAAGAAGTGCCGCCCGGGCGGGCGCTACGAGCGAGTCATGAACATCTTCACGACGTCCAGGCGCATCGCGCCGCACGTCCCCACCAAAACGGGGATGATCCTCGGCATGGGCGAGACGAACGAGGAGGTCGTCGAGGTGATGAAGGATCTGCGGAAGGTGGACGTGGACATTCTTACGCTCGGTCAGTACCTCCGCCCGTCGGAAGGCCACATCGCGCTGGACCGCTACGTCACTCCCGACGACTTCCGCCGCTTCTACGACATCGGCATGGAGCTCGGCTTCCGCCACGTCGAGAGCGGGCCGCTCGTCCGCTCCAGCTATCACGCATGGGAGCAGGTGCAGGCCGCCGGCGTGTAGC
>JANOIJ010000295.1:0-8999 GCA_031407575.1 Gemmatimonadaceae bacterium | reverse complement strand
ATTATCAGACCACGCGCGAGCAGGCTTCGATGCTCGACTGGTATTACAAGAAGATCGGGAAGCCGGTGAAGAGCTACGGCTGTTCCTACGCACAAAGCTGGGCCGACGTGCAGTTCCAGCGCATGCCGAACATCTCGATCGCGCCGGGCAACAACGACTACGTGTGGGAAGACATGATCTCGCAGATGGACCGGGGCATCGCGATCGTGGGTGACGCTTCGTTCTCCATCGACCAGCAGCGCTACAACGGCCAGTTCGGCGGCCAGGTATTCTATGAAGTGCGCGGCGGCAAGATCGTCGGCATGCTCAAGGACGTCGGCTACCAATTCAAGACGCCGCAGTTCTGGGGCTCGATGAAAGTCATCGGCGGGCCGCGCAGCTATTTCCTCGGCGGTGCGTTCGGCGATGCCAAGGGGCAGCCGGGCCAGAGCAACTCGGTGAGCCACGGCTGTCCGCCAGCGCTGTTTACGCAGACCAACATCATCAACACGGGACGGAGAGCATGAGCATGTTCGAGCCCAAGTCGCTCTATGCTCCGGTGGAGATTCTTTCCCGGGCAGAGGCTGAGGAGATCGCCAAGCGCGCGCTGAAGAACTCTCCGGCAGACGAGACGCGCGTCAGCATCAACAGCTCGGCGCGTGCGGACACGCGCTTCGCGCTGAACCAGGTGACGACGAGCGGTGAGAACCGCGACGTCTCGATCACCATCACCGCGATTGTCGGGGGCAGGGCGGCGAGCGTGACGACCAATCGTCTCGACGAAGCATCGTTGACCGCTGCTGCGAGGCAGGCGACCGAGATTGCGCGCCTCGTCCCGCCCAACCCGGAGCGCATGCCGGAGCTCGGCGCGCAGGAGTATCCGCCAGCCAAGCAGCGCATCATCACGATGCCGACGCCCACCGAGCGCGCGCTCGCGGCGAAAAAGGTGACAGATCAGTCGCGCGCCGCGGGTCTCATCGCGACCGGCTTCATCGAGTGCCGAGCAGGCGCGACGGCGCTCGCGAACACGAAAGGGCTGTTTGCGTACGACTCACGGGCGGTCGTGACGATGACGGCCACCGTGCGCACCACGGACGGCACGGGCAGCGGTTGGGCATGCAGCGATGGCGACACCTTTGCCGACATCGACGCGCAGCGCGTCGGCGCGACGGCCGTCGACAAGGCGACCAAGTCACAGAATCCCGTGGCCATCGAGCCGGGCCGCTACGTCACCATCCTCGAGTCGACCGCGGCCGGCAATCTCATCCAGAACATCGTCGGCGCGATGCAAGCGCGCAGCGCCGATGAAGGGCGCTCGTTCTACTCGAAGGCTGGCGGTGGCAACAAGCTCGGCATGAAGGTCGTCGATGAGCGCGTCACGCTGCTCTCGGATCCGGACGACAGTCCGAGCACCAACGGCGGATACGACCAGGACGGCATGCCGTTGGAGAAGGTCGTGTGGATCGAGAACGGCGTGGTGAAGAACCTCAACTATGACCGGTTCTGGGCGCAGAAGCAGGGCACGAAGCCGACGCGATCGGCGGGTGCGCTGCGCATGCTTGGTGGCACGACGTCGATGGCCGACATGATCAGGAGCACCGAGCGAGGCATCCTCGTGACGCGCTTCTGGTACATTCGCGGAACCGATCCGCGCACGATCTCGTTCACTGGCCTCACGCGCGACGGCACGTTCCTCATCGAGAACGGCAAGGTGACGCGTCCGGTGAAGAACTTCCGCTTCAACGAGTCGCCCATCTTCTTCCTGAACAACCTCGAAGCGATCGGCCCGTCGATCCGCATCAACGCGTCGGAGAACCTCGGCGCCGGCGGCGCGACGTACATGCCGGCGCTCAAGGTGCGGGAGTTCACCTTCAGCTCGTTGTCCGACGCTGTCTGAGGCGATGCGGGACGACGTTGGCCAGCTGGGCGCGGACGCGAATGCCTCGCCTGTGCATTCGCGTCCGCGAGGCATGGTGGACTGGCGCACGATTCCCGGGAAGGGCCGCGGGGTCATCGCGACGCGAGCCTGTGTGCAGGGCACGGAGCTGGAGCGGTCGCCGGTGATCATCGTCCCAGCGTCGCACCTGCTCGAGAAGGACGAGGGGCTGACCGTCCTCGAGGAGTATCTCCTCTACTGGAGCGAGGAGGAGGGTCGCGAGCTGGCCATGGGAGAGGGGCTGCTCATGATCTACAATCACTCCGCTACGCCGAGCGTGGAGTTCGAGACGGGTCCCGAGCCGGATACGATGTCGGTGATCGCGCTGCGCGACATCGAGGCCGGGGAAGAGCTCACGTATGACTACGGCGTGGCCCTCTGGTTCACGGCGACGTCGGCGGAAGTGTGACCTTTCGTCAGGTCTACTATCGGGCAAAACAGCACCACAGTCTGTTGCATCGTCGCCACGACATACCATCGTCGGAGAATGCATAACGCGTTCAAGTAGAACACGTTACGGGTTGGGGCAGTGATTTGCCTTCTGAGCGCACACATCGCACCCGGTGCGACGCTGGACGCATCTCACCTCCTTTCTTGGAGTTTGCCCGTGACGCTCACCACCACCAAGGCTGTCGCGTTCGGCCTTGCCCTCGTTCTAGGCGCCGCCGCCTCGGCGACCGCCCAGGACGTGACCCCGAATTTCGGCGCCACCGTACCTGGCTCGTGGTTCACGGACCGGTACCAGCCCACCACCTTCGCGCTCACGAACGGCACGCACACCCGCAACAACGTCCTGAATATCGGCATCACGTCGGCCGGCGATCTCGCCAACCGCGCCGCACCGTACCAGTCCACGTTCTACAACACGCAGGGCATGCAGCACACGCTCAGCGTCGCGGCCGGTTCGTACCTGCTTCGCGCCGACCTGTGGGTCGATGGCGCGTGGGCCATCAACAGCCCGACCAGCAACAACAGCCGTCGCACCGACATGTGGGGCGTTGCGGTCAATGGTGGCGGAAGTCCCGTGGGTTATCCGATCCTCGGCTTCACGAACTACGGCGGTTCGGGCCTGTTCCGCGGTTGGGACGTGACGGGCGGTGTGTGGAACAACTTCGTGAACCCCGTGCAGTACGACTCGTGGAACACGCTCGAGATAGCGTGGGACGTCAACACGGACGTCTACACCTACTCGGTCAACAACGCGTTCGCCGGCGCGATTGCAGGCAACGGAGCCGCCGTGGGCATCGGTGCCGTGATCATGCAGGCGTACAATTTCAATGATCCCGCGCTGAACAATGGCAGCACCGACTACACAGCGGAGTGGAGCAACACCGAGAGCGTCACTGCGACGCCGGAGCCGGCGTCGATGGTCCTGCTCGCGACCGGTCTGGTTGGTGTCGCTGGCGTCGCTCGTCGTAAGGCCTGACCTTCGGCAGTACCAAGTTGCGAAGAACGCGAGCGCCCGGGGGGGACCTCTACGGGCGCTCGTGTCGTTCAGGCCGTTGCCCGCGCCTCGGGGTCAGAGTCCGGGGTCAGAGTCGGGGGTCAGAGTCGCGACCCACCGACGTCTGGCGCCTTGCGTCAGCGCAGGATCTCGCCCGGTCCCGTTCCGAATCTCGGATTCACGACCGAATTGAAGATCGACCCGAAGGTGTAGTTGAAGCCGATGCGCACGTCATATCGATAGTCAGTCTGCAGCGCCCGCCGACGGAGCAGGATCTCCTCCTGCGTCGCGCCGCGCTTGACCAACGACAGCTGGTCGTGGATGAGCGATGCGCTCCCGCCGACTTCGAGCTCCAGGCCACGCGCAATGCGAAGGTTGAGCTCTCCGTCGAACACGACGCGGTTCTGCGTGGGATCGTCCAGGTAGTTCGACGCCTCCAGCGTAGCATCGGCAGACCCCCATGGCTGTCGCACGTCATACCCCACGATGAGCGCGTGCGTCGGCCGAGTCTCCGACAGGCGGTCGAAGATCGTCTCCTCGCGATAGCGAAATGCCGACACGCCGACGGAGTACTGCACGGTGAGCTGCCGGCGCGTGGATTCCTCGTATGGCCACACGCTGTACTCGACGGCCGGCGCGGCCCGGACGCGCAGCCGCGTGTTCTCGAACGTCGACGAGCTGGCGGACGCCTCGGCGCCCGCGCCCCAGTGCTTCCCCAGGCTCCGCACGACGACCGCGCCGCCGCGGTAGCTCTCGCGCGTGCTCGTCACCTCACGGCCGCCTTCATCCTCGTCGAGCTTGAAGCGCGATCGGCTGAAATCACCGTCGATCCTGGCGCCCAGCTTGAGACCCGCGGTCACCCGCTGCGCCGAGAGCTCGCCGTCCACGTTGAAGTCACTTTGCTGCTGCTCTCGCGAGATCTCGCCGTCCGCACCGATTTCGAACACCCACGCATTCCACCGATCCGGTCCGGCTGGTCGCTCGTCGTCGTCCTCGTCGCGCTTGCTCGCGACCACGCGTAGCGACCTGCCCGGCGCCGTGCGCGTGGCATACGGCACCAGTGCGAGCTGCAGGTTTCGCAGGACCTCCGCGCGACTCGCATCCTCGGTGTTATTGGGCGGCGTGGAGAACGTGAGCGTGTCCGCGCGTCCGGCAAACGATCCACGGCCCAGCGCGTGAATGGTGTACTGGCGGCCTCCCGCACCGGTTTCCTGGCGTGTGACGAGGAGATGCATGTCGGCAACCGCGCGATCGCGAACGAGTGCGATCCACGGCGTCTCCACCTGGATGTAGTCGACGTCGCAACCATCCTCGCAGTCCAGGAACACGCGCAGCGCGTCGCCGCTCGGTGCCGTGCGCGCTGGCGTTTGCGCGGAGAGCGCCGACGAGGCGAGCGCGATGATGAGCAACGGAACGACAGCGCGAAAAAGCATACGAGCCGAGTGGGGGAGGGTGAAGGACGATGCGGTCGTCCGTGGCGGGAGGCGAGGCAAATCTACAGGTGTAGAATCAACGCCTGCGCGCCAGCAGTCAAGCCCGACCGAAGCTACCTTGGTACCGTATGCCGTCACCCTCGTTACCTGGCGTCCCTCGCGGCTGGATCATCCCCATTGGCGGGAAGCTGCTCGACGAGACGATTCTCGACCGCTTCGTGGAGCTCAGTGGCGGATCGGCGGCGCGCATCGCCGTCATCCCCACGGCGTCGAGCGAGCCCGATATCGGCACGTTCTTCGAGCGCGTGTTTGCTCGACGCGGCGTCGCAGCGCGGAAATCGCTGAACTTCGAGCGGCGGAGCGACTGCGACGACCAGGATTGGCTCGACTGGCTCGCACAGGCGACGGGCATCTTCATCACCGGTGGCAACCAGCTCAAGCTCACGTCCATCATCGGTGGGACGCCGGTGGCCCGCATGCTCCGTTCGAGAAACGCCGGTGGCGTTCCAGTGGCAGGGACCAGTGCCGGCGCCGCGTTCCTGAGCGGACACATGATCGCGCATGGCCACGAAGGGGACACGCCGCAGGCGGGCATGGTCCAGTTGTGCGCCGGACTCGGGCTCACCAACCGCGTGATCATCGACCAGCACTTTCGCCAACGCGATCGGCTTGGTCGTCTGCTTACCGCGCTGGCCTACAATCCGTTCGCCATCGGGCTTGGCGTGGATGAGGACACTGCGGCGTTCATCGGCCCCGATGACATGGTGCTCGTGCAGGGGTCGGGCTCGGTCACGATCATCGATCCAGCGAACGTCACCTCGTCATCGATCGCCGAGGCCAAGCCGGGCGACGCCGTGACGCTGGTGGGGGCGAAGGTGCACGTCCTGAAAGCGGGCGCGACTTTCGACTTAAATGCCCGATGCGCTGACGGCGCGTCGACCTTCGTCACGGGACGCTGACGCTGGTCGTGATGTAAGCAGCGGGGTCGGCCGACGCATGTGCACGCCTGCGTTCGAGCGACGTCTCCTTCCCGGATGCCCCGATGTGGCGAATACGCCGCGTCGCAAGGGCACTGCGGTATCCCTCACAGCCAGGGACGTATTGTGTCCAATCGATTCGTAGTCGTCCTGATCGCGCTCGCGCCGATCGGGTCTCTCTTCGCGCAGGCGCCTCGCGCCACCACAGACGTGCCAGTGGCCAAGGTGGTGCTCTTCTCGTCGGGCGTGGGCTACTTCGAGCACGCGGGCAGCGTGCGCGGCAACGGCGCCACCGAGCTTCGCTTCAAGACGTCCCAGATCAATGACATCCTCAAGTCCATCATGCTCCAGGACCAGGATGGAGGACGCGTGGGCGCCATCACGTATCCGTCACAGGATCCCATCGCGAAGACACTCAAGAGCTTTCAGGTGGACATCACGAGCAACCCGAGCCTTGCGGCGTTGCTCAACCAGCTCCGTGGCGCTCATGTCACCATCCAGTCGCAGGCGGAACGGCTGTCCGGTACCGTGCTCGGTGTCGAGACGCGTCGCAAGTCGGGCGACAAGGAGTCTGCGGTCGACGTGTCGGTGCTCAACCTGCTCACCGGCGCCACGATTCGCGCGATCGAGCTGCAGTCGGTCAGCAACCTCACGCTGGACGACGCGCAGCTCCAGGACGAGCTCACGAAGGCGCTCGCCGCGCTTACACAGGCGCGCGATCAGGACAAGAAGCCGGTGACGATCAACTTTACCGGAAGTGGCGACCGTCGTGTGCGGATCGGGTATGTCGTCGAGACGCCGATCTGGAAGACGAGCTACCGGTTGCTGCTCGACGCCAAGGGCACGGGCGGCGCCTTGCAAGGATGGGCAATCGTCGAGAACCAGACCGAGAGCGACTGGAATGGGGTCTCGCTTTCACTCGTGAGCGGGCGGCCGCTCTCATTCATCATGGACCTGTATCAGCCGCTGTACGCGACGCGGCCAACCGTGGTGCCCGAGCTCTTTGCGGGACTGCATCCGCAGTTGTATGAAGCGGGTTTCGCTACCGATAGCATCGGTGGTCGAGGCCGTGGAGTGGGCAACCCGGCGCGGCGTCTCGGTTACGGCCCCGACGGGCAAGCGCTGATGTCGCGACTCGAGTCCATCGTCGTCACAGGAGCTGGTGCGTCAGCCAATGTGTCGATGGACGCGGCCGAGTCCGTGCGATCCATGGCGACAACCAGCAAGCTCGGGGAGCTGTTTCAATACACAGTCGGCAACGTCACCCTGGCCCGCCAGAAGTCGGCCATGCTGCCGATCATCACCGACAGCATCGAGTTGGAGCGACTCTCGATCTACAACGCGTCCGTGCTCGCCACGAACCCCCTCAACGGCGCCCGGCTCCGCAACACGACGGGAAAGCACCTGCTGCAAGGCCCGGTCACCGTGCTCGACGCCGGCAGCTACGCCGGCGATGCGCGCATCGACAATGTCCCACCAGGGCAGGAGCGCTATCTCAGCTACGGCATCGATCTCGACGTGCTCGTCAGCGATCGCCGAAATATGCAGACCTCCACGGTGACGGCCGCCGCGATCAACAAGGGAATGCTCACGATCAGCCGCAAGCTGCTGTCGTCGCAGGAGTACGTCGCCGACAACAAGGCGACCAGGGACAAGACGCTCATCATCGAGCATCCGGTCAAGGCGGGTTGGACGCTCGTCGACACGCAAAAGCCGGTGGAGACCACCTCGGGCGTCTCTCGCTTCAAGGTCGTCGTGCCTGCCGGTAAGCTGACGACGTTGATCGTGAAGGAGGAGGTCGTCCAGGCCGAGCGGCTCGCCATGGCGTCGACGGAGATTGGACACCTCGAGGCGACCGCACGCGGAGGCGCAATCTCGCCGGCCGTGCGCGCCGCGATCGTGAAGGCGATTCAACTGAAGCAAGCTGCCCTCGACGTCGAACGGATCATCAGCATGCGGCTCCAGCAGATCACCGAGATCACGGCCGAGCAGGGGCGCATTCGCGAGAACATGAAGACCGTCGCGCAGTCCACGCCGTACTACGAGCGACTCCTCACCAAGCTCAACGAACAGGAATCTGCCATCGAGAAGCTCCAGAAGGAGCGTGTCGAGCTGACGTCGAAGCGCGAGACACTGCGCGCGGCACTCGAGGAGTATCTCAACTCGCTGACCGTGGGGTGACACGTTCCCGAGGCCCCTGCCGCGAAGTACCTTCGCCGGCATGGAGATCCTCGAACGGTCCACCTACGTCGGTCCGAGCCACTACGCGCACTTCCCGGTCATTCGACTCGAGCTCGATCTCGGCGTGCTCGAGCAGTGGCCCACGGTCAAGCTGGGCAACGGTTTCATCGACGCATTGCTGGAGGCGCTCCCCGGGCTGAAGGAGCACGGGTGCTCGTATGGCGAACCCGGCGGATTCATCCGGCGCATGACGGAAGACGACGGCACGTGGCTCGGCCACGTGCTCGAGCACGTCGCCATCGAGCTCCAGAATGTCGCGGGCGTAAAGGTCACTTTCGGCAAGACGCGCGAGACGTCGCGTCCCGGCGTCTACGACGTGGTGTTCGAGTACGAACAGGAAGACGTGGGCATCGAGGCGGCCGACGTCGCCCTGGACTTGTTGCACTACCTGCTGCCACGTGAGCTGCGGCCCGCTGGCCACGCGGACGACGCCTTCGACCTCGCCGCACGACGCGACGTTTTCATTCGCTACGCGCAACGCCGCGCGCTGGGGCCGAGCACCGCGAGCATCGTGCACGCCGCGGAGAAGCGCGACATCCCGTGGCTAAGGCTCAACGACCAGAGCCTCATTCAGCTGGGCTACGGCTGCAACCAGCAGCGCATCCAGGCCACGATTACCGGACGCACCTCGCACGTGGCCGTGGAGCTTGCGAGCGACAAGGAAGAGACGAACCGCATCCTCTCGCGGCTGGGACTGCCCGTGCCGAAACAGCGCCTCGTCCAGACCGCCGAGCGCGCCGTGTCCGCGGCGGAGCGCATCGGGTATCCCGTCGTCACCAAGCCATACAATGGCAACCACGGTCGCGGCGTCTCGATTTCGCTGACCACGCCAGATGAGGTGAAGGTCGGTTTCGCGCGCGCACAGGAGCACTCGCGCAGTGTGATCGTCGAGAGCTTCATCACCGGCCACGACCATCGTATGCTCGTCGTGAACGGCGAACTGATCGCCGTGTCGAAGCGCGAGCCGGGCAAGGTCGTCGGCGACGGCG
>JANOIJ010000289.1:0-2972 GCA_031407575.1 Gemmatimonadaceae bacterium | reverse complement strand
ATTCGCGATCTGGTGAAGGCGTTGGGCGCTGACGCATCGATCCGCCGGTTCGCCCGCTTCCAGATGGGTCAGGAGTGACGGCACCTGCGGCGGGGCTCGCCTACTCCCGCGTGCTCGTGAAGATCTCCGGTGAGGCACTCGCCGGAGACCGCGGAGTCGGGTTCGATTTCCCGACGATGGACCGCATCGCCGACGAGGTGCAGGCGGTCGTGACCCATCTGGAAGCGGGCGAAACGCTTCACGGAGACCCCGGGACCGGCCTGCTTGAGGAGATCGCGAATCGTCTTGCTGTCATCGCGAACCCACGGCTGATCGATCAGCGTGACTTCCTTGTAGAACTTGTCGATGCGGCCCTCGACCATCTTCTGGACGATGTTCTCCGGCTTGCCGCTGGCCGCGGCCTGCTCCGAGAAGATGCGGCGCTCGCGGTCCACCAGTTCGGCAGGCACGTCTTCACGCGACACCGCGACCGGCACCGTGGGGACGCCGGCGGTAACGTGCTCGGCGATGGTGCTGGCGAGCTTCTGCCCTTCCTCGCCTGTGATGCCCGCGACTTCGACCAACGTGCCGACCTTGCCGTTGTGGTGCACGTACGAACCGACAGAACCCGAGCCGGCGAAGCGTGCATAGCGTCGCAGCACGATGTTCTCGCCGATGGTGCCCGTTATCATCTTGAGGGCGTCGCCGATGGTGCCCGACTCGCCGTGGGACGCAGCGTGCAGCGCCGACCCCTCGGTGCTCGTGGTGATGCCATCGATGTGCGACGCACCGTGCAAGGTGCTCGCGATCTGGCTGAGCGTCTGGCCGAAGGCGTCGTTGCGCGCGACGAAATCCGTCTCGCTGTTCAGCTCGACGATGGCGCCCGTGGCGCCGTCAGCCGAGATCATCGAGACGATCTTGCCTTCCGACGCTGCGCGGCCGGCGCGCGTCTCACCGCGTGAAATGCCCTTTTTGCGCAGCCACTCAACGGCCTGTTCCATGTCGCCCCCGTTCTCCTCGAGGGCCTTCTTGCAATCCATCATGCCTGCCTGAGTGCGCTGGCGCAGCTCGGAGACATCCTTGGCGGTGTAGGCAGCCATTGCTCGTCAATTCCTTGCGTGGCGTGGAAACGCCGCCGGGGGGCCGGCGGCGTCTGAATGTTAACCCATTTGACGTACCGGGCGCAGAGCGGGACGGAGCCTACTCTGGCGCGTCCTCGCCGGCGGCGTCGGCGGGCTCGCCCGCTTCGCCATCGGTGCCCTTGAGATGCGCGGCGATTGCCTCTGGCTTTGCACGGCGGCGACGCGGGCGACGGCGGCGCTTGTCGTCCTTGTCACCGGCAGACTCCGTGCCCCGCTCGGAGCTGTACGTCATGGCACCCTCGTTGCCTTCCTCGGCCTCGGCGCGAACTGGAGCCTCGCGACGTGACTCGAGGATGGTCTCCGCGATGGCCCGCGTGATCAGCTCCACCGAGCGGATCGCGTCATCGTTGCCGGCAATCGGCACCGTGATGAGGTCCGGGTCGGCGTTCGTATCGACGATGGAGATGATCGGGATGCCGAGCTTGTTGGCTTCGGCAACGGCGATCTTCTCCTTCTTCGCATCCACGACGAACATCAGGCCGGGCGTGCGCGTGAGGCTCCGGATACCGTTGAGGTACTTGGAGAGCTTCTCCTTCTCGCGCGTCATCATGAGGCGCTCTTTCTTGGTGTAGTTCGACCACTCGCCGCCCTCCTCGCTGCCGGCCTCGAGCTCCTTCATGCGCTTGAGCTGCTTCTTGACGGTCTGGAAGTTGGTGAGCAGGCCACCGAGCCAGCGCTCCGTGATGTACATGGCGCCAGCGCGCTCGGCTTCCTGCTTGACGATGCCGGCGACCTGGGCCTTGGTGCAGACGAAGAGCACGCTCTCCCCGCGGAGCACGACGTCGCGCACGAGCTTTTGCGCCAACTCGAGCTGCCGAAGCGTCTTCTGGAGATCGATGATGTGGATCCCGTTGCGCTCGGCGAAGATGAAGCGGCGCATCTTGGGATTCCAGCGGCGCGTCTGGTGCCCGAAATGGACGCCGGCCGCGAGGAGTGCTTCGAGTGTTGGCTTGTTGTCTGACATTGTCGTGTACGGTTTGGTTGAGTCGTCCGCCGCTCGTCGTCGCCTCCGTTCACCAGCGGAATGCTGGCACCGAACGGAGGCTCGGAGTGGCGTGAGAGATGTGCCGCGTGCTGCCTGCGGCTGTTAACGCTTGCTGAACTGGAAGCGCTTGCGCGCCTTGGGACGGCCGGGCTTCTTGCGCTCGACGGCGCGTGCATCGCGCGTGAGGAGCCCAAGGTCGCGCAGCTTGCGACGGTGTGTCTCGTCGATCTTGACGAGGGCACGCGCCACGGCAAGGCGAAGGGCGCCGGACTGGCCGGTCTGGCCGCCGCCGTTGATGTTCGCCTTGACGTCATAGCGACCGAGCATGTCGGTCGCGGTAAATGGCTGCTGGATGGCGGTGACGAGTGCGGGTCTTGGGAAGTAGTCACCAAGCGTACGCCCATTGATGTCCCACTTCCCGCTGCCGGGCTTCAGGTACACACGGCACACGGCTTCCTTGCGGCGGCCGATGGTGTGCGTGATCTGCGTATCGGGCATGGTTTACTTGGCCTCGGCTTTCGGGAAGGACAGCGTCTTGGGCTGCTGCGCGACGTGGGGATGTTCGGCACCTGGGTACACGCGCAGCTTGCCGCGCAGCACTTGGCGACCGAGCGCCGTCTTGGGGAGCATGCCGAAGACTGCCTTCTCGATGATGCGCTCCGGGTGCTTCGCGAGCATGCTGGCGAAGGGCGTGAAGCGCTCATGGCCCATGTAGCCGGTGTGGCGGAAGTATTCCTTCTGCTCCGCCTTGCGACCGGTGACGCGAACCTTCGAGGCGTTGATGACGATGACGCCATCGCCGGTATCCATGTGCGGCGTGAACATGGGCTTGTGCTTGCCGCGGATGATGCGCGCGACTTCCGTCG
>JANOIJ010000266.1:0-1504 GCA_031407575.1 Gemmatimonadaceae bacterium | reverse complement strand
CCGAGAGCCTCGCCGGTGGCACGGATGATCTCCTTGGGACTTTCCAGCAAGGTCAACGCCTGAGAGAGCTTGTCCAGGAAGGCGGCGTGGCGCTCGCGGCGCTTGCGCTCCGTGATGTTGTTGAAAATGACGGCGACGACGTGACTGCCCTCGCCGCCGACTCGCGTGGCGTGTGCGTCGAACCAGCAGTCCCACACGGCCACGTGCTGTTCGAACCGCACCGGCTCGCCCGTGAGCGCCACTCGCCCATAACGCTCGAAGATGCCGTCTTCGAGCGTGGGAAGGACCTCGCGCAGTCGCTTACCCAGGAGTTCGCGCGACGCCACGCTGTGCCGTCCGTAAGCGGGATTTGGCCAGTCTGACTGTTCGGTTTTGCACACAGACGCGGCGCGTCCTGCTGATGAGCTATCGCGCCAGTTCTGCCCAGAGTCGCACAAATCGCGGCGATATTACCGGCGTCCTCGCCTGGACGAACGCACGCGGGTCACTTCGCCGGCAGCTTGGCGCGCCTGTGACCCTCAGTGCAACGCCGACCGTTAAGTTAGAGGGGAAGCTTACGGATGGCTATCACCAAATCAGTTGGACGCGATCACATAGAGGGGCTGCGGGTGCGTTCGATGGACGTCTGTGTGGGTGACGACAGTGACAGGAGGAGGGCGTGAAGATGATTCAAGGACAAGACGTGTACATATCCATATGGGAAGACTGGATTGACGTAATGAGCGACCGCGGTATAGACGTTCCGACCAAGCTCATTGTCCGTCGGGAGGACGGAACCGTAACATTCCACGATCCGGCGCCAGTAGTTGGCGAGAGAGCGTCGGCCTGCAGCCGAACAAGCGCGTGGAGCGGTCGGCGTTCAACTTCTATGGCAGAATACGCGCAATTGGCCGCCGCAGCTCACGCGTCGGCCGTTAGGCGGCACAGATGAGATCGCACGAAAAGGAAGCGCAATGAGACGCACACTCGACGTCTACATCGACTCGCCGCCAGGAGGTCGGTTATGAAATGGGCAGCGTGGGTAGTGGCGACTCTTGGCGTGCTCCTGGCGCCCTCGGCCGCCGCCGCGCAGACCGAGCGGGAGAATGAAGTGAAGGCAGCCGTCCATCGAATCTACGCTGCCCTCAACGCCGCGAATCTGGACGCGGTCATCGGACAGATGGCAACCGGCGGCTATACCGAAATCACCGCCGCTGGCCGTCGTGTCAGGATCGACGAGGCGGACATCAGGCGGGTTATTGGCTCAGACTTCAAGGCGAACTTTGAGCCGACGGAACTTGAAGTGCGCATCGTCGCCGATGTAGCGCTTGTAACAGGATACCGATTGGGCGGAACGCTGAGGGCGAGCAGCGAGCCGTCCAAAGCGAGATTTGCGCTGTCGATGTTGTGGCTTCGTGAGCGTGGTGGGTGGAGACTCGCACATGTGCACCTTTCTCCCACGAGGGCCGAGAGCCCAAACCCGTGATTGGGTGACCCGCATCTCGTCTAGGTCCCGACAAACGCC
>JANOIJ010000248.1:0-7812 GCA_031407575.1 Gemmatimonadaceae bacterium | reverse complement strand
CCGTGCATCGCACCGATGCGAACGATGCCGTGCGTGGCGCCCGCGAGGATGTTGCCGAGCATCCGGCGGACGCGCTCCCTCCCCAAGTCCGTGTTCGACATGATCCACACCGCCGCGACTCCGAGAAGCGCGACGACGCTGAGCACGACGAGCAGGCGGAAGAGCCGGCGCGGCATCAGTAGGCCTGGCCGATGGAGAGGTGGAGGATGAACCGATTCAGCACGCTGCCGATGCCGCTGGACGTGCCGGTCGGACCGAATCGCTTCGGGATATCGAGCGGCACCACCTCGGCCTTGCCGTTGCGCGTCAGCTCCGTCACCACCGCGAGATCTTCAGCGCGCGACGGATTGAATCCGACGTCGACGCGAATGGGGCCGACCGACGAGAAGTACCGAATGCCGAAGCCCGGAGTGATGGCGCCGGTGCCACGCACCAGGTTCGCCAACGTCTTTACACCGGCGCCCAGTGGATCGAGCACGCGCTCGCCGACGGCCGCACCATCGATGAACACGGCACCGCCGAGATTCTCGAGGAACGGCAGTGCGAAACGATATTCGACGCTGGCCTCCAGCAGCGATGTGCCGCCCAGCGCCCTCGGTGTGAACTTGTCGTCGTCCAGCAGCTTGCCGGCGGAGTCGCTGATGGAGTTCGGGTCGCAGAAGCGGATCGCCTCCGAGTTCGCGTCGCACGGCGCGCCCGAAACGGTGCGGCCGTTGAGCAGGAACTCGCGCGGGAGCGTCAGGATGCGCGGTCCCAGTTGATTCTCGCCGTAGCCACGCACGGACTGCGATCCACCCGCGTAGAATCGCTTTCGCGGATGGAGCACCGCCTGGCCGATGGTGCCTGCGCCGGCGAGCGGCCGCACGAAGCCGACGCGCAGGTGTGACGCGAATACCGACGACCGCTGCCCGATGCGCGTGTACAACGTACCATCGGCGTAGGCGCGGTTGTAGCGGTAGTCCGACACCGTCATGCCCGACGCGTGCTCGATGTCCGCGCGCGCCGTGTAGCCGCGCGTGGGCGAGAGTGGATGGTCCGTGCGGTCCACTTGTAGTTGCAGCGAGAGCGGCGACAACCGCTGGTGCGAGCGCAATGCGCCGATAGTCGTGGTGTCGCACACGCCGAAGTTGACGCAGAAGTACGGGCCTCCCGCTTCCACGCGCGTGACCTCGAAGCGATACGTGAGGCTCATTGGCGCGCGGATGCCGACCGTCCGCGTGTACGTCATGTTGCCGCCGTACCCGCGATCGATCACCACCGACGGCACGGCACGACGCTGCGCGAAAGCGCCGATCGCCAGCGCATTGCGCGGCCGCCGCAGGAACGACGGCTGGCGCAACTCGATGCTCGCCTGCCACGTGGGCGCGAGGAAGTCGCCGGCGTCGCCCGTGATGGTGGTGTCGGCCGGCTGACTGTGAAACAGCCCGCGACCGTTGAGCGACGAGGCCAGCAAGTTGCCAGCCGTCGCCGAGACGTCCAGTCGCCGCGCGCCGCCGAGGAGGTTGTAGTGCGTGAAGCGCGCTTCGGTCTGGATGAAGTCCACTGTGT
Source organism: Gemmatimonadaceae bacterium (assembly GCA_031407575.1). Classification (GTDB taxonomy): domain Bacteria; phylum Gemmatimonadota; class Gemmatimonadetes; order Gemmatimonadales; family Gemmatimonadaceae; genus AG11. Next base: position 6,264 of record JANOIJ010000248.1, on the reverse strand, counting down.
TGAACCCGCCGCCGATGCGTGCTTCGTGCAGCGGCGCCTCGCGGAGCAGCACGTTCACCGTCTTGAGGCTGTCGAACGACTCCGGCACCTCGAGCGCCGCGAGCTTGAACAGGTTCGACTCGTACAGGTTGCGCTGGCTCTCGATCATCGCGCTGCGACGAAAGAGGTCGCCCGGGCGAAAGCTCAGCGAGTTGAGCACGGTGGCCGGCTGCACGTCCTCCGTGCCGGTGATCACGATCGTCCCGACGGTGGTCAGGCGGTTGCGCACCACGCGCACCTGCACGCGCGCCGAACGCGCGAGCGGGTCGACGACCGTGGACGTATCCACCAGCGCATCCGCGTAGCCGAGTTCCCACAGCTCATTCTGGAATGCGACGCGCGTGGAATCCATGACGAACAGATCGAGCGGCTTGCCCACCTTGATCAGCGTGAGCTGCTCCAGCTTCTTCGGGGTGAACACCATCGAGTCGGACGTGACGGTGACGTCCGCGACGACCGTGGGCGGACCTTCCTTCACGTCGAACCGCACGTCGACCTGCTTCTCGTTCACCTGCGTGACCGCGGTGTCCACCTGCGCTTCGCGGTAGCCGTGCTTGTAGTAGAACACGCGGAGGCGGAGGATGTCGCGCTGGAGCTCCTTCCGGTTCAGGAAGTGGCGCTCTTCGACTCCGCGGTACGCCGTGAAGCGGCAGAGGAAGTAGACCACGAACGAGCGGCACCGGGTCGGCTCGGTGTAGATGCTCGCCTTGAGCTCGTCGAGGTCGACGTTCTTCGAAACGCCGTTCAACTCCAGGCGACGTATCTCCGGAGCCGGAGCGATGTCGGGAATTGGCAGCTGGGCGGCAAGCGGTGGCGCAGCAAAAGCGCTCGCCACGAGGGCGAGCGCCAGTCGCCACAATCGACGAGGCAAGTGCATGGCAGGCCTATCTATAGCAAAGGCCGGGCCTGCGGAAGCCGCGCGGCGAGCGGAGATCTCCGATCTCCGAGCGACTACAACCCGGACAACAGCGCGTCGTTGTTGGGAGTGTTGGCGATGCGCTTGATCAGCCACTCCATGCCCGACTGCGGCGGCATCTGGCCCAGCCCGCGGCGCAGCGTGTACACGTGATCCAGCTGGTCTGCCCGGAACAGCTTCTCCTCTCGGCGCGTGCCGCTCGTCGCAATGTCGATCGCGGGATAGATGCGCTTCTCGGCGAGCGAACGATCCAGCTTGATCTCGCAGTTGCCGGTGCCCTTGAACTCCTCGAAGATGATGTCATCCATCCGCGAGCCCGTCTCCACGAGGGCCGTCGCGATGATCGTCAGCGAGCCGCCGCCGGACGTGGCGGCCACCGAGCGGGCCGACCCGAAGAACGCCTTCGGCTTGGCCATCGCCTGGGCATCCAGACCACCCGACATCGTGCGGCCCGTGCCGCGCTCCGCCGTGTTGTGCGCTCGCGCCATGCGCGTCAGTGAATCGAGTACGATGACGACGTCCTTCCCCGTTTCCACCAGTCGTCGCGCGCGCTCGAGCACCATCTCGGTGACTTCCACGTGGCGTGCCGCCGGCTGGTCGAAGCTCGACGCGATCACCTCGCCCACTCCCCAGGAGATGGCCTCGCTCACTTCCTCCGGACGCTCGTCCACCAACAGGATGAGCAGGCTCGCCTCGGGGTGGTTGAGGGCAATGCCTTCGGTGATCGCGTGCAGCAGCGTCGTCTTGCCGGCACGCGCCGGCGCGACGATGAGTGCACGCTGTCCGTACCCGATGGGCGCGATCAGGTCGATGGCTCGGCGAATGAGCTCGGCGCCGGCCTTGGCTGGACGACCCGTCTCGAGCGACAGCTTCCGCTCCGGATACGTCGCGATGAGGGTGTTGAACTCGGGCCTGCGCGCCGCGTCAGCGGGTGCGCCCCCATTAATCTCGGTGATCTCGATCAACGCGGTCCGGCCGCGCGGGTCGCGGCCCGTTGTACCGCGCGCCTCGTCGCTCTTGCGCAAGGCGAACTGTCTCACGAGATGTGGCGGCACGTAGGCGTCGCCCGCATCGGCCAGGTAGCTGGCCTGCGCCCGCCGCACGAACCCGCCATCGCGTGCTGGATCGAACCAGCCCACGGTCTCGCCTGTTGGGATGAGGGCCACGGGTGCTGGCGGCGGACCGCCCTGCGCCGGACGCTCCGCCGGCGGCTGGCCAGGCTCACGTCGTCCCCTGCCGCGATTGCGGCGGCCGCGCCGTCCATTCTGGCCCGCCTCGCGCGGATGGCCGCCGGTCACGCGCGGAAACACTCCCTCGGGTCCGGTACGCTCAGCAGCTGGCGCGGGTGACGCCCCTGCCGGTGGCGTGTTCACCTCACCGCCGGCCGCTCCCGCGTCCTGCGGCGGTGCATCGCTGTCGCTGCGGGCAGGTCGCGCGGGTGGCTCCTCCACCGCGGCGACTGCGGCGACAGGTTGCTCGGGCGCATCGGGCGCGCCCCCGTCGGGCGAGGGGCCGTCGCGATACGGATTGTCCTCACCCGCATCGTCGGTGGTGGGAACGATCTGGGACTTTGTTGCGCGGCCACGACGTGGAGGACGCCGGCGTTCATTCATGCAGCTTGTATCGGTCAGGGTGAAATGCTCGCTGGATGCGCATGGCGCGTCCAGCGTCCTGCACCTGCGGTGGTACATCGCGTCCTCGCGGCATGACACTGCCACATGAGGGGCGGCGGCAGTCATTGCCGCGCGGATCACGAGATTAATTGCGGACTGGTGCGACGCGACTCAGTGTCTTGCTGTTCGTCCGCCGGCGCGGAACTCACACGCGGGGCCGGCCGATGATCCTGTTGGGGCGCGGCGCTTCATCTCGCCACGTGCCCGTCACGTACGGGGCACTGGGATTGCCGCTGGTGTTCGCTCGACAGATCGGACGCGACTCGCGATCGGACCGTCGGACGCAACGAGTATCGCTACCGTCCCTCATTCGCGCAACCCACCCGCTCGCTGTGCGAGGTTCGTGCCCGGACGGGGTGCTGGCGCGTCAGCGCGCCTGGGCGGTGGATCCCGGGGTGCCGAGTCGCCGCGAGAGCGCCGCCAGGCGCCGAGTCAGGTTGAGTATCCGCGTGACTGCGAGCTGCTGTTCCTCCGACAACGTCTCCAGCTCCAGCAGTTGCGCCTCGGCAAGCAGGGCGGTGAGCGGATTGTTGAAGGCGTGCTGGAGCGCGCGCGCGGCTGCCCCGAGCGCGAACTGCCCTCGCACGCGCGCCAGGTTCCGCATGCCGATCTCGCGCTCACTGTCGTATCGCGCCTCGGCATCCTGCGAGTCGGTCGCCTGCGCTTCGCGCTCCACGAGCAGGGCGCGCACGATACGGTCCGCGTCCTCCCCTGGAAAGAGCTGCGCGAGCAATTCCCGCGCGATGGCCAGCTGCGGAGCCGATTCCATAACCACTGAGCCGGATGCCCGCCGTACGCCTGACTCGACGGAACGTTCGGAGTAGCTTTCGTTCATGACGACCTCTTCACCCGATGTGGACGCCGCATTCGCGGACGCTGTCCAAGAGTATCGGCACAACGGTGACGTTGCCGCACTCATCGAACGCATGAAGGTGCTTTCCGCCGCCGCCGACCCCGATGTCCTCATCTCGGCCTCGGCACCGTATCACGATATGCCCGAGGTCGTGATTCCGGTCTACGAGCGCGTGGTAGCGGTTCGTTCCGCCGATGCCCAGGCCATGGTCGTCCTGGCCAACGCCTACTGGCTCACGGGTCGCGGCGCCGACGTCGTTGGCGCGCTGGCAGTGCGCGCCATCGCTGCGGACGACCGCAATCGCGGAGCCTGGCACCTGTGGGCGCTCAGCGAATCGAACCCGCGCACTCGCATGGAGCGCTGGCAGCGGGTGGCCGAGACCTTTCCGGCGGACCAACTGGCGCGTGCGGCGCTGGCGGACAACGCAGCGAGTGTGGCCGGGGCGGAGCATGATCCGCTCGCCCTGGACACGGCGGTGCGTACCTACGAGAGCCTGTGGGCGGAAGCGAGCCGGCCAGAGGAGCGACTCGCCCTCGAGGAGACGATCACCAAGCTGAAAGGCTGGACACTTTAGGCGCTCTGTCCCCGTGCGTCCCGTCCCCGGTGCGGGACGAGCGAGTTGACGCCGTCGATGAGCTCCCGGAGCTCGAACGGCTTGCGGATGGACGGACAGTGGCACGACAGGATGAGTTTGTGCGCGCGCTCCGAGATGTCGCCCGTCATGAACAGCGTCTGGTGGCGCAGGTGGGGATGCGACGCGGCGGCGAGCTCGAACACGACGTCGCCGCGCGTGTCGGGAATCCGCAGGTCGATCACCATGACGTCGACGTGCTCCGTCTTGAGGATCGAGAGCGCACCGTCGCCGGACTGCGACGCGAGTACGTCGAACCCCGCTCGGCCAAGCGCAATCGTCAGCGCACGGCAGATCGCCGGCTCATCGTCTACTACCAAAACCCGTACTCGATTGGCGAACATGGCGTCCTCTGTCTCGCTCATTATCTGGTCTATCGTCCCCCGCGCCCCGCGCGAGGCGAGGGGTCTTCAGGTGTCGACCGCTTCCGTTTCTGCGTGCCGCAGGTGCTCCGCCAACAGCCTGACGAACAACTCCGGTGGCACGGAACGCCGGATGTCCTTCGGTGAATGCCCAGTCCATTCCAGCAACAGCTTGCTCAGCGTATCGGGATCCGAGTAGCCGAGCTTCGCCGTGATTTCCTTCAACCTGCTGCCTGGTGCACGGAGCAGCGTATATGCCCTGAGCAGCCGAGCGCAGACGATGAGGTGCCGCGGCTGGAGTCCTACCGGCGTCATGTGCCGGTACAACGTGCGTGGCGCCATCCCCGCCAGCCGCGCGAGGTCCTGACTGTTTTTCACCCGCGCGGGCGAGCGGAAGAGCTGCTCGATCGTGCGGGATACGACGACTGGCATCGCGCGAAGTGACGAGGCCAGCTCTTCCAGCATCAACTCAGCCATCGGGTGAGCTGGCACGCGCTCGATGAGGTCGAGAAAGCGCTTTGGCTCATCGTCAAAGCGGTTGAGTACGACCTGCTGCACTCCGACGCGCACGAGGCGGACGACGAGTCTCATCGCCGCAGGAGCGAGGGTGGTGTAGACCACCACGGGCAAAGCGGGGTGCCGCGCGATGATCTCCTCGATTTCGTCCGCGAACTGACCGTCGCGCACGGCCGGGTCGACGATCAGGAGATCGGCGGACTCGGCGCGAAGCAGGGTATGCAACTCCGCGGGATCCGCCGCGGTGTCGAGGGTGTGTGAAGACCCGAGGACAATGCGGAGATGCGCGAGGAGATTTCTCGGGAGCAGGGCGACGACGTGCAATGCGTGGTGCGAAGAGTTGGCGCGAATACCCGGCTTTTGGTCACAAAATGCCGGTTTACGCGCCACATCGCGACCCTAGCCTTCGGGGGTGGCTCGATGCGAGCCATCCAACCCACCTCCGGAGCTGTCATGTCCCGCCGCCAGATTTCCCTGCTAGTTGTTGCGATTGCCTCCATGGTTGTGTCTGCCTGCGGCACTGCGTCAACGGCTCCGCGTCAGGATGGTCCTGCGATCGTCGTTTCCGGGACAGGCGGCTGAACGATTCGACTCGCGCTAACTGGTACCAGCGAGTTTTCTAATTTCTTTCAACTCCGTCGCAATCCTTCGCAGGTCGCTGGGAATGTCGAATGCCGTCGTCAGTACCCTGGTTCGCGGCGGCGCCGCGTTTTGGGCAATTGCGGCCTCGACTGCGAACACGAGTTGATTGAACGAATGCGTCGTCGCGCTGCCGAGCGCGCGATCGAGCCACTGCCGCGCCTCGGTGAAGTGACCGAAGAGTTGGTAACCCTTGCCAACGTGCAACTCGAACTGCGTACGGAGAAGGGGCGGGAGTTCGGCGGCTGACAACTGCTGCCGATAGCGCTCGAACTGCACTTCGACGGCATCCTCAGCCGACAGCTCCATCAAGTTGATCGTAGCCACCCAGCGCTGCCACTGTTCGCGCGCGGTCGCGGCAAGGATGAGGAACGCGTCTCGCGCCGCGGATTTCACACCGAGCATGTAAAACGAGCCCGCGAGATCACCAAGGATACGATCGCGCTCCGTCTCGCTGGCGCTGTCACGCATCGCGTCATAAGCGAACCGGATCGCGGCGTCATACTGGCCGCGTGTGTGCGCGATGAAGGAGCGTTCGTGCGTGGCCATCGACCGCACTTCCAACAAGTTGTGAGCTGAAGCGCGGATCACGGTCTCGTCGAGAATGGCATCGGCCGCCGGCAAGTTGCCGCGCG
>JANOIJ010000219.1:0-54148 GCA_031407575.1 Gemmatimonadaceae bacterium | reverse complement strand
TGGCGAGGCGATGGACGGCGCCGATATGTGTGTCGTAGAGCTCGCGTGCCGCAGCCATGTCACCGGCCCGCACGCGCTCGATCAGCTCGAATTCCTGCACGTGGTGGGTGACTCCGGAGAGGGCTTCACGGAATAGACTCCGCCACCGTGGCGAGGGTTGGCTACTTCAGGGCCGGCGCTCGCGGCGATGGAGCGGCGCGAGCGTCCCGGGTCCTCCGGAATGCTACTTCCGGAAGACGCTGAAGATGTAACCCTGGTCCTTCTTCGTCGCATGGCACTGCGCGCATTGCGCGGCGCGCGGCCCGTCGACGAGGCGCTCCTTGGTGTCGCCCTTGAATTGCTCGTAGCCCCATCCCGCGGTGGCCGCGAAGCGGGCGCTGTCCTTCACCATCACGTCCAGCACTCGGCGCGTCGCTTCGGTGCTGACGTCATTCGTCGTCGTCTCGACACTGATGACGTCGACGACGAACATCGATCCCTCGGGAAAATTTCGCTGCGGAAGTCCCGCCATCGCCTTCGCGTTGGCGTACACGTGCTGCATGCCGCCGCGTCGGGCGTGCAGCGGGTTGCCCGGGCCGACGAGTTGGCTCTTCACGTGTACCCACTGGCGATAGCCCTCGGGATACGGGACTTCGGCCGCGGGCGCTCGGCTCACACCAACGGACACCGCGGTCGCAGAGGCGAGCACGGCCAGGACGAAGAGGGGTTTGACCATGATCGAGTCTTTCACGGTGGCTCGCGGTGCACAACGACGTTGTGACCAGCTGCGCGATGCCGTGACCAACCGGCCACCGGCGACGTCGGCAGCGGCGCCATGGCGATACCTTCATGCCATATGAAGAAGTTCGAACGTCTCGACGAGGCCACCACGCCCAGCGGCACCGTCCTCTCGCTCTGCCGCCACGACGGCGCTTATCTCATCCGCGCTGACGGCGCCGAGCTCATGTCGTCGCGCCGGCACTACTCGGAAGACCAGTTGGCGGAGCTCGTGTGCGCGCCGCTCAGCACGGTCGCCGGCGCGCGCGTCCTCATCGGTGGACTTGGACTCGGTTTTACGCTCAAGGCGGCACTGCACGCGCTCTCCAGCGATGCGGCGGTGGAGATCGCCGAGATCGTCGAGGCGGTGATTCGCTGGAACCAGCAGCCCGAGTACGGCCTCGCGCATGAGGCGCTGCGCGATCCACGCGTCACGCTCCATCACGCCGACGTGGGTCAGGTGCTGGCGTCGCGTCCGAACGCATTCGACGGCATCATGCTCGACGTCGACAACGGCGCCGAGGCGCTCACGACGGTCGGCAACAGGCGATTGTATGGTGGTGCCGGCATTCGCGACGCGGCAAAGGCGTTGCGGCCCGGCGGCGTGCTGGGCTACTGGTGCGTCGAGGCCGACAAGGCGTTCGAGCGTGCGTTGCGGGGCGCCGGCCTCACGGTGGAGACTGTCGAGGCACGCGCGTACGACGGCGGTGGGCCGTGCCACGTGGTATACCTCACCAGACGCGCCGGCGGCTGAACGCCGAGACGACGCGCAGAGTTGAACGCCCCCGCGCCCCATAACCGACTGTGTCTCGAGCTTGTCATTCGAGCGACCGGACGCCTCAAGTTCCGCGGCAAGGCATGAAATAGACTGCGAGCGAAGCGAGCTCCCAAAGCGCCTTGACTGCTGCAACGCACGTTCTGCCGCTGGCGACGGGTCTCGAATGGCGGAGGATCTATTCCCCGCGCAGGAGCGCGATAGCGCGCTCAATCACCCGCGCATGAGATGCGGTCGCTAAGGGCTTGTGACGAAATAGCTGACTCGCACAATCAGCGCGGATGGATCTCGTAGTTCCAGTCGCCGTGAAACGCGTGCGGCACGACGAGGACTACGGCGCGGGCTGTAGGTGACTCCACGCGCTGTCCTCCTCGGCTCGATTCCAGTCGGCGAGCGCCGATTCACTGAGTTGGGCGGTCAGCGCGCCGGATTCGTCAGCGGGCTCATCGAGAATCGTAAGCAAGGCCCGGCTCGGCGCCGTAACCTGGGCTGGCTCGAGAAGGCGAACCTGACCGTCAGTTTCTACGATGGCTTCAACCGTGCGATGCATTGGTCTCCGGGAACGGCCGCAAGAGCGTCAGCGGAAGTGGCTCATTTGGAGTATGACCAGATCTCACGAGCTACGCAACGGCGTCACAGTACGGCGGATCAGGGATCGATTCCCGGGTCAGCGGGACTCGAACACGGATGTCTGGAACCTTTGGCGTCCGCGATGTTCGTTGCGTTAGAACGCCCAGGCTGAGCTGCGAGCGGATCAAACAAAATGCGAGCGTAGCGAGCTTCCGACGCCCGCTCGTCTGCTCCAACGAACGTTTAGGCCGACGCCACACGCTCGCGGGTTATCCGCCAAAGAGCCCCGATACGAAGCGGATGACCCGCTCTCCCATAGGTTGCTCATACGGGCGCCGCTCGCGCTTCGCCGCGGCCAACTCGACGCGGACCTGCACCCAAAGCACAAGCAACAAGACGATGACTATCGTGCCGATTAGAATGAACACGGATCCTCGATGTCGGCCTAACGCCTTGTTCTGCTGCGAGGACGCTACCAAACAGGCCATGAGCTCGCAGCCTCTGCGCTTGCCGTTCAACGGAAGCTCAATGATGGCTAGCGGTTATGCAACAAGGATCTCTGCAACTCGCGCATCTTGCCTGCGACACAAATTCACGCTTGTACATTCGACGCCTCTTTCTGATCACGACCCTGCGCCTCCACGTGGTGCAGACATCCAGCTCACGTTGCTATCTACCCACCCGCCGAGTCGCGCGAATCACTGCCGCGAGCTCGCGCACGCCGGCGCGAATGGTCGCCTCGTGGCTTCGGCCGTAACCCAGGAGCAGCGCCGCACCACCTGATCGTTCCACGAGGCGGTGCTCAGCGACGATCTCCAACGCGATGCCGCGCCGGCGCGCCTCGTCGCGGATCGCGCGCTCGTCATCCGAGTCGGACAGGAGCACGGTCACATGAAGTCCGGCGGAAATCCCCTGCACGCGCGCGTCGGGCATCTCCGTCCGAATCGCATCGATCATGGAATCGCGGCGCGCACGGTACCGTGGACGCATCCGGCGCAGGTGACGGTCGAGCTCTCCACTGCTGATGAACTCCGCCAGCGCGTGCTGCTCGATGCGCGGACAGCCGAAGTCGGCGAGCCGGTGCTCATGGCGAACTGACTCGAGCAGACGCCGAGGCACCACCAGCCACCCCAGGCGCAGCGCCGGCGCGAGCGTCTTGCTCGTCGTTCCCGCGTAGATCACGTGCTCCGGCCCCAGTCCCTGCAGTGCACCTACCGGCGCGCGGTCATACCGAAACTCGGCGTCGTAGTCGTCCTCGATGGCGATGGCGTCGCGCGCACGCAACCAGGCGAGGAGCGCGGTGCGTCGCTCGCCTGACAGCACCACGCCCGTGGGAAACTGGTGCGAGGGCGTGACCATCACCGCATCCGCGTTGGACTGCGCCAGCGCGTCCGTATCGATCCCCAAGTCGTCGACGGCGATCGGCACCCGCTCGAGACCCGCCCGCGTCACGGCGTCCCACTCACTGTAGCCTGGATCCTCGACGGCAATCCGCTGCGCATGCGCCGAGCGCAGCGCCAGGCAGGCGAGCGCGCGGCCCTGTGCGTAGCCGCTCGTGACGATGACTTGCTCCGGATCCGCCACCACACCGCGAACGCGTCCCAGGTATTCCACGAGCGCCCTGCGGAGCGCACCGCTGCCGTGCGGGTCGCTGTAGCCGAGGTCGTCGTCGGTCATGCGCGCCAGCGCGTTGCGTGTGGCGCGGAGCCATGCTGCCCTCGGGAAGGACGACAAGTCCGGGACCGCCGGCCGCAGGTCGTAGCGCGGAGGTCGCATCGCTTCAGCGTCGGCGTGCGTGGGCGTCGCCACCGCAGGAACGGACGACGCGATCCGCGGATGCGAGCCCTGCCGGAGCATCAGGTATCCCTCGGCCGCGAGTTGCGCGTACGCGTCGACGACGATGGGACGTGAGATGCCGAGCTGCTGCGCGAGATCGCGCGTCGACGGGACTCGAGCGCCGGGCATCAGCGCTCCCATGCGGATGGCGTGTCGGATCTGATCCTCGATCTGGACGCCGAGTCTTCTGGGGTCGTCGCGCGCGAGGGCGAGGAGCAGCTCGAACGGCTGACTGGTCAACGTAAATTGCGGGAAAGTGGACCTTCAACGGATACCAGTCTGATCCTAGGTTCGGGGAACATCAAGCATGACCGGAGACGACTGATGACGAATCGACGAGAGAACCCACCCGGGGCGGCGGTGTCGGCTGAGCGGCTGCTTCTGCCCGTTTTCATTACCAGCTTCGGGGCGATGATGAGCTTCTACCTGCTGCTCTCCGTGGTTCCGCAGTATGCGAACGCCATTGGAGCGGGTGGACTTGGCGCCGGCTTGGCGACAGGAATGCTCATGGGCGCAACCGTCGCCGTGGAGATCGTCACGCCCAGGCTGCTCGCGCGGTTCGGGTACCGGGCACTCTACGCGGCGAGCCTGGTGCTGCTTGGCGCACCTGCGCTGGCGCTGCCTTTCTCGCACTCCATTGGCGCCATCCTGGCGGTGTGCGTCGTCCGAGGGGCCGGCTTCGCGGCCGTCGCGGTCATCGGCAGCGCGCTTGTGGCGGCGCTCTCCCCCGAGGAACGGCGCGGCGCAAACCTGGGTCTTTACGGCGTGGTGACCGGCGTGCCCGCCGTGGTCGCGCTGCCGCTGGGTGTGTGGCTTACCGCGCGCGTCGGATTCACTCCGGTGTTCATCAGCGGCGCCCTCTTCGCGCTTGCGGTGGTGCCGCTGGCACGCAGACTCCCCCGTCGTGCCGGAGGGTCGGCGGCCGTCATCGGGTTGCTGGCCGCGCTGCGTACGCCGGGCGTCGTCAGGCCGGCTGTGGTGTTCGCGACGACGGCAATGGCCGCGAGTATCGTCATGACGTTCGTGCCGCTCGTGGTCGCCGATGACTCCGGCGACCTGGCCGCACTCGCACTCCTCGTGCATGCCGCTGCGGCAACGCTCGCACGCTGGTGGGCTGGCAATTCTGGCGATCGCCACTCGGCCGGCAGCTTGCTCACCGCCGGTGTGTTCGCCTCGGCGGCCGGTCTGCTCGCGATGGTCGCGACGACGAGTCAGGCAGCGGTCCTGCTTGGCGTCGTGCTGCTCGGCGCCGCGTTCGGCGTGGCGCAGCAGGCGAGCCTGACGATGATGTTCAATCGCGTGCCTGCCTCAGGCTTCGACTCGGCCAGTGCCATCTGGAATCTCGGTTACGATGCCGGGCTTGGATTGGGTGGCGTGGGCTTTGGCGCGCTCGCCGCGGGCACGGGCTATCCGATGGCGTTCCTCGTGGCGGCCCTGCTGATGCTCATCGTCGTCGTGCCGTCGCGCAACCAGAATGTACCGCGAGCATTGAGCTGTCAGTAACTGCGAGCCGGAGATGGAGCTGGAGCTCAGGCTCAGGCTCTGGCTCCCGCTCGCGGTTACTGACAGCTCAATGCTCGTGGTTCAAGGGTCTGGACTCCGTCGATGTGCGGTGAGCAGCGCCGCGCAACGCGCTACGGGATGAAGCGACGGCCGTGAATGCGGCCGGGTGACGTCCAGAATTGACCGGCCGCGGCCGGGAGCAACGTGAGTTGCGCCGGAGTCAGGATCTTCGCGAACTGCTCGCGCACGTCGAGCCGGGTGATCTCCCACGCATCGTCGATCGCGGCATCGGTCCGTCTCCATGCGGAGCTTTCATCGTAGCGGTCAGGTAGCCGATCGAGATAGCTCGCGACATCAGTCCAGAGCGAGTCCATGCGAGCGCGGTAGTGGGTGTTGGCGCGTTGCAAACTCGCCGACTGCTCGGACGTCAGCAGCAACGAGTCGGATTGCGCCAGCAGCTCCACGTACGGATCCGGCACGTTCCGCTCCAATCGTCGCACGAGCTCGGGCACATTGAGCCGTGCACCCGGCCGCGTGCGCCCCGGCTTGAGCCACCGATCCAGCTGCTGTGGGGTCTTCGCCGGTCCGACGTCCACGTGCACGTCGATGGTCACGCGGAATGGCGTTCGCGTAAGTGCGCTCGAGGCAGGTGAGTCGCCGAAGCGGGGGTTGAGCTCATAGCGGAACCGGCTCGTGGCCGGATCGAAGCCGCGCACTGCGTACAGCACGGGATCGGGTATTGGCGTCGAACCCCAGCCGCGAACGCCGTTTGCGCCGTGCAGCAGTCGATCGACCCCTCCGAGCACGTTCGTGAAGCTCACCGTGACATTGGCACGCTCGGGCAGCGCGTACAGATGACGGAGCAAGAGGTTCGCCGTTAGCGTGCCACTCCACGGGCCTTCGCAGCTGGCCGACGCCGCCGCGCGCCCGAGCTGCGACGCCAGACAGCGACGCGTCCCAGACGAAGCACGATCGAGAAGTGACGTGACCGCGCTCGACCCCGTGTCGTGGATGAACGCGCGGTCGTTCGCGAGTCCGTCGCCATTGACGTCGCCCGCCACGAGCGGTGTGTACGGCATCCCCGATTGCAGCTGCGCGGCGAGGAGCAACCTGAAGCCGTTGTTGCGCGGAGCGAAGAGCGTCGACGCGGTGAAGCGATGGCGTACGTCGAGGGCTCCACGCGTCCACTCGACGCGCGCGGGATCGCCGAACGTGGAGCCGGTGAAGCCGGTCTGCTGCTCGCGGCGAGACGAAAGAGAATACGAGAGCCCGGACTCCGCGAGCATCGCCCCGCGAGGCAGCGTGATCAGGGGCGGCGAGATCGAGATGCTGGCCTGCCGGCTGATGGCTCGAAGTTTCGACATTCCCGCGCTCACCCTTCCGAATGTGGCGACACGCCGAGCGTCCACCGCGCTCACCGCGCCAGTGGAGCCGACGATGCCCGACGGTGCGACGAAGACGGAGCGACCCTCGTCCGCGACGGTGAATCGCGGCACGCCAGCGAAGTTCAGGTCTATCGCGCCCGGCTGATGACGATCGTCCGAGTACACGCCACCGATTGTGTATCCGATGGAGTGCCAGCTCGAGGACCATGCGAGATTGCTGCGCCACGCGAGCTGCGGCGCGAAGGCTGGATCGAGCAGACGCACCTCGGGTGAGTCGTCACCGAGGATGCCATCGACTCCGGCGGCGCAGTGCGTCGGCACCGACGATTGATCCCGTGAGTACGCCGCCCAATCCGGTGAAGGAACACCGGACCCCACGCACGCCAGGCGCGACGTCCCGCCCGGGAGGCCGGTGAGCACGGACGGTCCGCCCATGACGCGGGGGTCGAGCAGATTGCGAAACGCACCCGACCCCCCTCTGATGGAGCCGATCGGTCGGCCTCCCCGGTTGCCCACGTTATAGCTGAAGCCGGCGCGAGGTAGCACGGCCAGGCCGCTCGGCGCTGCATCGGTACGCGCCCCAAAGTCGCGCGCGATCTGGTGGTTGGCGGGCGGAGTGTCCGCGAACGCGTTCCGCTCGAGACGGATGCCATAGAGCAACTGCAGTTTCTCGCTTGCACGCCACAGGTCGCCCACGGAGAGAAACGCGTTCAGCTCACTCCCGCGCTGAGTGGGCGCGCCAAGGGCGCGCGAGAATGCCGAGGGGCGATTGGCGGCGAGATCGGCGAGCGAGTTGAACGAGAAGGTGCCGAGCGCGTTGGGTGCGACGGCATCGGCGAAGCCATCGACGCGGACGTCTCCCGCGATCCTGACGCGATGCGCGGAATAGCCGGCCGGATGGAGCTGCAGCTCGGCCCCGGATTCCCATGTCCAGCGACGCGAGTCGGACTGCAGGTTCGCGTTCCCACCGAAGGCGAGCGTCGTGAGACCGCCCGCCTCCGCACTCCTTCCACCGGACGCAACCCTCACGCGCCCGTCGGGCAAGCCAAGCGCGCGCGTTGTCGTGCGTTGATCGACACTCGCCGCGGTACGCGCCGTGAACAGCGCACCTCCGGGCAGGTAGCTCGACACTTCTCCCTCGAGCAACCCAATCTGGCGCGTGCTCGTCCCGCCGTGCGACGCCGTGCCGCCGACGCTGCGGCCAACGGCGCCCTGTCGCGTGACGTCGCCGAACGCCGTGAGGCCCCACGTCGTGCGCGCCGGCTCCAGGGTGGACCAGTCGTACGGCGCGTAGTCGATGCGGCCGAGCAACACGACGTGGTCCGTTACGGCCTGATCGCCCGGACCACCGAGCGGCACGCCGGCGGCGCTGAGCAGGCGCACGAGGCTCGCCACGGAATCCGGTGCGACGCCAGCAGCGCGCAACGCGTCCGGAGTGGATGACACCAACGTCGCCTGGCGTGCGGCCGTGCGAGTGGCCTGCACGCCGGCGTTGTACGTGAACGGACCGAACAGCGGTCCGTCGCCGGCGAGGCTGACGTCGAAGCGACTCGGGTTCTGTCCCAGTGATGCCCCAACTGGAGTGCCCGACTGAAGCGCCCGTGAATCCACCGTCGCGCGCGCGGTGCGAGACGTGAAGAGTCCGCCCGGCGCGAGCTGCACGTTCGTGCGCGCCCCCGTGAACCATCCGACGGAGGGATCGTAGCTCGACGACGTGATCCGTGCACGCATCTTGACGTCTCGCGGAATCTGACTGCCGGGAAACGCGAAGCCGTTGAGCGTCACGGCATTCTGCGCAGGTCCGGTGCCGAGCACCGAGATACCTCCGCTTGTCGTCACGACGTCTGATTTCTGCGTCCCGAACGCGCCGAGGTTGCCGGCCGACGATGGCGGCAGCAGATCGGGGTCGGTGCCGAACGCCTCCCGTGCGCCGACGTCCTCGCGCGGCGGTGTGCGCTCGATGCGCGGCGCGGGAGCCTGTACCACCATGGGCGCCAGACGATGCACCGCACGCGATCGCTGGAGCACCACGTCCGCGATCAGCACGGAGTCCGTCCCCGAGCGCACGACCCGAAGCGTCGCGCTCTCGTACGCCGGCGCGGTGACTCGAACCAGATAGTCGCCGGATCCGTCCGGCCAGTCGATCGTCCACGCGCCGAGACTGTCGGTGACCGCGGTGCGAGCGCCGCCGTCGGTGGCACGTCGCGCCAGAATCTGCGCGCCGACGACTGGTCGACCACTCGATGCGGTCACATGGCCGCGAAGGATCTCGTGCGCCGCACGGTGGGTCGGCGCGAGCAGGAGGAGGAGGAGTGCGGGAAGGCGAAGCATAGAATCGAGACTCGGCTGGTGGACAGCGGACTGACCGTGTCACGTCAATGCGACGACCTGCGCTGATGTCATCACCGTGTCGAGGCGATGACATTCACGTTTCCGATTGCATTATGTGGGTAGCCATGCCCAGACCCAGTCTCCCGTGACCGAGCCAGCGTTCGATCCAGCACGAGCCGCCGAGCGCGAGCGGCACCTCGAACGACGTTTAGCGGCCGCCGTGCAACGCATCGGCGACCGGGAAGTCGTCGCGCGGGTCGGACATCGACTGGCGGCGGGAACTGCACACGAGCTGTTCGCGCTCCTGTGCGACGACGACTCACGGGTGATCGCTGCCGCGCACGAGTGCGCCATGCTCCGCTACGGCTATCTGGCCGCCATCACCGCCGAGGCGCTTCGCTTCGATGAGCACGCGCGCGACGACCTGGTGCAGCGCACCTTTCTCGACCTGCCGCGCGCCGTGCGCCGGACGACCAGCGACGGCATTCCGATCACCAATCCGGAAGGCTGGCTACGCCGACGGGCATACCTGATCGCGCATCAGATGCTGCGAGAGGAACACGGAACACCGTTGCGCGCATCCGCGACGGGCGCGTTGCAGCGTGACGAGCGTGGGCGCATGATGCGCACCCGAGGCGTCCGCGTCCCGGTCGAGATGATCGACGAATCCGAGTCGGTACTCGACCGGAACGACTCACCTGCGCTCGAACGCGCAGAGCTGGTCTATGCCGTCCTTCTCCAGCTCGCAGAAGAGCGGCCGCTCTGGGCGCAGGTGATCCGGCTCCATTACCTCGACGGCCTGCCACTCGACGAGGTCGCTCGCCGACTCGGCCGAACGCACGGCACCGTTCGCAACGACGTTCATCGCGCGCGAGTCCGGCTCCGCGCGCTGATCGACGATCGCGGAGCGCGCCACGTCGACGCTCCGCGGCGAGAGGCGAGTCGCGACGATGGATGAGCCGCGAACGTCTCGCGAGCCATGGCTCGACGGATGGTACGTGCCAGACGAAGGGTTGGTCCGAGCCACGGTCGACGCGGCGTCGTGCCTCACGGAACCGGCGCCACGTAGCGCCGCCGAGCTGCTGCACCTGACAGCGTGCACGAGTTGTCAGTCGTTCGTGGAGTCGGCGGCACTGAGCGAACATTGGAGTGCGACCCGGTTCGTTCCGTCGGACGCGATCGTTGCGGCGGTAGTCGCGCATTCGGCGATCCCGCGCTTCCGATTCCCGTGGGACACTCGGGGCGTGACGCCTGCACGCGAGCGCCGGCCGATGAAGGCGGCCGCGGGGTTCCTGATCGCGCTCGGCATGTCACCATCCGTGCTCGCGGCCGCGGTCCTGGCCCATGCCGCGGCGTTGATCGCGGCCGGCGCATGGCTCGCGGCGTCGATCGGCCAGTCAACCGGCGTGTCCAATGCGCCGCTCGCGAGCAGTTCGCCGCTGCTGGAGCAGGTGGAGTACGTGGCGCTGGGGGCGCCGGACGAACGCGCCGCATCCGATTCAAGGGAGGGCACCATTCGCGGCGACGCGACATCTGAGCTCGCGACAGCGGTCCGGCAAAGCATCCGCGTGGCGGCGGGCCGCCAACCGCGCTTCAGTGTCGACGACGAGCGGCACCTCGCGCGAACCGCGGCAACGCTGCGCCAACTCCCGTGGGCGAGTGTGCGCGTGGAGGCCGATTCAACTGCCGACGCACTGCGCGCCGCGGAAGAGGTGAGTGGCTATCTCGGCCGCCGCGGAGTCGACGCGAAGCGACGGCGCATCGTCGTGCGGCGCGGACTCGCAAGTGTGGACGTCGTGCTGGAACCAGTCCCGACTCCGAGCCGCACCACCGAGCCGTGACCGCCCGCTGGCGGCTAGCGGGCTCCGTCGTTCGCGGCCTTCGCCTCCACCGGCAAGCCTGCGCTGAGCAAGTTGACGAACACGCGCATGGCGCCGGGAACGGCATTCGCGATCTGCTGCGTCAGCGTGAGCGACGTGTAGATGATACGCCCCTTTCCAACCGTGGCCACGAGAATGCTGTTGCGATTCTCCCGCTGCTCCGGATCGTGCGTCTCGATCGCCACGGCGTAGCGCGCGTCGGCTGACGTCGGCACCGTGGGGGCGCGCGCGCCGACCCATTGCAGCCAGTCGTCGCCGCGAATGACGTTGGGCCACGCCAGCACGCGCGCCCGTGGCTCCGTCGTCACCACGGGCGCATCCTCCCGCGTCACCTGCTCGGCGTAGGGCAGAGCGTAGCTGACGGGAAATGGGAGGACGCCAGGCTGGGTGATCGCGTCGGGGTTGCTGAGCACAACGACGGTGCCGCCCTTGCGCGCAAACTCCGTGAGACGCGGCATCTGCGTAAGCAGGCCGCGATCGACGCGAAATGCGTCGGGTCCAATGACGACCGTACTGAGGCCATCGATATCGATGCGCGTGAGTCCTTCGTTGTTGACGACGTAGACGGGAATCCCGAGGCCCCTGAGTGCGACGTCGGTGTCGTCACCCGCGCCGCGCACGTAGGCAACGCTCAGGCGGCTCGGGATCTCGACGTCCACCGCCAGCACGCTGACGTTCGCATCGCGGAACAGGTGCAGCGGCGCGAGATAGGAGTGCTGCGCCTAAAGGCGCGCGCGATGGCCACGACGTCGCCAAGTAATGCGTTGCGCTCCCATCGCTCGGTCACCTCGGTCACCTCGGCCGCGTTGCGCGCGGAGCCGACGTCATAGGCGCAGGTAAAGCACTGTTCGCCGCCATCGATGCGACGCGAACAGCAACTCCTGGACGTGAACGTCGCCGAGCGTCGCGCCGGTCTCGAGCCCATTGTAGTTAGGCGCGCTCTCGCCACGTATGAGCGAGAGCAACCCCGTCTAGACGGGTGTCCGCGCGCGAGCCACGCAATGAGGTCGGCGTCACTTGGACGCGCGCCGATGATCAGCACGCGCTGCGTGACCGTGAGCCCGTGCACGAGCGCGTGCAACCGTGCGGCGTCGCGCTCCTGCGCGTGCGCAGCGCCGCTTGTCGCAAGGAGCGTGACGCAACAGACTCTCGAGCGAACACGGCGCACGACGTGCGACTCCTGAGCGGTATTGCGGTCCGCATGTGACGGCGGGAAGAGCCACATCAATGACGGTGCGTCGGTCTCAGGAAACCCCATGCCGTCCAATACAGTGTAGCTGGTCCCAATTTGCGAGTCCACGACTTGTCGTGGCGCTTCGACGGCACGCATCCTAGCCTTCGAGACGAGGTACGCCCGATGCATCGGCATGTTTTGAGATTGACATACAAAGCGAGAAGGTGAACTTCATCCTCAAGCTCTCCTTCAATGAAACGTCGCAGGCCATTTGGCAGCCCCCGCACCGCGGTCAGGTTCCAGCTTGTGTGCGGCCTCACGGCATTTGTTACACTGAACGATGCCATCGAGTCGAACTCTAGAGCATCCGATCTACCTGGCCTCGTAGGCGGTTAGGGTTGCTTTCGCACGGGTAGAGAGCCCGACGCAGCTACCGAAGCGCAAGGGTGTCTATGCGCTCGCCAATCCTCAGACCAAGCGATATGGGCTCCCTCCTGTACGATTACCTCGGCGACAGCTTTCTGTTCGACGACCAACGAATCGCCGACGATTTTCGCTCTATCACCGACGCAGACATCAAGGGCGAGCTGGAGCGCTACTGGCAGTTCTGCGTCAACGAGCGAGAGGCCATTGAAGGCGACGCTAGGGCTCTCGACTCGACGTTAAAGCTCATGTCTGGAACGACAACGATGCCTCTTAACGCGCTGAAGCAGTCGGCGCTCTATGTCGATCAATGCATCGTCAACGATCCGCTCTTTCTGCAAAGCAAGCCCGATAGCAGCTGGCACCGCTCGCCCCCCCTAGGACTCTCGGGCCTGGTGGGGGACCGGCGTCAGGATCTGCTGACTGCCGTACGCTATTTGAAGGACATTGCGCCCCTGGTTGCGGCCAATTTCGTCAAGCCACTACCTCAACCGGCATCTGTTGGAGTTCCCGCGCCGTTTACAATCCACAGCGGCAATGAAGGTCTTGAAACGGTGCCCACCGATCTGCGCGACTGGTTCCGCAAAAGAGCGAAGCTCATGGTACAGAATGTTAAGACCGGGAAACTGAAAACTTTTCGCAAGGCGGAGCAGCTTGCAGGCATGCAACTACCCCCGTCGTTGTTTGTCGCCTTTGACAACGACGAGCCCAATTTTACACCAGCGATGCTCCGCGGTTCGAAGGGTGGTCCCGCGCCGTCTATCTCTATTGAGGAACTCGCAGACGGTCTGGAAGAGGTGGTCGACCGTGCCGGCGCGAGCGCCTATACACTCTTCACGCGACAAGCGGCTGAGGCGGAGCGGTTTGGCGCCGAGTATCTCACTCGCTCTAGCTTCGCTCTCCAAACGCTTGAGCGCGCAGGGACGCCCAACCATTCTACGAAGGTTATCTCTCCGGCACGCGCACTCATTCAACTTGACCTTCCGTTTCTCCACCAAGTGACGCTTCAGGCGCTGATGGAGATGCGCGAGAATGAGGCGCCAGCTCATGCCGCGTTTCGGCTCGAGTTAGAGCGTCAGATCCGCGTCGCCCAGCGAAAGGGTGACCCTGATGAAGCGCAGAAGGCGTTGCACGACAGCCTTATGGACCTCTACCACGATCAGCTGCCCGCCGTCGAGCGGGAGGTGAAGACCTGGAAGGCCGTCCGACGTTTCGACACCGTTGTACAGATCGCCGCCTTCTGCATCGCTGTCGCGCAACCTATTGCGGCGGTTCGTGCGGCTGCCCTCTTGGGAATCGGTACTACTGCCGCGAGGGAGTGGGTCAAGCAACGGCAAAGCGTAACTAAGAGCCCGGCATATTTTTCTGGAAGACCCTCAAGAAGTCAAAGGCTCGCCGAGGCCATCGTTGACCGTGTCTGCAGATGCACCCGGCTAGCGACCACGGGACTCGATTATGTCGCTTCTTAGTACACGGGCGAGGGATGATCAACCCTCGCTTTCCTTGGTATCCGTACTTAGCGCGTTCGGCGTGCTGGCAGATGGTAATCCCTGTCAAATGGCAACCGACGGCGTTTTAGCGACTCCGCGCATCGGGTCTGGCCACGGTCCGGCCCGAGCTGTCCCAGCTAACGTGCGCTGCTCGCGCACTCGCCGATGTCTGGCCACACATCCTTGGGCGGGCCTCTGTAGTCGATTCGAGGCGGCTATGATCGCTGAAGGAGAGTCTCGGAATTCTGGCGAAGCGTCTTTGCGCAGGTCGCAACCTCATTGGTGTTGGTGCGGCCTACCTTGCGGCGCTCATCATTGCGCACACGCTGGGCCGAGGGTGGCCGTTTGATGCCCGCTTGCTCGCACCAATCGCGGTGTTGATCATCGGCTTGATCATCACGACGGTGCGCAACACGTCAGCGGCCAACACGATGCTCGCCGAAATTCGCGCCGCGAACAAGGAGACGTCGGCGTCCTGAACGGCGCGCAGCAGGAGATCGGAGAAAAGCGGGCGCCGCCTCGGTGCTACACCGGAAGCAAACCGTGCAGGAACAACCGCAACGCCCGGTCCGTGAGCACCAGGGCCGCTGCCGGTTCCATCTGGTACTTCGCGCGCTGGTCGATGAGGAGCAGCGTGAGACCGTGCACCATCGACCACGCGCCCAGCGCATCCACGCGATGCTCGCCGAAGCGCTCCGATGCATCGGTGCGCAGGGCATCCAGCGCATCGATCAGCACCTGGAAGCACGCGTGGCCTGACGCCTCCACGACGTCCGGCTTGTTTGCGCCGCACAACTCTGGCGCCACGAACATCAGGCGATAGTGCGCCGGATGCTGGAGTCCGAATCGCACATACGCCACACCAATCGCGACCATTGCCTCATCGGGGGCATCGGCGTGCGATGCGGCCTCCAACGACATCGATTCCCGCAGCGATGTAAAGCCGAGCACGGCGATCTCGGCGAGGAGTGCGGTCTTGTCCGCGAAGTGCGCGTACGGCGCGGCGTGGCTCACGCCCAATCGCCGCGCGAGCGAGCGCAGCGTGAAGTCGTCCGTTCCGGCTTCCCGCAGCACCGCTACCGCCTCGTCCACGAGCGCTCGGCGCAGGTCGCGATGATGGTAGGCATCGCGCGGCGCGACTCGATCCTTCGCAGGCGTCTTTGCCAGCGGTCGCTTTGGTCTCTTCGGTCTCTCGGCCATCACGCTCCGTGAAAAACTGCGGTCTTGACAGTGTAAAGATAGCTGTGTACTCTTCCGGCGTCAAATCTTTCTGGTGTCAAGATTGCGATTGCGCGCGGGGCGCGTTCAAGATACGAGGCACCACCGGGGGACGGATATGCGCACGGCGAGCAAATGCGGGTGGGTGGTAGCGGTGTCGGCGCTCGGATTCGCCTCGCCCGCGCGAGGACAGCAGCAAGCGGATCCGTTGGCGCCGTTGGTCGCGGAGGCGGTGCAGAAGAACCTCGTGCTCGCCTCGCAACGGCTGGCCCTGGCGCGCGCAGACGCTGGTGTCACCGAGGCGCGCGCGGCGGTGCTCCCATCGCTCGGCTTCGATGCGCGCTACACGAGCGCCGTGGGGAACGTCATCGACATCGGCGACCTGGTGAACCCGGCGTTCCGCGCGCTGAACCAGATCACGGCGACGTCGAACTTCCCCACCGACATCAGCCTGAGGCAGCCGCTCGCGCAGTCCACGATGCTGCGCGTCACGCAGCCGCTGTTCGCGCCGGCGGCAATCGCGGGCATCCGGCTGGCGCGCACGCAGCGTGCGCTGGACGAACGTGCACTCGCGCTCGCCGCACGCGCGTTGGACGCCGACGTGCGCCTCGCCTACCTCGCCTACGCGCGCGCCGCGCAGCTCGACACCCTGCTCACGAGCACGCGCGCACTCATCGCGGAGGGTGCGCGCGTCAACGACCGCCTGCTCGCCAACGGCCGCGCCACGCCGGACGCCGTCGCGCGCTCCGCGGCAGACCTGAGCGACATCGATCAGCAGTCGGCACTCGTCGCTGCCGGAGCGCGCGCAGCTGCGCGGGGATTCAACGCGCTGCTGGACCGTCCGCTCGACACTGCGCTTCCCGTCATCCCGGGCGGCGCGTACATCGCCGCAGAGTTCCCCACTCGCGACGCAACGGTGGCCGCAGCGCTACAGCGCCGCGAGGAGCTCGCGCAGGCGTCACTCGGCACCGATGCCGCCGAACTGCAGACGCGGCTTGCGCAAACGGCTTTCCTTCCCGTGGTGGCACTCGTGGTGGACTACGGCGTCACCGGCGCGACGTACGACTTCAACAGCCGGCGCGACGTGCTGTTCACCACGCTCAGCGTGCAGTGGAATCTCTTTCGCGGTGGTGCGGACCGCGCGCGCGTGCAGCAGTCGTCGCTCGACACGGAGCGAGCGCGGCTCCAGCGACGCGCGCTCGAGCAACAGGTGCGTCTCGACGCCGAGAACGCATGGGAGCGCGCGCAGGTGGCGCGCGATGCAATCGCCACTGCGGAGGCACGCCTCACGAGTGCGAGCACGAGCTTCCGTCTCGTGCAACGCCGCTATGCGGAAGGGCTCGCGTCCAACGTCGAGCTGATTGACGCGCGCAGCGCCTTCACCAGCGCGCGCGTGAACCGCGTCATCACCGAATACGACTATCACGCGCGTCGCGTCGAGCTGGACCGCGCCGCTGCGCTCACACCGTCACCTCTCACCGCGATCACACGATGAACACGCCGATGCACGTCGCCGTACGCCGAGCTGCCGCGCCGGCACTGTTGCTCGCTGCGTCCGCCTGCGGCCGCGAGGCGAAGCCCGCGGTGGTGGCGGACGCCGCGGTGCCCGTCCACGTCGCCGCGGTTGCGTGGGCCGACGGCGCGCCGCCCATCCGCGCCACGGGGATGGTCGCCGGCCGCGACGAGGCGGAGCTGTCGTTCAAGATTGGTGGCGTGATCTCGCACGTCGCCGTGCGGGCCGGTGACGCCGTGCGCGCCGGCCAGATGCTCGCCGACCTGCAGCCCGCGGAGATCGACGCGCAGGTTGCAAAGGCGCGCAGCGCGGCGGAGCAGACCGCACGCGAGTTGAAGCGCGTCCGGGCGCTCTACCGCGATAGCGTCGCCACGCTTGCGCAGTTGGAGCAGGTGGAGACCATCGCAACAGTCGCCGACGCGGATCTCCGCGCCGCGACATTCAACCGCCGCCACGCCACGATCCTGGCGCCGGCAAACGGCACGGTGCTCGCGCGCCTCAAGGAGCCGAACGAGTTGGTGTCGCCTGGTGTCGCCGTGTTGTTGGTCCGTGCGAACACCGGCGGCGCCGTGTTGCACGTGGGGCTCGCCGATCGCGATGCGGTGCGCGCGAGCGTCGGTGCCGCTGCGCTCGTGCGCTTTGATGCATTCCCTGGCCGCACGTTCACCGGTCGCGTGACGCACGTGGCAGCGCGCGCGAACCCGGTGACCGGCACCTACGAGGCGGACGTCGCGCTCGACGCAAGCGATGCGACGTTGGCGAGTGGCCTCGTGGGAAGCGCGGAGATCGCGGCCCGCGCCACGCGGCAGGTGCTCACCGTGCCCATCGAGGCATTGCTCGAGGCGGACGCCGACAGCGCATCGGTGTACGTCGCCGACGTGACGAAGGGCCGCGTGACTCGACGGACGGTGCACGTGGCGTTCGTGCGCGACGGACGCGTTGCGCTCACCGACCTCGCGCTCACCGGCGCGCAGGTGGTGACACGCGGCGCGGCCGAGCTGCGCGATGGCGCGGCGATTCGCATCGCGGCACCCGCCTCGCCCGTCGCGCAGCGCGGCACGGAGCGCCGACCATGAGGATCGCCGAGTTCGCCGTGAAGCGCTATCAGTTCACGATCGTCGTGTTCCTCCTCGCCGTCGCCGTGGGCATCAGCTCGCTCCAGGCAATCCCGCGCGGTGAGGATCCCACCTTCCCACTCCCGCAGTATCTCATCGTCGCGGTCTACCCCGGCGCCAGCTCGACTGAGCTGGAGGAGCTCGTGGTGGACAAGCTGGAGTCGCGCATCAACGAGCTCGATCACCTCAAGCGGGTGAACACGCGGATCAACGACGGCGTTGCCGTGATCAACGTGGAGTTCGACGCGGGCAGCGACGCCGAGCGAAAGTACGATGAAGTCCTTCGGCAGGTGAACGCCGAACGGCCACAGCTGCCGTCGGAGCTCTACTCACTCGATGTGAACAAGATGAGCTCATCGCACGTGAACATCGTGCAGCTCGCCGTCGTCTCTGCAACCGCGCCGTTCCGCGACCTGGAAGCCATCGCGAAGCGGATCACGGATCGCATCGAGACCGTGAAGGGCGTGCGTCGCGCGGAGCGCTGGGGGTATCCCGCGCGCGAACTGCACGTAAGCGTCGACCTCGGCCGCCTGGCTGCGCTGCGCATTCCCGTCGGGCAGGTGGTGGCCGCGTTGATGAGTGACAACACCATCATCCCCGGCGGCAGCGTGGACGTCGGCTTGCGCCGCTTCAACGTGAAGACCAGCGGGAGCTACAAGTCGCTCGAGCAGGTGCGCTCGACGGTGCTGCGCGGCGCGAACGGCACCACGGTGCGCGTGGGCGACGTGGCGCAAGTGCAGTGGGGCTACGCGGACGCCACGTACATCGGCCGGTACAACGGCCAGCGCGCCGTGTTCGTGAGCGCGAACATGCTCGACGGACAGAACGTGAAGACCGTGCGCGATGGAATCTGGCGGGAGCTGGACGTCGTCGAGCAATCGCTGCCGGCAAGCGTGCGGCTCGAGCGCGGATTCGACCAGTCGCGCAACGTGTCGCACCGGCTGACTGAGCTGACCACGGCCTTCGGCATTGCCATCCTGCTCGTGCTGGTCACGCTCCTGCCGCTCGGGCTGCGCTCGGCGGTGATCGTGATGATTTCCATTCCGCTGTCCCTCGCGATCGGGTTGAGCATTCTCTACTTCACCGGGTTCTCGATCAACCAGCTGAGCATCGTCGGCTTCGTCATCGCGCTGGGCCTGCTCGTCGACGATTCGATCGTGGTGATCGAGAACATCGCTCGCTTCATCCGCGCCGGCTATTCGCGACGCGACGCCGCCATCGCCGCAACGCGGCAGATCGGCGTGGCGGTGCTGGGATGCACGGCGGCGCTCATCTTCGCGTTTCTGCCGTTGCTGTTCCTCCCCGGCGCGCCCGGCGACTACATCCGCAGCATGCCCGCCGCAGTGATCTTTACCATCATCGCGTCGTTGTTCGTGTCGCTCACGATCATCCCGTTCCTCGCGAGCCTCGTCCTCGACGAGGGCACGGCGGCCCACGGCAATCGGTATCTCCGCTTGCTCACGCGCGGTATCGAGCGTTTCTACGCACCGCTGCTGCATCGCGCGCTGGCGCACCCCGCCGTCACGCTGCTGGTGGCCGTGGCCCTGTTTGCCGGGAGCGTTGCGCTGGTGCCCGTGGTGGGGTTCAGCCTGTTCCCCAAGGCGGAGACGCCGCAGTTCCGCGTGACGGTGGAGACGCCGGACGGATCGTCGCTGGACGCCACGGACGCGGCGGTGCGTCACGTGGAGCGCGCGCTCGTGGGCCGGCCCGACGTGCGCTCGGTGTTCGCGAACGTGGGGCACGGGAATCCGCAGGTCTACTACAACGTGCTGGCGCGACAGACCGATGCGAGCGTCGCGGAGTTGTTCGTGCTGTTGGACGAATACGATGGACGACGTACGCCGTTGATGCTCGATTCGCTGCGCGCGCGGTTCGCCGACTACGCGGGCGCCAAGATCCAGGTGAAGGAGTACGAGAACGGCCCGCCGGTGGATGCTCCCATCGCCATGCGCATCCGCGGCGAGAACCTGGACACGCTGCGGCTGCTCGCGACGCGCGCCGAAAGTCTCATCGCACAGATACCGGGCGCCATCTACGTGAACAATCCGGTGCGCGTCAGCCGCACGGACCTCAGGGTGAGCGTGGACGCGGACAAGGCTGGCTTGCTCAACGTCCCCACCGCCGAGGTCAACCGCACTATTCGCATGGGGATCGCGGGGCTCCAGGCCGGCAAGTATCGCGATGCAAACGGAGAGGAGTATCCGATCACCGTTCGGCTTCCGTCGCCCGGCGGCGGTCGGCAGTCGCTCGATGTGCTGGACCAGGTGTACGTCTCGTCCACCACTGGCGCGCAGGTGCCGCTGCAACAGCTGGCGCGCCTCGATTTCGCGGCGTCGCCGGCGCTCATCCAGCACTACGACCGCGAGCGCACCGTCACGGTAAGCGCATTCGTGGCGACCGGCTACAGCACGGATCGTCTCACCACGCAGGCCATCGCGGCACTCGATCGCATCGCGTGGCCAAGTGGCTATCGCTACACGGTGGCGGGCGAGTACGAGAGCCGCCAGGAGAGCTTCGGCGGCCTGGGCACGGCGATCCTCGTCGCAACGTTCGGCATCCTCGCTATCCTCGTCCTCGAGTTTGGGACCTTCAAGAGCACGCTGATCGTTGCGTCGGTGATTCCGCTGGGCGTCGTTGGCGGTGTGCTCGCGCTGTTCGCCGCCGGTTACACGTTGTCGTTCACTGCCGTGATCGGCTTCGTCGCACTCATCGGCATCGAGATCAAGAACTCGATCCTTCTCGTGGACTTCACCAATCAGTTGCGCGAGGAGGGCATGCCACTCGACGAGGCGATCGAGCGCGCGGGCCAGGTGCGGTTCCTTCCCATCGTGCTCACCACGATGACGGCGATTGGCGGACTGATTCCGCTGGCCGCGCAAGGCTCTGGCCTCTATTCACCACTCGCTGTCGTGATCATTGGCGGCTTGATCAGTTCCACCGTGCTTGCCCGGCTCGTGACGCCCGTGATGTACAAGCTCCTCGCGCCGAGCGTCGGCACGGAGTCCGTCCCGTCACGCGTGCCACCGATCGCGGCACAGGCGCCGGTGCTCCACCACTCCTGAGTGTCCACAGAGCTCAGACAGAACAAGCGGAACGCAACCGCGACAAGCCCAGACGACGAACGCTGAAGGCGCTGCACGACGCGCGCTGAAAGCGCTGCAACTGCCTCGGGGTGTAGACTGCGCTTCTCACGACCTCGCGACGCAAAACGCTGGTACAGCGACGTCTGCGTGCGCACTGTCTGCGCCTTCAGCGTTCGTCGTCTGGGTTTGCCCATTTGGCTCTTCAGGGAATCCTGTGGGCAGGGAATCACGGGTCTGTGACTTTGTGGGGTTCACCAATCGATCTCGACGCGACCCGCGAAACACCCCGCCCGTCGGGCCGGCGCTGCCGCGAGGGACGGCGGGGCGAGTCTCTGGGAACGACGACAACAGGCCGATCTGAGCCGACTGAACGCCGAACCGACGAACGGCGCCTCTGGATCAGACCGGCAGCGTCAACGAGAGGTCGTTGGAAATGCGCATGGCACGAACGAAGGCGCACGGAGTGAATCGGCTATTGTCCGCCAACACGTCCGCGCCCTTGGTCGTTCAAGAACATCGCGCGCACTCGCATCACTTCACATCTCGACGCGACCCACAACAGAGACCGAAGAGCCTCTTTGAAGCGAACCGCGACCTACGTCGTCGTACTCCTCCTCGCCATCGTGGGTGGCCTCGCCGGCCTCCGCGCCCTTGCGCGCGCGCGAACGTTCCAGCTCTTCGGCACCCTCGTCGCGCGCGTACCCACCGCCGAGCGGCGCGTCGCCCTCACGTTCGACGACGGGCCGACACCCGAACGCATCGACACGCTGCTGGCGATTCTTGGCGCGCGCAACGTCCATGCGACCTTCTTCGTCACTGGGCGCGAACTGGCTGCCGCGCCCGATGCCGGCCGGCGCCTCGTCGCCGCCGGTCACGAGCTCGGCAATCACACGTGGTCACATCGGCGCATGGTGCGCGTGAGCGTCGGCACAGTGCGCGCGGAGATCGAGCCGACGGACTCGCTGATCCGCGCCGCCGGCCACGAGGGCGTGATTCACGTCCGCCCGCCGTACGGGCACAAGCTCCTCGGTCTCCCGTGGTACCTCTCGCGCAGCGGGCGGACCACGATTGCGTGGGACGTCGAGCCCGATTCCTATCCCGAGGTTGCCGCGACGGGCGATGGCATTGTTCGCCATGTGCTATCGCGAGTGTCGCCGGGGTCGATCATCCTGTTGCATCCGTGGTATGCGAGTCGAGAGACGTCACTCGCGGCGGTCGGTCCGCTCGTCGACAGCCTGCGCGCGCGCGGCTATCACGTGGGCGCGGTGCGCGATCTGCTTCGCTGAGGTGCGATCGGCACCAGCCTCAATCGGATACAGTCGTCGTGCGCATCAGGCGCGATACCAACTCGCCGGCAACTACGGAACAGCGAGGTTTCACATTTGGCGGATTTGACGGAACCTGCCGGATACTACCTCTGTGTGGCTCTAGCGCGTGCTGTACTCACGGCCGACGTCAAGAAAACACAAAGCCACTTTTCTACTGTACGGTTGGCATGGGTGCGCAGTGCCCCGACGGAGCGCTTGATCGGCAGTTATCCGCAACATCCGTCAAATGTGAAACCCCTCCGCCGTTCTGGCGTCGGCCGGATTACGGCACAGGTGCCGCGACTCCGCCACTCCTGAGATAGTCCACCGCGAGGTTCGCCATCGCGCGCACGCCCACCGGAAGCGCACCCTCGTCCGCGAAGAACAGCGGCGAGTGATTCGCCGGCTGCGTCTTGGGATCGGCGCCCTTTGGCGCGACGCCGAGGAAATAGAAGAGTCCGGGAATGTCGCGCGTGTACTGCGGGAAGTCCTCTGAGCCGGTGATTGGATTGATGGTGCGAAACCCGCCCTCACCGGCAGTGCGCTGGAGCGTCGGCGTCATCTTCGCCAGCAGCGCGGGATCGTTGTGCGTGATGAGCCCACCCGTCCCCAGAGTCACCAGCGCCGATGCGCCACTCGCGTGTGCGATGTCCTCGGCCGTGCGCTTCACGCGCGTGTGGATCTCCGCGCGCATCGCGGGATCGAACGTGCGGATGGTGCCCACCATCACCACGCTATCCGGAATGATGTTGCCGCGATTACCGCCCTGGATCATCCCGATGGTGATTACCGCGGGCGCGGCGGTCACGTCGATCTGTCGGCTCGCGACGGTCTGCAGCCCCAACACGATCTGCGCGGCGGCGACGATGGGATCCACGCCGGACCACGGCTGCGATCCGTGCGTCTGGCGTCCCTTCACGATGATGGTGAGCCCATCCGAGGCGGCCATGAAGCCACCGGCCCGCGTGCTGAGCGAGCCGAGTGGTGCTGGCCAGACATGCAAGCCAAAGATCGCGGAGGGACGCGGGTTCTCGAGTACTCCGTCCGCGACCATCGCCGACGCGCCGCCCAGCGACTCTTCGGCGGGTTGGAAGATGAATTTCACCGTGCCCGGAAGGCGCGCCTTCATCGCGGTGAGCACCTCTGCCACGCCCATCAGGATGGCGACGTGATTGTCGTGACCGCACGCGTGCATCACGCCGACGTCCATGCCGTTGAACTGCGTGCGGACCGTGCTCTTGAATGGAAGGTCCACCTGCTCAGTGACGGGAAGAGCGTCCATGTCCGCGCGCAGGGCGACGACGGGGCCAGGCCTGCCGCCGCGCAGGACAGCGGACACGCCTGTCTTGCCGACCGGCGCCTGCACCTCGAGTCCCAGCGCGCGCAGGTGCTTCTCCACGAGCGCGGCGGTGCGCGTCTCAAGACCCGACAACTCGGGATGCTGATGAATGTCGCGCCGCCATGCGACGACCTTCGGCATGACCTGCTCCATTCGCGTCTCGATCTCCTTCGCGAGCGGGTCGGCAGCGGGCGTGCCTTGCGCCGCGAGTGGCGACGCGGCGGCAATGAGGACGATCGCGATGGAATGGCGGAATTGCACGGGACTCGCTGGCGAGAGGGAAGATCGAGAAGGTGAATGCGTCCCTCGCGGTGCGCCAGTATCCAGGTGCTGCACTATTCAACGACCCCGTGCGGGCAACAAGCCCAGACGGCGGCTGGATTCAAACTGGGTCTTCACGGAATTTTGGGAAACGCCGTTGCGCACCTTGAGGAAGAACTCCGTGGCGTCGCGAAGCGACCGAACCTCGAGGTCCGGAATCCGGACGAATGCAACGGACGTCGCCGGGTTTGAACCCAGACGGCGAACGCTGTGAACGCTGACACGACGCACGCTGAGAACGCTGGAACGGCGCGAGACGCACGGCACGTGCACGACCTCGGACCGAACACCGCAGTTCCATCAACGTCTGCGTGAGCAGTGCCTGCGTGTTGCAGCGTTCGCCGTCTGGGTTTGTCACCGTCTCGACGTGTCTCGAAGCAGCCCACTATAGATAGCTGAGCCACCAATCCTTTCGCCTCGCGCGCAGCGCTGCAAACCAGCGACACAGCGGATACAGCGCAATCACCACCGTTGCCCAGATGGCGTAGGTCACGGGCAACGACACCGGCCACCCTGGCGGCCGCGTGAATGGAAAATTGTCCATGCTCGGGGACTCGAACGCCCAGTGCGCACTGCCAAAGCGCGCCAACACGACGACGACCGTCAGTAAATGAATCAGCGTAAAGTGCGCGAGGAAGTAAAACAGCGGCACGCGGCCGATGATCAGTGCGGGCCTCAGCATGCGCGGGATGCCGGCGTCGAACGCACCGAGCAGCAGCAGCGCTGGGCCGAGCGTCATCAGGAGGAACAGCAGCGACGGTGGATACTTGTTGGTGTTCAGGAACGACAGCACTGTCAAGATCGTGTTCTTCTGCGTCGTCCATGCGACGGGGTCGCCATAGATGTTCGCGAAGCGCAACGCGATGAACGCGACCACCAGCGCGCCGCCGGCGCGAAGGAGCACGCGTCGCCGGCGTTCGTTTGACCAGTCGTACATCCTGCCGAGTCCGAATCCTACCGCCGTGACCCCGATCCACGGAATGAGTGGATAGGCGGCGAAGACGAAGAAATTGGGGTTCGCGCTGAGGACCGACGGCGAGTGCAGGAAGAACATGAGTGGCCCAAGCATTCCGAGCGGCCCAGCCGCGCCGAGCTGCGCCGGACCAATGAGGTCGAGCAGGTTGTGTGTGACGATCATCGCGACACCAAACGCAGTGACCACGGCGACAGGCAGTCGAATCAGCGCGGCGAGCGCGATCATCGACCAGCCTAGCGCCCAGAGCACCGTGAGCACGGTGACGCGGTAGTCGACGTTGAATTGGAGGATGAAGCGGAAGACCGTGAGCTCGAGGACGATCAACCACAACCCGCGTGTCACGAGAAAGCGCGAGAGCTCGGCGACCGAGCGGCGGCGCAGCGCGAGATAGGCGCCCGTGCCGGTGAGGAGGAAGAACACCGGCGCGCAGAAGTGCGTGATCCATCGCGTGAGGAACAACGCGGTGGTGGTCGTCGCGAGATTGGTGGGACTGGCGGAGGGATCGCCGAAGTAATCGCGCGTGTGGTCGAGCGCCATGATGATCATGATGATGCCGCGCACGACGTCGACGGCGTCGAGGCGCGCTCTGATGTCGCTGGAGGGGTGCAAGGCCGGAGCGGTCATGTGGGTGGTATGGAAAGTTGTATCCATATTGGGATACATCATTCCAGGCCGCAACCCACCAGATTCTACTCTGACCCCACTGAGCAGCACGCGGGGGTCAGAGTCGGGGTCAGAGTAGGGGGACAGAATGGGTCAGCAAGATCAACAGCCCGCGCCGGCTGCGCGGAGCGACGCAGTTGGTCACGCTCGACCTCGCGACGAACGAGCAGCGCGTCGAGACGACGGGCGCCGGCGAGAAGTGGTCGCCGCACTGGACCTCCGACGGTGGGCGCATCGGCGACGCCAGTGGCGGACCGGAAGGCGGCGTCGAATTCGTGACGGGAACCGCCGGCGCGCGCGGCGAGGTGCGGAGCGCCGGTTGGTCGAACGATGGGCAGCGAGTGGTGTTTCACCGTGACGACGATGCGCGGTGGCCGCCGGTGCGGGAGTGGCCCACGCTCGATCGCACATTCCGTCTCGTGCGCACTGGGATCTTCGCGTCCTCCACGTCCGCTGGCGACCGCTTGTTCATGAACGACGGCGTGGCTGGCAATCGCCACAACAGTATCCTCGCGATGGATCCTTACGGCTCACGCCACGCCATCCTGCTCACCGATTCGGTGCGCAGCGCGCTCGGTCCCGCGCTGTCGCCCGGCGGCGACCGCATCGCCTTCGGGCTCGGCGGATTCTTCCAAGGTGTCAACCGACCCGCGATAGTGGACATCGCGGTGATGCGCGCCGACGGCTCGGACGTGCGCATCCTCACCGACGGATCGGCGAACGTTGGAATGCCCAGCTGGTCGCGCGACGGCCGTCGTATCGTCTATCGCGCATGGATCGTGTTCGCGAGTGCGCGCGCGGGATTCAAGGATGAAGCCGCATTGCTGCCGCACAATCCGCAGCCGTACGGCGACCTGTACGTCATGCGCGCAGACGGATCCGACGTCCGCAGGCTCACCGACAATCAGTTCGAGGAAGGCACGCCGGGCTGGATTCGCGTCCCCGTGCGCGAGGCTCGGCGCATTCGACGCCGGCCGCAGTGACGCCCGACCATCAGGCGCCTCTCCTCGTGGCTGACTGCGTCTCCAAATCCTTTCGCGGGCGCCGAGTACTGTCCGCGGGCTCGCTGCGCGCCGTCGCCGGCGAGCTTCGCGTGATGCTCGGCCGCAACGGCACGGGCAAGTCCACCCTCATGAAGATCGCCGCCGGATGGATTCAGCCCGACACTGGCACCGTGCACTTCGACGGAGTCTCACATCTCTCGGCGCGGCTGCCGACGCTCGCGTCGCACGGGCTCTTCTACCTGCCCGACCACGACTTCTTCTCGAGCGCATTCACCGTGCGCACGCAGCTCGAGATGATTCGCCGGCAATTCCTCGGCGGCGACATCGACGCCGCGGCGGAGACGATGGGCATCGCCGCGCGACTCGATCGCAAGCCCGGCGAGCTCTCCGGTGGCGAGCGCAGGCGCGCGGAGATCGCGGCCATCCTGGTGCGTCGTCCGCGCTGTGTGCTCGCCGACGAGCCGTTCCGCGGCGTCGCGCCGAAGGACGCAGAAGACATGACGCATGTGTTCCAGGCGCTCGCCGCGTCGGGCGCTGCGCTCGTCATCACCGGCCACGAGGTGCCGACGTTGCTCGCTGCGGCGCATCACGTGACCTGGTGCACGTCCGGCACGACGTACGAGTTGGGATCGCCAGCCACGGCGATGTTGCACGACGCGTTTCGTCGCGACTACCTCGGTGCGGCGCACTACACGAGTGCGATCCGGGACTGACGCCTATCCTCGATCTTGCCGAGCGCCGTAGCCCATCGCGGCGGCGGTACCACAGCAACACGGATCGCGGTGCGTTGCCGAACTTCGGCGACGCGCCCGTCCCACGCGAGATGGCTGACCACACATGGCGCTCCACACAAGTGACCACGGTCGCGCTGACCGTCCTTACCGCGACCGGCCTCCACGCGCAGACGTCCAAGCATCCGCTGCTTGGCGACTACCTCATGCCGCGCGAGGCGGAGATCACGATGGCGAGGACCGCCGCGCCACCCGCCATCTCGGACAGTGCTCGCCGTCAAGCTGCGCCCGCAACACGCAAGGCGCGCCTCGCTGGCGCGCCTCACTCGGCGCGCCGCCAAATTCCATTCTGGGAGCCTGCTGTTGACGCTCGAGTATCAGCGCACGTTGGAGTCAAGTGACGATTTGGTCGTGGGTGATCTGGTGTCTCGCTGGCGTCGTCGGCGGAGCAAGATTGCGACGCGTTTTCCGTCGCGATCCGCCGGCAGATGCTGGCGTGCCAGCGGACGCGCCTGCTGGAGATCCAGACGCGAATCTGGCGGTCTCAAGCGCCGAGCGTCGCGCGCTGATCGTTGGGGAGTGCTTCTCTCGGGTCGAGATCCGCACGCTGTTTGGTGGTGGGGTTCATGACGACCTCCCGCACTGCGATGGACGCGTGGTCTGTGGTTGCTTTGACCCTGAACTGAATCCAGCGGCTCCCACGGTTGTTCTTCCGGGCTTTGGAGTCAGCATTGAGCGCTGGGCCGACGTGTTCGCGCTTCAGCGGAACTTCGTGCCGTGTTTCCTGAAGCGGGACACCAGCGTATGGGAGTTTGTGGGTAGCTATCGCGTCCGCATGCAGTCGCGTGATGCAACCGAGGTCGCTGGGCACGCAAATGCCGTGAACCGACCCGGTGATGTGTCGTCGATCCTCTATCTCGATCGGGAAGCCTAGCCGACGTGGTGTTGCGCGGAACTAGCGTCGGACTGGAGCCGCGTCGGGTAGGGGGAGCTGCCTGGCCAGCGACGTCCACAGATGACTCGCCCCGGATTCGCCCCGCGTCCTTGCGCATGGGAGGCGAGCCAGAGTGCGGTCATCGCACCTTGACTCTGAGCCCGACGCTGACCGGTGGCTTTGCAATGCGCGTCGGATCCGAATCACGCCCGACTCTGACCCCCGACTCTGACCCGCTGGCGATCCGCGCCCGGCGCGGTATCATAGCCGCCGCACCCACGCCGAGGCCCCGTGCTGTTCATGGTGATCGAGCGGTTCCGCGATCGTGATCCCGTTCCCGTCTACGCGCGCTTTCGCGAGCGCGGACGGCTGGCGCCCGACGGCCTGCGCTATGTCAACAGCTGGGTCACCAGCGACCTCGCAACGTGCTACCAGGTGATGGAGTGCGACGACCGCGCGCTGCTCGACACGTGGCTGTCCGCGTGGTCGGACCTCGTGGAGTTCGAGGTCGCGCCAGTCATCACATCACCCGAGGCGGCTGCGCGTGTGCCGGCGACAGCCTGACGCCCGCCATGGATGACACGGATGACGCGGCGATCGTGGCGCACGAGGAGGCACTGCGCCAGGCGATGCTCGTGAACGACGTGGACGCGCTGCGCGAGTTGATCGACGACGACCTCACCTTCGTCACCTACACCGGTGGCATCGCCGACAAGGCGATGGACCTCGCGGCTCACGCGGCGCGCACGCTGCGGCTCACGTTCATGACGCCGAGTGACACGCGGGTGCAGCGGTATGGCGATGTCGCCGTGGTCACGGTCCGCATGACAGCGGCGGGGACATACGCCGGCGTCCCCTTCGACAACGCGTTCCGCTACCTCCGCGTCTGGCACCGCAGCGGCGACGCCTGGCGCATCGTCGCCGGCAGCATGGTCATCGTGCAGGAGTGAGGGTCATCCGGCCAGGTTCGGCGGATCCTCGCCGAGCGCGGTCGCAAGCTCGATGAGGTGATCCTGCTCCTGCATGACGATGCGACGAATGTGCTCCGCGATCGCGAACTCGCCGAGCACTTCGCATTCGCGAATGCGGTCGCGATAGGCGCGGATGGTCGTCGCCTCGTTCTCCAGGTCGAAGCGGAGCATCTGCTTCGCGTCGTCGGAGGTCTTCACGAGCTTGGGCGTCGCCGTGATGTCGCCGCCCAGATAGTCGATTTGCTTCGCGATGATGAGCGCGTGTGCGAGCTCCTCGCCCGCATGGATCTCGAGCTCCTTGGCGATCTGCATGTACGACGCGCCCTTGATGGCCTGCGAGTAGAGGACGTACGCAATGATTGCCTGGTACTCGCGGGCGAGATCCTCGTTGAGGTTCGCGATCAGCTGCTTGCGCGTAATGCCGCGGTCGGCGGCTGGCGTGTTCTTGGCTTTGGGCACGGGAAGGGCGCGGAGAGAGAGGTTTGGGAGAGCGGGCCGGTCGGCCGGCCCGGCCACGGCGAGAGCAAGAGCCGTGCAAGAGTCTGGCGGCTGGAGTGCGGGTGTTGTTCATTCCCGCCGCGTCGCCTAGCCTGTGGCGGCCAGATCCATCGAGCGTGCAATGCGGGTCATTCGTTCTCCTCTTGCAGTTGTGGCACTCATCGCCACCGCCGCTGCCTCATCGGCGGAGGCGCAGCAGCGAATTGCGACCAGGGTGCCGGACGTCAGGCGGCTCGACTCCGTGCAGATCCCGCGCGCTCGGCTCAATCAGATCCTCGGTGGAGCCGGCGCCACGATCCGCGTCGTGCGCGCCTCCGGCGTGCGTGATCTTCCTGCCTCCGCGGCGGCCGTGAGCATCGTCCCCGGCGACTTCATCTTTCGCAAGATGGCGGACAGCGCGGTGAAGGTGCCGGCCGGCCGTTCGCCGGCGTCGGGATCGCCGACGACGCCGAATCCGGCCCCGGTCAATCCGGCCCCGGCGAGTCCGACCAAGGCAAATCCCCCCAAGCCTTACGAAGGCGCGGCGCATCCGACCACGGCGAAGCCGACGACGGTCAAGCCAGTCTCGGCATCGCCGGCGCCGCAGGTGCTGGGCGCGGACACCTACGCGATGCCCTACCGATGGATGACGGTGGACTCGGCTGGGGTCGTGCGTGTGCTGGCGCCGTACTTCGTCCTCATCGGCGGACGGCTGGCGTACGATCCCGCTTCGCGCATGTATCGCGGCACCGCGCTCGTCGGCGTGGAGGACACGCTGCACCAGGAAGCCGGACCGGTGACGCTCATCCGCCCACTGAAGCTCCAGCTCACCACGACGACGGCAGGCTCCGTGTCGCCCGTCCAGCTGGAGATCGCGCACACGAGCCTCGACTACGCCACGGTACGCATCGAGTCCCCTGATTCCACGCATATCCGCATCAAGACCGGCGCCGACCCGGTGGGCATCACCATTCCCATCCCCGTGCAGGACATCAAGGTTGGCCTCACGCCGCAAGTGCGGGCGATCCAGGGCTTTGGCCTGGCGACGACGGACATCAGCGTCGCCTTGCCGCGCGGCATGGCGCGTACGGACACGGTGTCGGTCACCTTCTCGTCGACGTCTGCGCCCGTGCGGCCCGCGAAGGTCCTCGTCGCCGGCGCCGAGGGTGCGAGCGTGCGACTGCGGTCGGGTCGTCTCGGGCCGAACAGGATCGACGCTTTCATCGACGGCGCGCCTGCCGGCAGCACGACGGTGACCTCCGTGGCGCCCGTCGCGTTCACCGTGGCCACGCTCGTCGGCCTGGTGCTCGGTGGACTGGCGCGGTTTTACGGCGCGACGCGTCGCAAGAAGGCAAAGGCGCTGATCCACGACCTGCTCAAGGGCGCGCCGTTCGGCGCGATCGCTGCGGTTGCCAGCGCCGTCGGCCTGGACCTGCTGCACCTCAAGATCGACGAGGGCGGCGCGCTGCCTGCCATCGTCATCACGGCAGCGATTGGCGCGTGGCTCGGCGCGAAGGTGCTCGATCGGTCTCCGACGTCCTGATTCCACGTTTTAGACGAGGTCTCGCCATGTCCACGCCGTCGCGCACGGAGACTGCCGTCGACTTGAGGGCGACGATGAACACGGTGGCGCGAGTGTGTTGCATGGCGCTGGTCGCGGTGCTGGTCGCGTCGGCCACCGTGGCGGCCCAGGACCCGCATGTGGCCGGCGTGATCCGCGACTCGTCGACCGGAGAGCCGCTGGGCGGTGCGCTGATCGACGTGCGAAGTACGTCGTTCCAGCGCGCCGCGCGGAGCAACCAGCGCGGCGAGTTCCGCGTGAATGACGTGCCGCCAGGCGACTACCGTGTCAGCGTGCGTCGCATTGGGTACCGCGAGCTGCAACGGCCACTGCGTACGACCAACCGTGATACCTCGATGGTGTTCGCGCTGACGGGCGTCGTGCGCGAGCTCGACACAGTGCGCGTTCGATCGTCGGTGACGGGCATCCATGGTGTGGTTGGCACCGCGCATGGATTGCGACCCATTCCGGGCGCCACGGTGCAAGTGCTCGGCGTGAATCGCCCGACGAAGACGGATTCCTCAGGCAAGTTCTTCATCGAGCTCCAGAAGCCGGGCACCTATCTCGTTCGCGTCGCGCGTGCCGGCTATGCGCACCAGCTGCTCTCGATCGACGTGCCGCGCGAGCGTTCGGTGGAGACGGCGACGCTGTTGGATACCACCGACACGCGCGCGCGCATGGGTACCGAAACGCTCTGGAACGAGTTCGACCGGCGGTTGATCTGGCGTGGGCCGAAGTCCGCGCTGGTCGGGTTGGCGGAACTCGACTCGCTGGACGAGTACGCCCTCAGCGACGCGCTCAATCGTTCCAGCTCGGCATTTCGCCGCGGCATGCGGGTCGGCTCGGCGACGTGCGTCTTCGTGAACGGCGTCCCGCGTCCCGGATGGTGGGTAGACGCATTCCGGACCGAGCGCGTGGAAGCGGTGGAACTGTACGGCCCGGGCGCGGACGGCACGGGCACGTTGCGCCAAGCGTGGCCCCCACGTACTCCCTGCGGGTTGCCGCAGGGAGGAGCGAACGGTGTCGGCGGTCTTCCTGCCGGCACTGCGGCGTTCGCGGTCATCTGGCTCAAACAGTAACACCGAGTAGTTCCTACCGCGCTCGCCCTCTCCGTTTCTCCGATGCGAGGAGTTTGGGCGGCCCGAGCGCGGAGATCTCGTAGCCGTCGCGGTGCGTGCGATTCGGATTGTCCGTGAAGAAATGCGCCGTCCGGCGCGGCGGCAGCCAGCGCACGGCGCGCCCGCGCAGTTTCAACCCCGCGCGAAGCATGGGGACGCGTGGACGGCAACGGCCTGGGAAATCCGAACGACGAGATCTCGGCGACGAGGATCGACGTGTCGTCGTAGCGGCGCTGGGTGTTCTCCTAAAACTCGCCGGTGCGGTCGAGCAGCGCGGAAATCGTGCGGACGCAATACGTGCGTTACAGCGCGATCTCGAGCGAGCGGATGGAATCCCAGGGGAAGTCGAACCCGAAGGAGAGGTGGACGATGCGCTGGTTGTCCCGTTCGGGATCCAGGCGTTCGATTTCGTGGAGGACGTCGAAGCGGCCCATTCGCAGAGGGAGTTGGAGTACTCCAGCTACGATGCGGCCGCTGGACTGGATTCGTCCAGCGGCCCGTCCGACCGTTCATTTCTTGGCGAATAGTTTCCCGAGCCCACCGAGCATGTCGACGTTGGAGAAGTTGAGCAGCAGGTAGAGCGCCGGTTTGCTTTCTGGCTCCATGAGATAGCTCTCCAGCGTCTTGCCCGCAGGCAGCGGCTTACCGAGGATGGACGCGTCGTTCAGGCGCTGGCGGTGCACACGTCCGAAGCCAAATCCCACGCCCAGCACATCGCGGTAGCCGATCGTGAACGCACCGAACAGCCGCTCGAGCTTGTCCGTGTCCGACGCGACGTTGCTGCCAAGGCCCAAGCGCCAGACGATCGATTCGTCCTCGCCGGTCTGGGTGATGGTGAAGCTGATCATCATCGCGGGGCGCGGGGCCAGGAGCTTGGAGTCGCCGAGGTCGACGACGGCACCGTCGCGCAGTTGATAGTCTGGCTCACCGTCGCCGACGAGCGACATGGCGAACATCGGCGTCATGGCTACTCGGGCTTCGCGGTACTTGGGGACGACCGTGAAGCTCGCGATGCGACCCGTGTGTCGAGCTTTCGCGGACGCGGAGTCCTTGATGGTGGCCAGCACGCGAATGATGAGGGTCTCCGTGCCGACGACCTGGCACGCGGTAAACGTTGAACCGTCACCATTCCACGTTTTGCCGAAGGACTGTTGCAGGGCGAAGAGTACGTCCGCGTAGGCTTTGAGAGCCTTGAGCATCTCCGGAGTGCCCTGCGTTGCCTGAGCAAGCTCGCCGCGCAGTTCGTTGGCAAAGACCGCGAGCGCTGCATAGTTCGTGTCTGTCGCGGCCTTCAGGGCTACTTCGTTGGTCGTCGTGGCTGCCGGCACCGGAGCAGGTTGCGGAAGACCATTCACGTGCACGGGGTCTTTGGACCCCTTGAGCGCCTCCTCATACCAGCGCGCCATGGCCTTTTCGAGCGATTCCCCAGCCTTGGTTTGCGGAACGGTCGAGAACAGCGTGCGAATGCTGTCCACTGCGATGCGAAGGTTCGAGCGCGACGCATCCGGCTGGTCCGCCGCGTCAGACGCTTTTGCGACGGCGCGGGCCAAGGCGATAGCCGTCGAGAGCTCGTCCAGTCGGTCAGCGTATTCGACGTACCAGGGGGTGCCCCCCACAAATCTTGCCTTCGCCGCGACCGCACCAGGAGCGGCGCCCATTCCCGAGAGCAGCAGCAGCAATGGTGCGGCCGGCAACTCGCTCTTTACCTTCAGCGTTTCCGCGGCGATCGAATAGTTGTAAAAGATCGGATGCGCGTTTGGGACATCCACGCAGACGGAGTCGCCTGGCTCCACGAACCTC
Source organism: Gemmatimonadaceae bacterium (assembly GCA_031407575.1). Taxonomy (GTDB): domain Bacteria; phylum Gemmatimonadota; class Gemmatimonadetes; order Gemmatimonadales; family Gemmatimonadaceae; genus AG11. The sequence goes on along the minus strand of JANOIJ010000219.1, from coordinate 19,894 downwards.
CTTCGCTCGGTGGCGCTCCAGCTCTCGTTGTTGCCGTCCTGCGACCAGCGCATCGACCATGGCCCGGGCTTTCCCCCATGCCAGACTCCCATTCGCGCCCTGGCCTGTGCGCGGAGGAGGCTCGGCGCCATGAGCAAGACGAGCGTGGGGACCAAAATTGCGAGCCGCATGTTGTTCACTCTGTGCGTGTAAAGTGGATGGATACCGGCGCCGAATGCGGCACGGCGCGATCGCATGCACGATTGGTGGGACACGCTCACCGATTTTCACGGCATCGCGATTGGGCGCTTCGGCCAGACTCGCCTTCGCATGCCGTCCGATCGGCGCGAGCCGCAATGCGGTTTCGCGCGAATGAGGCTCTATTCGCCCTGCCCCTGAAGGCCCCAGCCATGTACTTTGGCGGCTCGGTCAACGCGCTTACGAGCCGGACGCGCCGCTAGACCGCAACCTAACGGAACCTCTATTCGAGTCTCCCGTCGAGCCACACCGGAGCGTTCATGGAGCAGGTGCTCGCGCACATCGCAGCGGGGAATCTCCATGAGGCTCTTGTGCGACTGTGGGTTGTGGCTGGGCGTCGTCGTCCCGATGGCGACTTGGTTCGCAACGCCTGGGAGCGACAAACACAGCCGAAACGCTGCGATCTGTACGTGCGACAGTTCCGCGAGCTGGTCTCCGCCGGAAGCACCGTGGGACCGGTGCGTGCCGGGGAGGAACCACTTGCCCTCGTGCTTGCGCTGGACGCAGTACTGGCCGAGGAGCGAGCGCCGCGTCGTCAGCGAAGCGTTCCTGTTGACGTGGATGGCGAGGAGTACTGGCTTGTCCGGACGCCGCTCGGCCGGTTGCAGGCTCCTGCGGCGCGCCAGGCGAACAACCCGGCGAGTTGGTTTCGTCATCATCATGTGATTCCGGCGACGCTTCACGCATTCGGCACCACGGTCGGCGTGAGCGTTCGTGCGCTCGATCGTTCGACGCATCGGCGCTTTGAGGCGTTGAGGAAGGGGATTTCCGTTCGCGTGTACCTCGCGCACTTCGTCGATGGCGTGAGGCTCGAGACGCAGAGCAACGCGGCGGCGAAGTTCTTTGCCACTGGTCAGAGCGACGAAAGCCGCCGTACGCAATCGGTTCGCGAGCATCTCGAGATCGCGGCACATGAGCAGGCCGACTTCGTCGTATTCCCGGAACTCACTGTCACCGCGAGTCAGCGTGAGGAGATTCGCTCTTGGTTTCGACTGACGCTCGAGGCCGATGGCACGGCACCCATTCTAATCGTTGCGGGAAGCTTTCATGAACGGATTGGAGCTCGGCAGGTCAACCGCGCGTACATGCTCGGTCCGCATCGCGACCTGTTGACGCACACGAAGCTCCGACCGTTCGGGCTTGCGGGTGCCGAGGCCGAGGACATCACGACTGGCGATCAGATCGATTTGCTCGCGACGCCCATCGGCATTGTCGCGATGCCAATCTGCAAGGACTTCAATGATGTCGCCGGCATCGACTGGGTCCCGATGGGGCCTGACTGGTGCCTGGTGCCGAGCATGGGCGATGGGACGAACGTGAGCGCGCATCGCGCGCAGGCGGAGCGGCTCTGGAAGGTGCTCTTCCGGACGGTCAGTCTGGTGGGGAATCAGGAATACAGCGGCCCCGCGGTGCCCGGCTTTGGGCAGTCAGACCGGTATCAGCCGGCGTCGGCTGGTGGCGAGCTGCTTGTCATCTCATTGTGATACAAGTACTTGCGTTGTATTAAAGCATCATTTACCGTTCCATGCCTATAGTTTAACTTAGTTAAATACACCGGCGCCGAATCTCTCATGAACCTCCCCATCGATCTCGACCGAGCTGGGCCGGAACGCCTACTCGACGAATCGGACCCCGGCGCGTTGGCGGCCGCGGTCGAGGCGATCGACGCGTGGACGCCGCGCCGGCTATCGCTCGTCGACGACGTGCTGACCGGGTGGGTGGCAGAGTTCATCGCTCGGCCGCATGACCGCGAAGGACTGATCGCGCTGCAGAGCGCGATCGAACGGGTGCTTCACGCGCGGTCGTCGCGCGCGGAATCGATGCATGAGGACGATCAGCACGCGTCTACCTACGCACGCCGCTGGAAGGCATTTTCGGACGCGATCGAGGCGCGCGACATCACGCTCGCGGAGCGAGACCCGAATCGCGTGCGCGGATTGCGGCATGTCGCGGACATCGAGACGATGCTTCAGTCTCGCGGGGAAGTCAGTCAGCGAGAGGTACAGGAACAGCTCGAGCTGTCGCCATCGCGGCTATCCCAGGTGCTCGCGCTGATGGAATCGCATGGCCTCATCGTGCGCAGGACAGCGGGCCGAGAGAGGTTTGTTGCGCGAGCGGCCTCCTCGCTACCGGTGGCAGTGTCGGTCTCTACGTCAAATACATGGCGCGGGCTGGATTATCTGGTCGGAAGGACTGCGTGATCCCCACGATCCCCTTCACCACGACGTTCTACAGCTACAAGGGCGGCGTCGGACGGACGATTCTCGCCGCCAACGTAGCGGTCGAGCTGTCGCGCCGCGGCAAGACGCTCCTCTGGGATCTGGACATCGAGGCGCCAGGACTCCACCGCATCGAGGGACTTCGAGCGAACGACCCCGCAGACGAGGGTCTGTTCGAGTGGCTGTTACGATGGCAGAACGATCGAAGGTTCGACGACCCGACGGCTCGCGATCTCAGCGCGCTGATGAAGTGCGTGCGGCCCGCGCAAGGCGCGGTGAATCTCACTGTGCTGCCTGCCCATGGGCACGACGCCAACTTCCCGGCCCTCTATCAGCAGATCGATTGGCACCGCTTCCTGGTGGAGGACGCAGATCTCGGCCTGAAGCTGATGCGGGCGCTCCTGGACAATTTTGCGCGCGTCGGTTACGAGCACGTTGTCATCGACTCGCGCACGGGCATCACGGACATCGGCGGCTTTCTCGCCGCCCTGCTGCCTCACGTCACCGTATTGGTTGGCAACTTTGGCGTACAGAACGCGGCGGGGCTGAAGTTGATCTGGGATGCACTCCAGCCCGCGGCCGAGCGGAATAACCCGATTGCCCAGCGCATTCCGCCGACGCCGCTCACGCGTCTGCTGGTCGCGTCGCCTGTTCCGATAGGCGATGTCGAACGAGTCGATCGGCTCGCGCAGACATGGGCCACCAAGTTCGGCCTTGTCGGGAGTGACGTGATCAAGATCCCGTACGACGAGCGACTCCGGTACGCCGAATCGCTGCTCACGCTGACAAATCCGGAGTCGGCAACGGCCGAGGCGTACGTGAGGGTCGCCAGCGCGATATTGGGGATTCAGGGTCAGCACGCGCTCGACACCGAATCTTCGGCGCGCGCCGAGGCGGAACGCCCAGAGCAGTTTGGCCGAGCGCGTGGATCGATGGCCGAGCGCGGAAAGCGCTTCGAGGAGCGCGTCGCTCATGTGCTCAGACTCCTCGGATATCGCGTAGAGCCCGAGCAGACGTTCGACGCCAACCGCATCGATCTCGTCGCCCGAAAGCGTCTGGACTTCGAGGAGGTTACTTACTTCGTTGAGTGCAAGGATCTTGATCGAGTGGCTGGGCTGGCAGACATCGTCAAGCTGGGCGCGTGGCTGGCGCAGCCTGAAGCTCGGGCAGTCAATGCACGCGGAATGATAGTCGCGCAGGGATTTTCGCAAGCAGGTCTAAGCATCGCGGAATCCCACGGTATCCGAACACTCACGCCTGACGGCATTGAGCGCGAGCTGATCGACTTCTCTGTGTATCTCGCGCGGCTCTGCGTGCGATACGAGCAGAGCGCACTGGGAAGCTGCTACGTCGATCAAATGGTCGAGCCCGAGTCGGAACCGAATGCCCCACGCCCGATCCTTCCTTACGCACTCGAATGGGCGACCGGCAAAGAGCGCAGTCGTCTGTGGGTGCTCCTCGGCGACTACGGCACCGGCAAGACCGCGTTCACGCAGCGTTTCGCCTACGAGTTGGCAAAGGCATGCGAGAGCGATCGCAGTGCGCCGGTGCCGATACTGATCAACTTGCGGGATTTCGCCAACAAGACTTCCATCGAGGACGTGCTGCACGAGCACTGGGCAGCAGCCACTGGTGAACGGCTGGATCCTGCCATTTTGCTTCACTTGCTTGCGCGCGGCCGCATCGTGCTGCTGCTCGACAGCTTCGACGAGATGGGAATCGCGCTCGTCGGGAAGAGTGTCGTGGAACAGTTCCGTGCGCTTGTTCGGCCGAGTGGCGAATCCGGTGAGGGATCGGGCGGCAACCGTCTGCTGATCACGTGCCGTGAGCAGTTCTTCCGCGAGCGGAGCGAGGTGAAGCGCGCGGCTGCCGGCCAGGACGACAGCTTGCGCACTGCACTCGTGGACGCAGCGCGCGGCTTCGACGGCACCATCGACAGTATGCCGCGGTTCTCGGACGCACAGATTCAGGAGTATCTCGCAAAGCGGCTGGGCGATCGAGAAGGCGCGAAGGCGTACCAATTCATCGAAAAGACGTACAACCTCAAGAGCCTGGCCGACCGCCCGCAGCTGCTCGAGATCATCGTGCACAGTTTGCCGCGCCTTGCCGCGCGAGGTGGGGCCGTCACGAGTGGTGCGCTCTATCTCGAGTACACCAACGAATGGCTGGAGCGATTCGGTCCGCGGGAGCGGCAGGCGCAGGCGGAGGAGCTGCGCCAGGTTCTCGAAGTGCTCGCAGGACTTCTGTGGGGGCGGGCGGGGAACCGCATTCACTACGGAGACCTGTTCGACCGCATCCGCAGCGATCCGAGGCTGCGTGGCAGTCTGGATCCAGGGCAGATGGATCTCGAGTTGAGGACCGCCGCATTCCTGTCTCGCTCCGCGGACGGCTATTACGCGTTCTCGCATCGCAGCTTCCTCGAGTTCTTCTTCGCTCGGCGGCTGCTGCGGGCAGTGGAGCAGAACGATCTGGCTGCGGCGCTCGATACGGACCGGGTGACGACGGAGGTCGTGGACTTTCTCGGCGACCTTGGTAGCGAGGAGCTGTCGGGCGGGTTTCGCGCTGCGCTACGCAGGGTTCTTTCCGAAGTGTCGCCTCGGCGCGCTGCCGTGAATGCGGTGATCATGGCGTATCGGCTGGCGCGACGTACCGTCGGTCAGCGCAGCGGCAATAGCGACGAGCCACGCGAGTTCTCCCATGTGCCGCCAGCGATGCAGGAATGGATGCCCAAGCGCGCCGAACTGGCGGGGTGCGATATGAGCGATCTCGACCTGCGCGGCGCGTGGCTCGCGACGGCGAATCTGTCCGCGGCTCGCTTCGAGCGATCCGATCTCTCGCACGCCGACTTGGGCCACGCACAGCTAGCGCAGGCGGTGCTGGCGCATGCGACGATGTCGGGAATCAATCTGCGTTCCGCCGATCTGCGCGGCGCGGACGTTCGATTCGTGCAGGCAGATGGGGCGACTCTGACCGAGGTCACCGTAGTCGAAAGTAGCTGGGTCGGCGCATCGCTGCGCGGCGTGAACGCCGCGAACGCTAATTTTGGCGCGGCTGACTTCCGCGCCGCGACGCTTTCGGATCTCGTTGCGCCACGATCCGAATGGGGTGGCGCCCGTCTCGAGGGCGCAGTCGGCCCGCGGAGCATCGGTGTTCCCGATTCAATCCGCGGGCTCTACGTCGATAGTCTCACAGGTACGCTCGCGCCCCGGCACGCAGGTTTTTTGTATTCTGCCGTCTTCTCGCCCGACGGCGCGCGCCTCGTCACCGCGAGTGCCGACCACTCGGCGCGGGTCTGGGACGCAGCCACCGGACGCGCACTTCTCACCCTCGAGGGCCACGGGGGCGCGGTCAACAGCGCCGCGTTCTCGCCCGACGGCACGCGCCTCGTGACCGCGAGTCACGACCGGTCGGCGCGGGTCTGGGACGCGGCCACTGGGCGCGCCTTGCTCACCATCGAGGGTCACTCGGAGTTCGTCGAAGGAGCTACCTTCTCGCTCGACGGCTCGCGCCTCGTCACCGCGAGCGCCGACCACTCGGCGCGAATCTGGGACGCAATCACTGGGCGCGCGCTGGTCACCCTCGAAGGCCACACAGGCAAGGTCAGCAGCGCCGCCTTCTCGCCCGACGGCACGCGCGTCGTTACCGCGAGTTACGACCATTCGGCACGGGTCTGGGACGCGGACACCGGGCGCTCGCTGCTCAACCTCGAGGGCCATACGCAGTTGGTCAGCAGCGCCGCCTTCTCGCCCGACGGCACACGCGTTGTTACCTCGAGTGCTGATAACTCGGCGCGGATCTGGGATGCGGCCACCGGGCACGCGCTTCTCACCCTCGATGAGCACGTGGGCTGGCTCTACATGGCCTCCTTCTCGCCCGACGGCACACGCCTCGTCACCGCGAGCCTCGGCCAGTCGGCGCGGGTCTGGGACGCGGCGACGGGGCGCGGGCTGCTCGCCTTGGACGGCCACACGGGGTGGATTAACAGCGCGGTCTTCTCGCCAGACGGCAGGCGACTCGTTACCGTGGGTGACGATCGGACGGTGCGGATCTGGGACGCGGCCACCGGGCGCACGTTGCTCATCATCGTCTCGCACCACGCGAGCGATTCGACCGTTGTCGCCTTCTCGCCCGACGGCACGCGCCTCGTCACCGCAAGAGACGATCAGTGGGCGCGGGTTTGGGACGCGGCGACCGGACGCGTGCTGCTCACCTTGGAAGGCCACACAGACGACGTTAGGTGCGCCGCTTTCTCACCCGACGGCACGCGGCTCGTCACCGCCAGTGCCGACCACTCGGCGCGGGTGTGGGACGCGGCCACCGGGCGCGCGCTGCTCACGCTCACGGGCCACACGAGCTGGGTCAGGAGCGCCGCCTTCTCGCCCGACGGCACGCGCGTTGTCACCGCGACTGACGAGCATTCGGTGCGGGTCTGGGACGCGGCCACCGGGAGTGCGCTGCTCACCCTAGAGGGCCACACGGGCGGGGTCAACACCGCCGCCTTCTCGCCCGACGGCACTCGCCTCGTCACTGCGAGTAACGACCGCTCGGCGCGGGTCTGGGACGCGGCCACCGGGCGCGCGCTGCTCACCCTCGAGAGCCACGCGAGCAGGGTCATGAGCGCCGCCTTTTCGCCCGACGGCATGCGCCTCGTCACCGCGAGTGGCGACCAGACGGCGCAGATCTGGGACACGGCCACCGGGCGCGCGCTGCTCATCCTCGCGGGCCACACGGGATGGGTCACCAGCGCCGCCTTTTCGCCGGACGGCACGCGCCTCGTCACCGCGAGTGGCGACCAGTCGGCGCGAGTCTGGGACACGGCCACCGGGCTCGCGTTGCTGACTCTGGAGGGCCACTCGAGCGACGTCAACAGCGCAGCCTTCTCGCCCGACGGCATGCGCCTCGTCACCGCGAGCTCCGACAACACCACACGGATCTGGGACGCAACCTCCGGCGAGGAGATCATGCAACTCGTCGCGGTCGCCGGCGGCTGGTTCAGCCTGCATCACGCCGGCGCGGACACCTCGCCGCGCTTCCGCGCCGAGGGCGAGGGCCTTCGCGCCCTACGCTACCGCGACCGCGACGAGTTGCCCCAGCCCTCACCCTGGATTCCTCGCGAATGGATGGCGCTCGACCTCATCGCGGAGCTGGGGCTTCCCTTACACCATTTTTGTAATCCCGCACGAGCCAAAACTCGTGCGGGTTGACAACTACTGCTTCTTCTTCGCCCCCGCCGCCAACGACCGGTAATACTCCTCCACCGCAGCGCGATACTCGGCCGGCACAGGCGCACGTGAACCCAACGTCGGGCTCTTGTCACCGCCGAGTCCAAGCTTGCGGTAGAGGGAGAACTCGACCGTCTTGAGTCCTTCGATCACCTGCCCCTGCAACTGCTCGAGCCCGCGTGGGTCGCCGAACCCGCGTCCAGCCTCCAACCGGCGCATCTCCTCGATCACCTTGTCGAGGTCGGCGACGGGCACACCCTGCTTGAGCAGCTCGCCGCGCAGCTCCTCCGCGTTCTCGCGGCGGAGTCCGAACTCGCGCTGGAACTGCCGGATGTCGCCGGCCGTGAGTGCGTCTCCACCGCGGTTGCCGTCGCCGCCGTTGAGCCGCCCACCGCGACCGCCCTGTGCATTCTGCCCGCCCTGGCCCTGACCCTGGCCCTGGCCCTCTTGTCCCTGGCCTTGCTGGCCCTGTTGTCCTTGACCCTGTCCCTGGCCTTGCTGACCCTGGCCCTGCTGTCCTTGGCCTTGCTGTCCCTGGCCTTGCTGTCCCTGGCCTTGCTGCCCTTGGCCTTGCTGACCCTGACCTTGCTGTCCCTGACCTTGCTGTCCTTGGCCTTGCTGTCCTTGGCCTTGCTGTCCTTGGCCTTGCTGCCCTTGGCCTTGCTGCCCTTGGCCTTGCTGACCCTGACCTTGCTGACCCTGGCCTTGCTGACCCTGCTGTCCTTGCTGACCCTGACCCTGCTGACCCTGACCCTGCTGCCCTTGGCCTTGCTGCCCACGGCCCTGCTGGCCCTGCTGGCCCTGCTGGCCCTGCTGGCCCTGCTGGCCCTGCTGGCCCTGCGCGTTTTGTCCCTGCTCCCCGCGCTGCTGCTGGCCCGTCTTGTCGTTCACGCGATCCCGCAACGACTCCATGCCACGCACCAACTCGCGCGCCTTGTCCAGCGCCCGCTCCTGACCGCGCGTTGCCGGCTCGCCGCCCAGCGCTCCCGCCGCCGCGCGCATCTTGTCCGCGACCTCAGCGATGTTCTCGCCGATCTGCCCTTCAAACGTGTTCGCATAATCCGGCGACCCGCTCCGGATCACGTTCCTCGAATAGTCGATCTTGTCCTTGATACGCTGGTCGCGAATCGCCTCCGCGGCTTCGCTCAACTTGCCCGACGCCGCCGGCTGCTCGCGACGACCCTCACGCGCCACGCGGTCCGTGGCCGTCTCCAGCTTCTCCACGTCTTTCGCCAGCGCGTCCTTCTGTTCATCGAGCTTCTGCACCTGCTCGGCGCGCTGCGTGCCGGTCGCGCCAGCCATCGCCTTGACGCCCTCGGCAATCTCCCGCTGGCGGTCCTGTAAATCCTTCGCCTGCTCCGCAAGCTTGCGCACGCCTTCGCTCATCGCGGCCGATCGCGCGCTCTCCAGCCCCTTCGCGGCGCGGCCGAGCTGCTCCAGCGCGGCGCTCCCCTGCGCAGACGATCCGCTTGCCGCCGCCTTCTGCATCGCGTCGGCCGCCTGCTGCGCCCTCTGCGCCGCGTCCGCCAATTCCCTCGAGTTCTGCTCACGCGCGAGACGCTCGAGCTTGCGCGCCTCCTCCTGCGCCTGACGCGCCAGCTCGCGCTGCGCGCCGCCGCCGCCACTCCCGCCACCGGCTTCGCGACCCAGCTTCTCGCGCATCGCATCGGCCATGCGCTGCATGCGCTCGTTCTCCTGCTGCTGGCGGCTCGCCAACTGCTTCAGCCGCTCGAGCGTGGCGTCCACCTCGCGCTGCGCCGACTGCTGCTGCGCCGCGGACTCCTGCTGCACTGCCTCGTACTGGTTGCGCAGCTTGTCCGTCTGGAGCTCGAACAGGTCGGCGAGATCCTCCGCCTTCTGTCCGCCACCGCCGCCACCGCCGCCGCCACCCTGCTGCTGGCCGCCCATCTGCACGTTCACTTCGCGATAGAGCGCCTCCGCGCGCTGGAGGTGTTGCAGGGCCTTCTGCTCCCTGGGCAGCGCTTCCACGCCCTGGCTCTTCACCAGCTTCTCTTCCGCGGCCATCATCTCCTTCACCGCGGTGTCGAGCTCCGCCTGAATCAGCGTAAAGGTCGTGTCCGTCCGCGCCGCGCCGCGGTCCTGCAGGCGCTTCGCCAACGAGGCCACGTCGTCACGCAACCGGCCCTCGGCGATGTTGAGCGTCGTGATGTCCTCACGACGCTTCCGCGGCGTGGACTTCGTGCTGTCGCGCACCCAGTTGAACGTGCCCGCCACCACCTCACGCTGCCGCGCGACAAACCCTTCCGGCGACTCTCCACCACCGCCGCCCCCACCACCACCGCCGCCCTGCTGCTCGGCCTGGCGATAGTTCTTCGAGAAGGGACGCACCTCGAGGAAGTAGATGTCGCTCTCGCCAACGTTCTTCGCACCGTCGCGCGCGAGGGCGTGATACGCCACCAGGTCGCCCGGCACGAGCTTCAGCTCCTCGAGGAAGAGCGTGTGCGCCGCGCGCGGCTCCTTCGAGCGCTTGCCCGCACTGTCGGTCATCACGATGCGCTTCTCCTCGCCGCCATTGACGCGATAGCGCAGCTCGAGCCCGCTCACGCCGTAATCGTCGGACGCGCGCACCGCGATGGTGACTTCCTCGATGTTCGTGACCTTCGTGTCGCGGCCCGGCTCGTCGATGAACACCGTGGGCGCGTGATCAGGAATCGCCTCCACGGCATACTGAACGGAGCCCGGTACCATCGCACCATCCGGCGCCACGAGGTCGACGCGATAGAACCCATTCGCCTTCACGGGGAACGACGCGACAATCTGGCTGTCCGGGCCGACGACGAACGGCACCTTCGTTCCATTGTCGAACACGAGCTGGCCGCTCTTCACCGACTTGGTGATCGTCGCGTGCACGGTCACCGTGGTGCCCACGAGTGCCGCGACGTCGCCGCCGTCTTCGATGTGTTCGGTCGGCAGCCCAGTGTAGGCAGGGAAGCGCAGGTCCACGGCCAGGCGCTTCACAGCCGGCATGTCGGTGACCGTCAACCGGTACGTCGGGGAGCGAATGCCCTCGGACTCGATGAAGTATTCGGTGGGATGCGTGAGGTCGAAGACGCGCGACGTGAACGCACCCGCCGCGGAATCGCGCGACATGGGCAGCCGCACCCACTCCTGTGCGGAGTCAGACCGGAACACGAGCTCGGCGCCCTCGGGCACAAAACCGACTGTCGACGCGCGCACGTCCACCGACGCGCCGCGCGGAATCGCGGCGTTGCCCGGCTGCACGCGCACCGCCAACACGGGCACGGCGGCCTCGGCCACCGACCACGGCGCGAACAACAGGCGCGCCGTGGTGCGTAGGGCGGCCGGTCCGACGAAGAACGTCAGCGCCGCCGCAACGGCAATGACGCCGAGCGCCTTGCCGGCGCGCAGCATGCGCGGGCGCTCGAGCGATGCGCCCACCTGGAGCGGACGCACCTTGGTGAGGGTGCGTTCAATGAGGCGTGCCGTCAGCGAGGGCGACGCTCGTTCCGCCTCCGGCACGCGCAGCTCATGCACGGCCGAGAGGAGCGCCTGGCGCAGCTCGGGCGCGCGCTCCTCGACGTAGAGCGCGAATCGCTCGTCGCTCGCGCGCTTCACCAGCGGCACCACGAGGTAGCGCACGACCGCCGCGGCAATGAGCAGGTAGCCGAGACCGCGCATCGCGATCAGGCTGGTACTCGTGGCGCCGAGCATCGTGGTGATGAGGTAGCCGGCGAAGACCGCGAGCAACGCGGCCACGGCTATCCACACCGCCGATTCGAGGAACACGCGCTGGCGCCACTGCCGCCGCAAGGTGGAGAGGGCGTCGAGTAGCTGATTGGCCGGTGTCATGATGCGCTCCGTTCCGCTTGGGCGGCTTGAAGGCGGCTGGCCGTTCCACGCCAGCCACGGTTTGCGAAGAACGATTCCAGCAACAATAGAAGTGCAGCAACGGCGAGGAGGATGCGCCACACTCCCTGCCGTGCCTCGAGTTCCGCGGGCGTCGGTATTTCATTGGATGCCGATGCGCTCGCCGCCGTTTGGCGTACACCCAGCAGCAACTCGCGCGCATCCACCGGCGTCAGGTCCGATTCATTCGTGGGGGCATTCACGGCCAGCAGCCCTGCCGGCTCGCCCTGCACCCGCCCCTCATACAACGCATACACTCCCGCTTCGCGCAGCGCCACGGTAGAGCCCACCGTATCGCGCGTCGGCCGCACAATGGCGCCGTCCGGCGTGGAGACGGCAGGCTCCTTCATCGAACCCGGCAACAGCCAGCTCTGTCCGGTAGCGCGCCACAACGTGGTGGCATCTCGGCCGGACGTGTAGAGCACCAGCCGCTGCAGAAATGGCAAATACGCAGACTGCAAGGGAAAGTCCCCGGCTCGCGCGTCCAGCGGCGCGCCCACAAGCACAATACGTCCCTGTCCCTCGCGACGTTCGAGCACCGCGGGCAGCCCGTCGTCGAACCGCGCGATGACGTCGGTCCCGATCGCCGGCTCGAAGCGGGGATACCGAAGGAAGCGGGCGGCATTGAGCGAAGCGGGCGCGTCACGAAATGCCGCGTACAGCGGATGATCGAGACGCACGTCGCCGAGCGAGCCGCCGCGATCGGTGAGCCGGTCTGCCGTGCCGGTGATGCTCGCCGGCATCAGCGCGGACGCCGACGCGCGAGCGCCATACCGGCGATTGGCCGCGATCACGAGTCCGCCACCGCGACGCAAAAACTCCGTGAGCAGTGTCGCCGTGCGACCCGCAGGTATCGGTGCATCCCACAGCATCACGAGCGCGGCGCCCTCGAGCGACTGCGCATCGAGTCGTCCCTCGCGCACGCGCACTACCTGCACCAGCGGTGCGCGCCCGACCGCGAGCGCGCGCTCGAGGAACAGCGTCTCCTCCGGCGACACATCGTCTGGGACGACGAGCAGCACGCGCACATTGTCGTCCGCGGTGAACGCAAAGTGGAACGTGTCGTCCGCCGCGAGCGCATCGGTGTCGATGGTCACTTCGCCGCGCACGCGACCTCCCGGCAACAGCACCGGCTCGAAGGCGACACGCGCGTCGCCGGTGACGGGCAGCGTCACCTCGCGCGTGCCACTCGGCCGGCCGTTCAGCTTGAGCGTCGCAAACACCTTGCGCGGCGCCTTGAGCTCGCGCGACATCACGCGCGCCTGCACATAGAGCGACGTCCGCGACGGATCCGCCTGGCGCCTGATGTCCACCGACGACACCGACGAATTGGCGTGATCCTTCGCGCCGATGCCGATGGTGCGGATCGTCAGGCCTTCGGGGAGGTCGAGCCCCGCCACGCCGGACACGCCGCTCCGCTGCAGGTCGGTGATGATGACGACCTCACCCTTCGCGTCGCCCACTCGGCTGCTCAGCTGGCGCGCTGAGCGAAGCGCCGCGGCGTATCGCGTGCCGCGCGTCGAGGGTTTCGCCTTCGATAACACGGCGAGCGCCGCCGCCTTGTCGTTGCTGAACGCCTGCGCGATCTCGGCTTCATCGTCGAACAGCACGAGTGCGACGCGATCGTTCGCGGCGAGCCCCGTGATGACGCGTCGCGCGGAGTCGAGCGCAGTCGGCCATACGTCGCGGTGCCCCATGCTCATGGAGCGGTCGAGCATGAGGATCACCGCGCGCGCGCGCTGTGCGTTGGCGGCCTCGGCCTGCTTGGTGAAGAGCGGACGCGAGAACGCGAGCACGAGCAGCAGGAGTGCGAACAGCCGCATGAGCAGCAGCGGCCAATCGGTAATGCGCCGGCGCTCTGCCGTGCGGATGGGCAGTTGCTCGAGGAACATGAGCGACGGGAACTTCTGCGGCTTGTCCTTGTCGCGGTGGCGCAGGTGCAGGATGACGGGCACCACCAGCGCGGCGAGTCCAGCGAGGAACGCGGGGACGAGGAAGCCCATCAGCGCACCCTGCTGCGCGCGAGGCGCCGGTCGAGGTACGAGTGCAGCGCGCGGTCGAGCGGCTGGTCGGTGTCCACGCGCACGTAGTCCGCACCCGACGCCGCGAGCCGCTGCGCGACAGCGGCATGATGCGTCCCGATGAGCTCCTTGTACTTGGCGCGCAGGTCGTCCGGCCTGAGCGGTAAGCGCGCGCCGCTCTCCGCGTCCTCGAACGTCGTGGCCGCCGTGAACGGAAAGTCGCGCTCGGCGGCGTCCACCAGGTGGAAGACGATGACGTCGTGGCCGCGCATGCGCAGCGCATCCGCCGCGCGGCCGATGTCGTCCGGCTTCTCGTAGCAGTCGGTGACGAGGACGAGAATTCCCGGACGCGTCGTGAGGTGCGTGAGCCGCTCGATGGCAGTGGTGAGTCGGCCACGCCCCGTGGCGCGCGAGCGGCCGAGCGTGTGGAGCAACAGCTGGAGGTGACGCGTGGATGCGGGGACGACGTCGACGAGATCGCCCGTGAACGTGGCGAGTCCCACGCGATCTCCCTGGTGCTGCGACAGCCACGCGAGCGACGCGACGAGGAATCGCCCGTAGTCGTACTTGGTGACCTTGCCGCTGCCGAAGTCCATCGATGCCGAGGAGTCCAGCGCGAACACGACGCTGGCGTTGGTGTCGGCTTCGTACTCCTTCACGTAGTAGCGGTCCGTGCGGCCGAACACGCGCCAATCGATGCGCCGGAGGTCGTCGCCGGGCTGATAGGAGCGATGTTGCGCGAAGTCCATCGACGATCCCTTCCGCATCGAGCGATGCTGCCCGTGCATGAATCCATCGACGACCGTGCGCGCCAACAGCGCGAGATCGGAGATCCGCGCGAGGAGGTTCGGGTCGAGGAATGATGCTGGGGCTGATGCCATCTTAGTTTGTCATCCTGAGCGAAGCGAAGGATCTGCACGACAACCACATCCGACCCACGAAGGCATCCATTTACCGCAGAGGACGCAGAGGAGCAGAGGAACGCAGAGGACTACAACTGCGGAATTTCTTTCTCCTTCTGTGTCAGCGGCGCTTCACCACTTGCAATCCTTGAGTCGTCACCTGTCATCCTTTGTTTTTTGCTGTTCCTCTGCGTACCTCTGCTCCTCTGCGTCCTCTGCGGTGAACGTGTTGTCTGAGGGCCCCGAGCGGTGAACGTGTTGTCTGAGGGCTCGACTAGACTCACAGCGCCGACTTCGGAATAGGCACCGCCGCCAACAGCTTCGTGATCAACGCATCGGTCGTCACCTTCTCCGACTGCGCCTGGAAGTTCAACAGGATGCGATGACGCAACACCGGATGCGCCAGCGCGCGCACGTCGTCGAAGCTGACGTGACTGCGCCCCTGAAGGAGCGCACGCGCCTTGGCGCCAAGGATCAACGCTTGCGCCGCGCGGACGCTGGCGCCGTACGACACCCATTGCTTGATGAAGTCGAGCGCGTTGCCTTCGCTCGGACGGCTCATCCGCACGAACCGCACGGCATACCGCGTCACCGCATCCGCCACCGGCACTCGGCGCACCACGCGCTGGAACGCGAGAATCTCGTCGCGCGATACCACGGGCCGCACAGCCTCCTGCGGAACCGTCGTCGTCGTCTTCACCACCTGCACCTCGTCCTCCTCCGGCAGGTAGTCGAGGATCACCTCGAGCATGAACCGATCGAGCTGTGCTTCCGGCAGCGGATACGTGCCTTCGAGCTCGATGGGATTCTGCGTGGCGAACACGAAGAATGGCGGCTCGAGATCGTACGTGCGCCCCTGCACCGTAACGCGTCGCTCCTGCATCGCTTCGAGCAATGCCGCCTGCGTCTTGGGCGGCGTGCGGTTGATCTCGTCGGCCAGCAGCACGTTGGCGAACACCGGGCCCGGCATGAACGTCAGCCGGCGCTGTCCCGTCGCGGGATCGTCCTGGATGACGTCGGTGCCCGTGACGTCGGACGGCATCAGGTCCGG
Source organism: Gemmatimonadaceae bacterium (assembly GCA_031407575.1). Classification (GTDB taxonomy): domain Bacteria; phylum Gemmatimonadota; class Gemmatimonadetes; order Gemmatimonadales; family Gemmatimonadaceae; genus AG11. The sequence goes on along the minus strand of JANOIJ010000219.1, from coordinate 4,354 downwards.
CGTGAACTGGATGCGCGAGAACTTGAGGTCCAGCGCGCGCGACAGCGTGGAGATGAGCAACGTCTTCGCGAGACCCGGCACGCCCACAAGCAGACAATTGCCGCCGGCGAACAACGCGATGAGGGCCTGCTCGACGATGGCGTCGTTGCCGACGATCACCTTGCGCAGCTCGGTGCCGATGCGAGCGCCAGCCGCCTGCAGGCGGTCGGCCAGTGCCGCGTCGTCGAGAGTATCCAGCTCGGAAGTAGGGGCAATTGCGGTCAAGCGAGTTCCCTCGTGGTGGTCAGCGGGTGAACGCGTAGATCAGGTAGTTGATGCCCAGCTTGTATGCTTCGTTGGAGAGCTCGATAGGCCAGAAGCCCTCGTCGGAATACTCCCAGCTCTCGGAGAGGTCATTGTTGTAGTTCACGATCGCGATCAACCGTTTGTTGCGGTCATTGTTCTCGTAGTAGCCCCAGAACTCCGCCGGGGTGTCGCGCATGTAGGGATGGTTGTACGTGAAATTCGTGATCCGATAGAACGAATCCATGATGCGATCGGCGGGCCCCAACTGCATCGGCTTGAGCTTCGGGAACACACGCGCCATCTGCGCCGTGAAGTTCATCCAGTCGTTGCGCGCGAAATCATCGAAGATGATGAACCCGCCCTTGAGCAGGTAATTGCGCAGGGCGAGCACTTCGCTATCCGTGGGACGCCAGTAGCCCGCCTCGCACAGGTAGGCGATGGGATACTTCGTCAACTCCGGATCGTCGAGCGCGAAGATGTTGCTCACCTCCGTGCGCACACGGATCGTCGACAGCTCGCCGAGGATCTTCGTGAAGTGCCGCTCGCCGCGTGGATAGTCATGCGACCACTTGATGTCGTTGCGGAAGCCATCCATCGGCACGTCGTAACGGATGCGCGCAAAAGTGAAGCGCCCGTCGTACGGCACGTTGGTCGGAAACTCGGTCGGCGGACGACTGCGACGCCCACCGCCACGCGGAAAGTCCTGCGCCGCTCCGGCACCAGGCAGCGACAGCGATGCGACGCCCACGGCCAGCGTCATCGCGCGCAACGCACGCCACGTCGTCATGGCGTGCCTCCCGGCGTGATGCGGCCGCGCAGTTCCAACAACAGCGTCTGCGCCTTTTCGAACGACGGCGCCTGCTCCAGCACGCCGAGCAACTCCTTCCGCGCACCCGCGACATCGCCGCCGTCCAGCAACACGCGCGCTAGTTGATAGCGTGCGTCCAGCGCGTCCGGCGGATCGAGCGCAAGGATCGCGCGGCGCTCCAGCACCGCGCGCGCATGATCACGGCGCCGCGTGGCAAGCTCGGCGAGCTTCACGTGCACGGACACCTCGTACGGCGAAATCCAGATGAGCCGCTCCAGCGGCGCGCGCACACCCACGCTGTCGCCGAGCTTCTCGCGCAGCTCCACCTCGAGCAGGTTCGCGTCCCACGCGGTCTCGCTGCGCGTCGTGAGACGCGTGATCTGCGCGAGCGCATCGCGCAGGTCGCCGCGATCGCGCGCCAACTGCGCCAGGTACTGCGACGGAGCGCCACCGCCGGCGTAATCGGGGAACAACGCCTGCGCGCGCAACAACACCGCCCGCGCCGAGTCCGCATTGCCTGCCGTCATGTACGCGACCGCCGATCGCATCGTCGACACGAACGCGCCGCCGGGCTCGCCCTTGCCGTCCTCCGCCAACACGGCGCGCAGCGGCACCGCGAACCTCGCGCGGAACCACGCATCGAACTTCGCGTCGATCTGCGCTGGCGTCAGCTTGAGCACGCGCGCAAACACCGCCGGCGTCTCGAGGCCATCGCGATACGCCGTGAGCATGTCCACCAGCGCGCCCACGCCATGCTCGGCCTCGATCATCTCGCACACGAGCGACGCCAGGTAGTAGCTGTGGAGCGTCTCGATCGGCGCGCGCGGACGCACGAAACCGTCGTTGAGCTGGCTCACCGGGCGCAGCTTGCCGCCCTGGTACGCCGACAGGAACTCCACCGTGGCATCCGCGCCCCAGCCCGGACGCGCGCGCCGCTCTTCGAGCACCGATAATCCCTCGGACAACCAGCGCGGCGCGCGATTGTTCGAGAGCCCGAGCGTGAACGTGTGCGCCAGCTCGTGCCACGCGGTGGAGCCCCAGTTGAACTGTCCGCGCTCTCTCGCCGACGGCGCATCCAGCGCGAGCACCGGACCAAAGCTCACGCCGAGCGCACCGAGTCCCGCGAGACCAACGGTGCGTACCGAGAAGTCCGCATGCCGCTTGTAGATCTCGAACCGCACGGTGGTCGGTGGCGTGTAGCGGTAGCGTTTCGACAGCGAGTCGTACGCCTCCTCCATCAACGGCACGAGGTACATCGATAGCAGCTCCGCTTCTTCCGGCGGCGCCACGATGCGGAAGTGGCCGCGATCGATCGTCTTGAACGTCCGCACCAGGTCCAGCAGGTCCAGCGTGTTCTTGTGCCACAGGTTGAACGGATCGATCGCGAACGCGCGCTCGAGCACGGCGCGTCCCTCGTCCATGCGGCCCGCGCGCAATTCGTTCGTCCCCACGAGGCCGAGTGCGCGCACCGACGATGAATCCATCGCCAACGCCTCACGCGCGAGCCGCACGCCATCCCCATATCGCCGCTGACGCGCGGCCGCCTCGGCCAACTCGGCAAAGAAGTCGGCGGGCTGCGGATTCAGCTTGCGTGCGGCGGCCAACGCGCGACGGTACTCCGTGGAATCACCGGTCATGTACGCCGACGCAGCATCCAGTGACCACGCGCCGAGCGACGATGAGTCCACCGCGAGCGCGCGGCGTGCCGCGGCTGTGGCCGAGTCGTACGCCTCTGCCTCGAGGTGGGATTTCCCCAGCATGAGCTGCGCGCCGACCAGCGACGGATTCGCCGCGAGGCTTCGCTTGAGCAGCGCCGCTTGCTCAGGCTTGCCCTCGAAGTCCGCCACGCGCGCGAGGCCGAGCAGCGCGCGTGCATGCTCGGGCGAGCGCTTGAGCACATCGTCGAACGAGAGCTTCGCGTCGGGGGCGTTGTACTTGTCGAGGAACAGCTCGCCCGTGCGCAGCCGTGCCTCGAGGTTGGTCGAATCAGCCGCGATGGCGTAGTCGAACGCAGCGAGTGCTTGCCGCACTGCCGCCGCTGTCCCCTGTAGCACATACGCGCGGCCGGCGGCGACGCGATCATCTGCCGTCCACTGCGACGCACCGCGCTCGTAGGCAACTGTAAGCGCCACCGCGCGGCGGAGCGCTTCCGTGCGATCGCCTCGGCGGTACGCCAGCTCCGCCAGACTCGCCTCGGCGCTGCGACGACCTGCCGCATCCGCCGTGAGTGCGACGCGGAACACCGAGTCCGCTTCGGCGAGCTTCCCGCGAATGACGAGCACCTCGCCCAGCAGCGCGGTCATCGTAGGTCCACCGTTCCGCGCGAGACGCTCCGCGTCCTCGAGCTTGCCCGCGTCCGCGAGCGCGCGGACGTCGGCGCGCGGGTCGTCGGACTTGCGCCACGCGCAGGCGAGCAGGGCGGCGACGAGAATCAGCGACGTTCGCCTCACGGCTTTCCTCCTGCGCTCGCATCACGAATCGCCTTGGACTTCTCGGCCACGAGGATCAGGAGTCGCTCGAGCTCCCGGTCGTAGGTCGCGGCGTCGGTTGTGGCCTTACGGGCACGCAACGCGGCGACCTGCGACTCCAACTCCTGTCGCTCGGCAGCGAGCGCGATGATGCGCGGATCTCTGCTGCCGCGCGGACCGCCGAAGGCCACGGTGCGCGCAAGCGATGTGTCACTGAGTATCGCGTGCTCGGTGAGCATCTTGTTCGCTGTCTCGTACGAGCGCGCGACTTCCTTCTTCGCGAAGATGAAGGCTTCGTGGATGGAGACACGACCGTCCTTGTCCGCATCCGCCTCGGTGCCCGTGAGTCCGCGCACGAATGGCATGGCGAACACCGTCTCGTTCTTCTCGAGGGCGGTCTTGGTCGCGGTGACCACCACGCGTCGCGGTCCCGCAAGGACAGGAACGAAGTCGCCACTCCCGCTGGCCACGTTCACGAAGACGACGGTCTGTCGGCCAAAGCCGGAGATCCACGTTGCGTAATCAGCGGCGGTGGGATCCGGACCAGGCAAGTTCACGCGCGACTTGGGCCCCTCCCCCGCGCCATGTCCGTTCAGGAATACGAGCACGACGTCAGCTGGTGACACGCGGCGCGATAATGTGAGGAACGCCTTCGAGACCTCATCGCGCGTCGGGCTCGCGCGCAGCGCATTTGGTTTCGCCGCAAATTCCTCGGACAGGATGATGAGGCTCGAGTCGGCAACGCCCCACCGTGCGCGCGCGGTGTCGGCGAGCGTCTTCGCGACGTCCCTGA
>JANOIJ010000175.1:0-20835 GCA_031407575.1 Gemmatimonadaceae bacterium | reverse complement strand
GCCCCGACTGATCGTTGAGCGCGAAATCCCCGTGGCTTGCTCCACGAGGCCAATGCCCCCGTGTCCGAGCGCCAGCGCTTCTGTCGCGGCCCACACGCGGCGCGAGCGTTCCGTCAAGACCGGCTGGAGTCGCTTGAATTTACGGCGCAGCGCAGCGAGAGTCACGGCACGAATTTACACTGCGCCCTCTGACAAATCAATCAGTTATTTCGTCACAACCCCTAAGCAAGGAAACACCAAACGCTGTTACAGCGACGCTCTGCGTGCGTCGTGTCAGCGCCTTCAGCGTTCGCGGTCTGGGCTCCTGCTGTTCATCACATCCAGAACAACCAGTTCTTGGTGTAGATCACGTACAGCGAGAGCGCGAGGTTCGTCACCGCGTGCACGATGATCAGGTCGCCGAGCGACCGCGTGCGGTACATCCACCAGTTGTAGATGATGCCGCACACGAGGCCAACCTCCCAGAACACGCCGTGCTCGGCCGCGAAGAGCACCGCCGTCGCCCAGAAGGCCAACGGCGTGAACTTGCCGAGCGGCACGCGCGTGAAGTTGTTGTCCTGAAGCCACCGCACGAGCCAACCGCGCCAAAACAATTCCTCGATGATCGGCACCAGCAATGCCGCGCGCGCCGTGCGCAGCGCCAGCATCAGCGGTGTGAATTCGTCCGGCTGGATGGACGTCTCGATCTTGCCGGTGATCGCGTTCTGGAAGAGCCAGTGGGTGCGCCAACCGGGAAACAGCGCGTCGGGCGCCACCCACATCGCGCAGACCGCGATTCCCAGCGCGATGCTCGACAGCCAATACGGCGCACTCCTCGGCAAAATTCGTCGCGAAAAGAACACGATCGAGGCGAGAAGCACTCCGTCGCGCAAGATCTCCTTGGCCGGATTCGCGATGGGGAGATACTTGTCCAGCACCAGCCAGATAGCGAAGACTGCAAACGGGCCGACCCACGCGATCGTGGGTGACGGTGTCGACGTCTCAGGCGTTGAGGATGCGGTCATGCGAGGGGGAAAGGGCCGGCCGCGCGCGAGGGAATTGTCGGCTCGCGAGACAAAACGGGGAGTGCCATCGACGTTGCAGTTCGCGACGGCGCGAACGGAAGGAATGGGAGAGTAACCGGAAGTCGTTGGGCAAACAACGCTGACGCCGTCGCCACATCCGGTTCCCCGACGCGTGACACGCGGGTGACGCGCTCGCATCGCGCCAACGCTTCGGTATGAGGGAGCGTAGGCCAAATGGAGTCCGCGCGATACGTTGCTCCGCGCCACAGTCGTGCCCGTTGTCCCGCCGAATCGCTCTCCGAGGAGATTCCCACCGATGATCGTCCACATACGCCGCGCCCTCCCGGCGCTGGCGGCCATCGCCATCCTGGTGCCGCCGCTCGCCGCGCAACACAACGTTCCGAGTACCTACGCGATCACCAATGCCACGCTCCACACGGTGAGTGGGCCGGCCATACCGAAGGGAACCATCGTCATTCGCGACGGCCTGATTGCCGCGCTGGGCGCAAACATCGCCGTCCCGGCCGATGCGCAGGTCATCGACGGCACGGGGCTCACCGTCTATCCGGGCCTCTTCGATTCGTACGGGTCCATTGCGCTCCCGTCCACCGGCGCGGCCGGTGCCGGAGGTCGCGGTGCAGGTGCGCCCGCTCCCGCAGCGCCGGTCACGCCCGTTCGCGGCGGCGGCGGCACCACGTTCAACGATCCGCGCGGCGTGGACCCTGAGCTCCGTGCCGCCGATCTCGTGCGCGTGGACGACGACGCGCTCGACGGCCCGCGCAGTGCCGGCATCACCACGGCACTCACGGCGCCGTCGGCCGGTGTGTTCCCCGGACAGTCGGCGCTCATCAACCTCGGCGGCGCGACGCCGGCGGCGATGGTCATCAAGCCCGCGGTCGCGCAGCACATCAGCTTCGGGTCGGGCGGTCGCGGCGGTGGCGGCGGCGGTGGGTATCCCGGCTCGCTCATGGGCGTGTTCGCCGTGATCCGCCAGGAGCTGCTCGACGCGCAGCGCTATCGCGACCTCAAGGTCGCCTACGAGAAGAATCCGCGCGGCATGCAGCGGCCGCAGTTCGACGCCGCGCTCGAGTCGCTCATCCCCGCGCTCGCGAAGCAGCAGCCCGTCATCATCGTGGCCAACTCGCGCCGCGAGATCGATCGCGCGATCGACCTCTCCAAGGAGTTCGGTTTCCGGCTGATCGTTGCCGGCGGCAGTGAAGCGTACCTCGTGGCAGACCGCCTCAAGGCGGAGAACGTCCCGGTGCTCCTGTCCATCAACTTTCCGCGGCGCACCGCCGCCCCAACACCAGACGCCGAGCCCGAGCCGACGCGCCTGCTGCGCGAGCGGGTGGAGATGCCCAAGGGACCTGGCCGGCTCTCTGCGGCCGGCGTCAAGTTCGCGCTCCAGTCGGGCGGCATCACCACCTGGGCGGACTTCTCGGCGAACGTGAAGCGCGCGGTGGACGCCGGCCTTGCTCCGGATCAGGCCATTCGTGCACTCACGCTACTGCCCGCGGAAATCTTCGGCGTAAGCGACCGTCTTGGCTCACTGGAGGCGGGAAAGATCGCCAACCTCACCATCACGCGCGGCGAGACGGTCAACCAGATCTTCGTGGACGGCCGGCCCATCACGCTCCGTCCGGCCACGCCAGCACAGGGCGCAGGCGGTGCGGGCCGACAGGGTGGGGCCGGCACGACGCCTCCGCCAGCGGCAACAGCTTCCAACCGGGAGACTCCCCGATGATCACGCGCACACACTCCACGCGCGCGCTGTTCGCGGCCGCGCTGCTGCTTGCACCAACGCTCGGCGCACAGGCTCGGCCCGCTGCGCCGGTGCTCATCAAGAACGGCACCGTGCTCACCATCACGAAGGGCCGGCTCACCAATACCGATGTGCTGCTCTCGGGTGGCAAGATTGCGCAGGTCGGCCAGAACATCGCCGCGCCCGCGGGCGCCACGGTCATCGATGCCACGGGCAAGTTCGTCATGCCGGGCATCATCGATCCGCATTCGCACATGGCGAGCGACGCCACCAACGAAGGCTCGCTCTCCGTCACGAGCATGGCGCGCATGGCCGACGCGATCAATCCGACGTCGCCGAGCATCTATCGCGCGCTGGCCGGCGGCGTGACGATCATCAACGTTTTGCACGGCTCCGCCAACACCATTGGCGGACAGAACGCCATCCTCAAGCTGAAGCTGGGCCGCACGGGCGCAGAGATGCTGTTTCCGGGCGCCATGCCGGGCATCAAGTTCGCACTCGGCGAGAACGTGACGCGGAAGAACAGCAACGCGTTCGTCGCCGCGGGCGGCGCCGCGCCGCCGCGTCGCTATCCCACGACGCGCATGGGGCAGGAGGAGGTCCTCCGCGACGCGTTCACGCGCGCGAAGGACTACCAGATGACGTGGAACGAGCACCGCGCGAAGTCGGCGAAGGACAAGACGCTCATTCCGCCGCGCCGCGACCTGGAGCTGGAGCCGCTGGTCGAGGTGCTCGAGGGCAAGCGCCTCGTGCACGCGCACGGGTATCGTGCGGACGAAATGCTGATGCTGCTCAACCTCGCGGACGACTTCGGCTTCAAGATCAAGACGCTCCAGCACGGACTGGAGGGCTACAAGATCGCCGCCGAGATCGCGAAACACGGCGCCGGTCTGTCGACGTTCGCGGATAGCTGGTCGTACAAGATCGAGGCGTACGACGCCATTCCGCACAACGCTGCGATCCTCATGCGCGCTGGCGTGCTGACGACGATCAACTCCGACGACGATGGCCGCGCACGCCGCCTGAACATCGACGCGGCGAAGCTCATCCGGTACGGCGGGCTCACGGAGGACGAGGCACTCACGACGATCACGATCAACGGCGCGAAGCAACTGGGCATCGAGGCGAAGGTCGGTTCCATCGAAGTGGGGAAGGACGCGGACATCGCGATCTTCAACGCCAATCCGATGAGCGTGTACTCGAGCGTGGACTACACGTTCGTGGACGGCGAGCTGTTGTTCAGCAAGCAGAAGGACCTCGCGCTGCGCGACTCACTCGCGAAGGAACGCGCCGAGCTCGAGAAGGCAGACGTCAACATCGCGCCCTCGCCCCGTGGGGGTCGCGGTGGAAACGCCGGTACGCCGCCCACCACTCCGCCGGAGAACCACTGATGCGACGCATGCTCCTTCTTCGCACGGCGACGGTTGCCGGTGCGATGCTCCTATCCGCGAAACACGCAGCAGCGCAACTCGGCTCCTACAATCCGCCGCCCGGACCGCAGGGCACGTTCGCCATTCGCAACGCGCGCATCTTCCCGGTGACCGGACCGGAGATCGCCAGCGGCACCATCGTCATCTCGGGCGGCAAGATCCAGGCGGTTGGCGCGAATGTGGCCATTCCGGCTGGTGCGCAGGTCATCGATGGGACGGGACTCAACGTGTATCCCGGCATGATGGACAGCGGCACATCGCTCGGACTCGGCGAGATATCGCAGGGCGCCAACGCGACGATGGACAATGCCGAGGTGGGCAGCTTCAACCCGAACGTGCAGGCGACGTTCGGCATCAATCCCCACAGCGCGCATGTCGGCGTGGCGCGCGTGGTCGGCGTCACCAGCGTGATCTCGCGTCCCTCTGGCGGCATCATTTCCGGACAGGCGGCGCTGATCAACCTCGCGGGGTTCACGGTGCCGCAGATGCAAGTGGTTCCACGCGCGGCGATGGTGATCCAGCTGCCGAGCGCCGGGGGAGGCGGCGGTCGTGGCGGTGGTGCCGCGGCGTTCTTCGCGGCGCAGCAGGGCGGCGCCAACGCGAACGCGGCCACCCTGCTGCGCACGCGTCAGCTGGATTCGCTCAAGCAACTGTTGCGCGACGCGGACTCGTACGGCAAGGCGCACGAGGCGTACGCGAAGGACAAGTCGCTGTCGCGTCCGAAGCAGGACGTGGTCCTCGCGTCGCTGGTGCCGGCGATTCGCGGCCAGCAGGTGGTGATGTTTCCTGCGGACCGCGCCGCCGACATTCGCGCCGCGGTGTTGTTCGCGCAGGAGATGAAGCTCAAGCCGATCATCGTTGGTGGGCGTGAAGCGCCGGAGGTTGCAGCGTTCCTCAAGCAGCACGACGTCGCGGTGTTGATGACCAACGTGCTCGACCCACCGTCGCGCGAGGACGAAGCGTACGACGCGAACTACTCGGCGCCGGCGAAATTGGCAGCCGCGGGCGTGCGATTCGCGATCACGTCGGGCGACTGTTGTTCTGAAGTCCGCAACCTGCCGTCGATCGCGGGGATGGCAGCGGCGTTCGGGTTGTCGAAGGAAGACGCGCTCAAGTCCGTGACGCTCGGACCCGCGCAGATCTTCGGCGTCTCGGATCGGCTCGGCTCCATCGATGTGGGGAAGATCGCCAACATCGTGGTGACGGATGGCGACATGCTCGAGGCGAAGACCAACACGCGCTACCTGTTCATCGACGGGCGCCTGGTGCCGTTGGACACCAAGCACACGATGATGTACGACATCTTCAAGGGAAAGCCGCTGCAGCCATGATTTGTCATCCTGAGCGAAGCGAAGGATCTGCACCTTCAGTGGGCGAAACCGCAGGTGCAGATCCTTCGCTGCGCTCAGGATGACAACTATGGCGTTTGCGCCTTACTGCCACTTCAGTCGACGATCACCGTCGCCTTCATCGACGGGTGCAGCGCGCAGTGATATGGGAAGGTCCCAGCCGCTGAGAAGGTGAGGACGGACGACGCGTCCTTCGCGAGATTTCCCGTGGTGAAACCACCAGCAGCGTCGGCGGTTGCGGTGTGCGGGATGGGCGTGGGCTCGCAATTCACCCACGTCACCTTCTGGCCAGCCTTGACGCGCACGCTGTTGGTCTGGTAGGTGAAGGCGCGGATGAAGATGATCGTCGTCCCCGCGGCGCTTCCTGGTGCATTGCAGGGCGCGGCGGTGGGCGCTTGCGTGGTGGCCGCACGCTCGGAGAAACACGCGGCGGCGCCGAGTGCCACGCACAGCGCGACGGAAACGGGCGCGATAGCGCGCGCGAATGGATGTGGGCTCATTTGACCACCACCGTTCCTTTCATGAACGGATGCGCCAGGCAGTAGATGGGAATCGTGCCGGGCCGGCTGAAGGTGTGACTGTAGCTGCCATCGGCGGCAATCGTCCCCGAGTTGAAGCTCTTGTCGACGGCAGTGACGGTGTGAATCAACGCATCGAGATTCTTCCATTGCACGGTGGTGCCCGCAGCGATCTCGAGGTTGCCCGGGAGGAAGGCAGACCCTTTCATGCGCGCGTTCACCACGCGTGCTGCGGCGCGCGCGGGCGCCTGCGTCGCCGGCGCCTGACGCGTCGGAGCGGCTGCGGGTGGTTGCGTCCGCGTGGGTTGGGCGGGGGTGGGCGCCGGTTGAACTGGCGCGCCGGTTGGCGCTGGGGTGACGGGCGCCGGCGTCGGCGTAGCGGTGGGCGCCGGCCTCGTTGGTGTGGCCGTATCGGCGACGACCGGCATCGTCGGCATCGCGACTGGATCCGCGGCTGCGGTGACCGGCTCCGGGGTGGTAACGAAGCGCTTCATGTGAATGGGAATCGTGAACTCGAAACCGTAGCGCCTCGTGGTGCCGCCGCGCGTCAGTCCCTGCATCGTCGACGTCGACGCATTCGAGACGTGCAGCGATAGCGTGTGCGGCGTATTCGGCAGCGCGAGGTGCACGCCGGCACTCCATGCGACGCGCTCGTCGGGGCCGCGCTTCGCCAGCGTCGTGGCGTCGCCGGCGAGCGCGACGAAGCGTCCCAGCCTGATCGTGCCCCCGCCGCCGAATGCGAAGCGCGACTTGCCGCCGCTTTCATTCGTGGGCAGCAGCGTGTCGGCGATGATGCGCGTCACGGCGACGAGCCGCACCGGTCCCTGGCGCCGTGCAACCGACAGCTCGCCGTCCACACCCTTCACCGCGAGGTTGTAGTCGACCTGGGCACCGAGGTCGAAGGGCGCGCCCTCCTCCTGCTGGAGCGGGGCATAGCGCGCGAAGAGCTCCCACTCGTTGGGATAGCGCGCGGCGAGCGCGGAGTTGGTCGCGTAGTTCACCCCCGCCAGCGCCTTGGAGCCGAAGCCCGTGGCGATGAGGAAGGTGGGGAAGCTCGTCACCTTCTTCTCTGGCGCCGCGCTGTTGCTGAAGCGGTGCACGAAGTTGAAGTACACCGTCCCCGTGCTGCCGACCCAGTTCGTGGAGATGTTGTCGGGGCGGTCGAGCAGCGACTGCGCCCGAACCGTGGTGGCGAATGCAACTGTGGCCGCGACGGCGACCACGACTGTCCTGCTGAGTGGAGGCACCGGAAACCCTTGAAACGGTGTGCCATCGTGCGGAGCGGCGTCGCTCGGGAATGCCCGCACCAAGCACTCGGTAACGGGCAGGCGCGTCACAAAGTGGCCTACGGCGTAAGCGTGCCGCCGAGCTGCTGCCACAGGTACGAGTACGTCAGCGCCAACATCTTCGCACGCTGCTCGTTGGTCACGCCCGAGCCATGCCCACCCTCGGTGTTCTCGAAATAGTACAACGGAATCCCCATCGACTCCATCTTCGCCGCCATCTTCCGCGCGTGCGCCGGGTGCACGCGGTCGTCCCGCGTGGTGGTGGTGAACATCACGGTGGGGTACTTCGTGCCCGTCTTCACATTGTGGTACGGCGAGTACTTCGAGATGTACTTCCATTCTTCCGGCTTGTCGGGGTCGCCGTACTCCGCCATCCAGCTGGCGCCGGCCAGCAGGTGGTTGTAACGCTGCATGTCGAGCAGCGGCACTTGAATGACCGCGGCGTTGTAGAGGTCGGGCCGCTGCGTGACCGAGACGCCCACGAGCAGTCCGCCGTTGCTGCCGCCCATGATGCCGAGTCGTGCTGCCGACGTGATGCGATGCGCGATCAGCGCTTCGGACACGGCCGCGAAGTCGTCGAAGACACGCTGGCGGTTCTCCTTGAGACCGGCGCGATGCCACGCTGGCCCGAACTCGCCGCCACCGCGGATGTTCGCCAGCACGTACACGCCGCCGCGCTCCAGCCATGCCGCGCCGACCGTGCTGCCGTAGCTTGGAGTCGATGACGCCTCGAACCCGCCGTACGCGGTCAGCAGCGTCGGGTTGTTGCCATCACGTGGCATCCCCTCGCGGCGCACCACGAAGAACGGAATCTTCGTTCCATCCTTCGACGTCGCCTCCATCTGCTCGACGCCCAGCCCCTTCGCATCGAACATCGCGGGCAGGCGCTTCACCTCGGTGACAGCGCCATCGTCGCCGCTGAGGTAGAGCGTGGTCGGCTGGATGAAGTTGGTGTAGGTGAAGAAGAATCGATTGGACTTCACGGTGCGCGCGTTCACGCCAATACTGCCGAGGTCGGGTGCGGGCACCTTGTCGAACGTCCACGCGCCATTGATGGCGCGATATCGCCGCAGCTCACCGCGCACGTTGTTGAGCACGTTGATCAACACGTGGTCCTTCGTCGTGGTGATGCTGTTGATCGTCTCGCGCGGGCCCGGTTGCATCACGAGCGCGAACGTGCGCTTGCCCGTGAGGAACTCATCGACGTTCATCGCGATGAGCGAGCCCGTGGGCCAGGTGCGGTCGCCCGCCGTCCACGGGTCGCGCACGTAGACGATCACCTGGTCGCGCACGAGGTAGACGTCCGCGTCCTCCGGCGTCTCGAGCTTCCGCAGCGTGCCCTTCTCGTACAGATATTCGCTGCTCCTGTAAAACGTCTTGCCGTTGTTGATGCGAACGTACGTCCGGCCGCCCGCATCGTAGCTGGACGCGCCAAGCCACACATCGGTCGCCGGTACCTCCAGCACCAACTCGGCGGACGTGAGCGGCGTGCCGCGCGTCCAGCGCTTGAGCATGCGCGGATACCCGGAGGTCGTCATGCTGCCGGGTCCGAAGTCCGTGCCCACCAGCAAGGTATTTCCGTCGATCCACGCGACGTTCGACTTGGCTTCCGGCAGCCTGATGCCACCGACGACGAATTGCCTGGTCTGCAAGTCGAACTCACGCGTCTCGCTGGCGTCTGAGCCGCCGCGCGAGAGCGACACCAGGCAGAAGCGCTCCTCGGGCTCCAGGCAGTTTGCGCCGCCGAACGACCACTTGACGTTCTCCGCCTTGGACAGCGTGTCCATGTCGAGCACCGTTTCCCACGCCGGCGCGCCGCTGAGGTAGCCCGCCCATGACGTGCGACGCCAGATGCCGCGCGTGTGATCCGCGTCCTGCCAGAAGTTGTACAGCAGGTCGCCGACCATGCTCGGGTACGCGATGCGATCCTTGGAGTCGAGGATCTTCATCGTGCGGTCGAAGATGGGCTGGTAGAGCGGCGTCTTGCCGAGCACGGCGACGGTGGCCGCGTTCTTCGCGAGCACCCAGTCCATGGACCGCTTGCTCTCGACCTCCTCCAGCCAGGCGAAGGGATCGGGCGTGACCTGCTGCGCGTGCAGAGACGTGGGCGTCATGACTCCAGGTGCGAAGGCTGCGAGCAGGCAGAGCGCTGCGGCTACGCTGCGTTTCATGGGATCTCCATGTGTGGCGATGGTAGGGTCGACAATGCGTGTGGTTCACCACGGTTTTCCGCAAGTGCCGGGCGCGAGCGCACGCGCCTGACAGTACGCGCGGTGGAGACGGTGGCACATCCGTTCACCGCGGAGTGTGACACGATGCGCGACCCGGAGATGGCGGCACAATCCGTTCACCGCAGAGGACGCAGAGGAGCAGAGGGTCGCAGAGGACTGCAAACCCTGAGGCTCCGGAGCGCGCCGTGGGTCGCGTCGAGATCGCATTGATGCGAGTGGAGCGCGATTTGGTGAACACGATATGAGCTGATGTCGCCGATCTGTTCTCTCAACGAACAGGACAATGTTCCGAGCCATTGCCACGGTTAACTGCAGCTGAACCGGCAGAGCCGTGTTCTGCCGTTGCGGTTCCTCTGCGTACCTCTGCTCCTCTGCGTCCTCTGCGGTGAACAACGTTCACCCGATGCCCATCGATGTCTACTGCCGTGAACGACCTTCACGCGATGCCCACCGTCGTTCACGCAGTGCCCGTCGGCAAAGGCGCAGCCGAGCGCCCCTGTCATCCACGGCGCAGAAATCGTATATCGTATATCATATCCCGCGACCGCACGCCTGATGGGGAGATGCGCGAATGAAACGAGACGCACGCACGCTATGCGTGACCGCGATCCTGCTCGCCGCGTCCAGCGCATCGGCGCAGACGCCGACTGACTTTTCCGGCAAGTGGACGGTGGTGCCTCCCGCGAGCGCACCGGGCGTCTCGATGGGATCGGCGCCCCCCGCGCTCTCGGCAACCGGCACCATGGGCAGCGGATGGGGAGCCGACCTCACGATCACCCAGGACCCCGTTGTCCTGACGGTGCAATACACCTACTACCACCCGCGCGAAGTTCAACCGCCGCTCCGGTTTACGTACCTGCTGAACGGCGCCACGAGCAGGAACACCGTGAACATCGGCCGCGGCGCGCAGGAGCAGGTCTCGACTGCGTCGTGGCGGGGTCAGACCCTGGCAATCACCACGACGCACATGTTCCTCAACCCACAGAACGGAAAGACGATGACGAGCGAGACGACGCAGCTCCTCTCGCTCGAGTCGCCGATATCGCTCGTGATCGAAACCACGCGTAGCGCCGTTCTGGGTGGCACGTCCTCCACGACACGAACGTCTCACCGGAAGAATTGACCATCATGCAGCGAGGCGGAAGAATGCGTACGTCGGGCAGTCGCACGCTCATGGCTGGTCTGCTCCTCTGCATCGTGTGCGCACCGCGTGTCGCGCGGAGCCAGGGTGTCACCACCCAGGCGACGCGGCCCAACATCGTCCTGATGTTCCCCGACAATCTTGGTGTCGGCGAGGTCGGCGTGTACGGCGGCAATCGCGGCGTGCCCACGCCGCGCCTGGACCGGCTCTCCAGGGAGGGAATGCGGCTAACCAACTTCAACACTGAGTACTTCTGCACACCGTCGCGCGCGGCCATCCTCACCGGCCGCCACAGCGTCCGCTCCGGCACGAACGGCTACCACCCGGTGTGGGGAGGACTCACGCAATGGGAAATCACCTTCGCCGAGCTCCTGAAGCCGCGAGGGTATGCGCGGGCGCTGTACGGCAAATGGCACCTGGGCGACAAGGAGGGTCGGTACCCGACCGATCAGGGCTTTGACGAATGGTACGGCATTCCGCTCTCGAGCAACGAGGCGCAGGCCAGCACCACCGGCGAGACCCCATACATCTGGGAGGGGAAAGCGGGTGAAGCGTCCCGGAAGGTCAAGGTCTTCGACATGACGACCCGTCGCACACTGGACCGGGAGTCCATCGGACGGGGCGTGGCGTTCATGGAGCGCCACACAAAGAGTGGCACGCCGTTCTTCCTCTACCTGCCGTTGACGCAAGTGCACTTCCCCACGCTGCCCCATCCCGATTTCGTGGGCAAGACGGGCGCCGGTGATGTCGGTGATGCGATCGCGGAGATGGATCACAACGTCGGCGTCGTCCTCGATGCGATCGCGCGGTTGGGCATCGGGAACAATACGATCGTCATCTGGACCACGGACGGCGGCGCGGAATTCCGGCGGCCCTGGCGCGGAAACGCAGGCCCGTGGCGCGGCTTCTACACGACGGCGATGGAGGGCGGGCTGCGCACGCCATTCATGATTCGCTGGCCCGGCAGGATTCCAGCGGGCCGAGTGTCAGACCAGACGGTGCATGAGGTGGACCTGTACACGACGCTCGGGCGAGCGGCGGGCGTCGAGGTGCCCACGGACCGCGCGATCGACGGTGTGGATCAGCTGCCGTTCTTTCGCGGCACGCAACCGAAATCGAACCGCGAGGGGTTTCCCATCTTCATGGGCACGCAGGTTCGCGCGGTCAAGTGGCACGACTGGAAGCTGCACTACGCGTGGCAGGACGAGCCCACGCTGCCCGCGCAGCCGATCATGAAGCTGTTCAACCTGCGCTCCGACCCGAAGGAGGAGACCGACATCAAGGATCTCAATCCGTGGGCGGAGAGCGTGCTGGGAAAGGTCATCACGACGTTCAACGCCACGCTCGACAAGTATCCGTTGATCCCGCTCGGCACGCCGGATCCGTACCGGCCGACTCGGTAGTCAACCGTTGGGCATGGCCCCCAATGCCCTGAGCCGCGGAACAGCGCACGCTGTTCCGCTGGCGACGGCTGCGCGTCATCGACGCCCTGGTGAGTCGTTGCGGCATCAGCGTCGCCGGCGCCGCCCGTGTGACGTCAGCGTTGGACGACGGGTCCGCGTATTGGATATTGCATATTGGATACGCTATACCCCATACTGCTGACCGGTGCCGCGCCGAATCCCACCACTCGACAGGACGCGAGATGTCGTGCGCGGCTCGAAGCACCCAACGCGAGCGACGGTCGCCCTCGTGAGCGTCAGCGTCCCGCTGCACACGGATTCGTGGCACATGCGCACGCTCGCACGGAAGGTCCCACGGTCATTCGCGCTCGTCGTCAGCGTGCTGGCAGCGTGCAGCAGCGGTCCGCGCACGGTCGGGCAGGTGACACCCGCCATCGTCGATCCCACTGCCCCCGCGGCGCGTGCCGCGACAACGGCGTCCGTCACGCCGCCGCGAGAGCGGCCAGCCATGGTGGCCTGTCCATGGCCCACGGCTGCGGCGACAAATGGAGCCGCGTCGGACCCCGCGCCTCCGCCGCCCGTGGGAGTCATCGACCCGCCGCGTCCGCGCATCGCCGACTGTTCGCCGCCCGGCTGGAAGCCGCCGGTGGAACTGGTGCCTTTCGCGCCGCCCACGTCGCCGGCAGACCGCCCGAACCCGATGGTCGACGACTATCTCAGCTACGTGGTGACGGCCCCACCGCCGCAAATCGTGGAGCGCTATAAGCTCGACACGACCTTCTATAGGAAGTACGCCGACGCGAATGGCTACCCGATCCTTGGCTCTGCCAAGGTGTCATCCGCAGCGCTGGCCATCGTTCGCGACCAGGTCAACTACATGCTGGCCCACCGCCCCGCGATGCGCGATACCATGATCGCGCACGGCGGGCGCGTCGTCGTCATGGCCGAGACCGAGTACACGATGGATGTACCGGAGCAGCGTCGATGGGTCGTGCCGAAGTACCTCGATCCCCGGCTCACGGCACAGGAGCGCGCACGCTACTACGAGGCCGGTGGGCTCGGCTCGATGACCGCGAGCGGATACTGGAATACCCGGGCGCGTGGCATGGGTGGCACGCTGACCTCGTGCGCCGAGGAAAACGTCCTTGGCCGGTACAGGACGCGCTACTGGGGCACCAACATCTGCGTCCACGAATTCTCGCACGCCATTATGGGCGCCGGCATCGGCAACGCAGATCCGAAGTGGTTCCAGGACATCGTCGATGCGTACAAGCGCGCCAAGGCGCTGTGCCTGCGCACCGCGAATGGCTATGCCGGCAACACGTTCAATGAATACTGGGCGGGGGGCGTCGAGTGGTACGTCGGCAACGGCGGCCGAGATCGCGCGGGCCTCAAGGCGGAAGACTCGACGCTATATGCGTTGGTCAGCCGGCTCATTCCCGAGGACAAGTTCCTGCCCGGGCGCGCCAACGTCGCGAACCGCACGCGGGCGGACATGGAACGCGTCGTCAGCGAGCGCAACCCGGAGTGGTGGGAGCGCGAGCAGCGACGTCTCGCGGAGGTTGCGTCGCGCGCAGCTGTCCCTGGCGACAGCACGCGGCGCGCGGGCCCGCCGGCCGCATCGCCGCCGCCGTGCGTGGTGCAGGCCGTGAGCAGGCGAGCGCCATGAGTCCCCCGTCGCGGCAGTCGTTTCCAACAGCAGGTGCAGATCCTTCGCCTGTGGCTCAGGATGACAAGACTCGTTTCTTCCTACCGATGAGGAACGCGATGACACGCTGGACATTTCGCGCCGTCTGCACCGTCGCACTGACACTGACCAGTGCTTCCGCGACCGTAGCACAACTGCCGGCAGCACAGACCGGCACGATCGTCGGTCAGGCGTTGGCTGCCGAGGGCAGCACAGCGTTGTTCGGAGCGCAGGTGATCGTGCTGGGCACCGCACTCCGAACGGGCGCCGGTGCGGACGGGCGGTTCACCGTTCGCGGCGTTCCCGTTGGCAGCCATCGCGTGCGCGTGCAGTTGCTGGGCTACGCGCCGTTGGAACAGTCGGTGACGGTCACGGCCGGCGGCACGGTCAGCATACCGGTCGTCATGAAGGTGCTGCCGTACGCCATCGCCCCCATGGTCGTGACCGCGCTCGGGATCACGCGGAGCGAGAAGAGTCTCGGCTACGCCGCGCAGTCCATTACGACGCAGACGCTCGAGCGCATTCCGGAGACGACGCTCATGCAGTCCCTCGCCGGTCAGGCGGCGGGGGTGGCCGTCACCAGCTCGAGCGGGCGTCCGGGCGCTGGCGCACGCGTGGTGATCCGCGGCGAGGCCTCGTTCTCGGGGACCGGTACGCCGCTGTTCGTGATTGACGGCGTGCCGGTCGCGACCAACTCGGACGGCCCCAGCAACGCGCTCGGCACGGGCTCGTCGGGAAGCCGCCAGATGGACATCGACATGGAAAACATCGAGGAGATCACGGTGCTCAAGGGCGCCGCGGCGACGGCATTGTATGGTTCGCGTGCCGCGAACGGTGCGCTCATCATCAAGTCGAAGCAGGGCAGGCAGGGGCAGCCGCTGCGCTTTACCTACGCCACCGAATTGCGCGCCGACCGCCCCATCATCGAGGGCTACACCACCGATTGGTCCGCCGGCAACCGAGGCTATTTCTGCAATGGCCGGCTCCTGAGCCAGGGCGGCTGGTGCGAGCCGGGATACCCCGGCACCACCACGGAGACGCGGAACAACTGGGGTCCGCACAAGGACAGCATTCCGAAGGTCGTCTTCGATTCGCTCGGCACCGTGCGGTTCCGGGACGCTCGCGCGGAATTCTATCGGTCGGCGCCGACGAGCAACAATTCGCTGCGCGGCGCGGGCTCGATGGGCGAGATGGGCACCTACACGTTCGGCGCCTCGTATCTCGACCAGCGTGGCGTCAATCCCATCGCGAAGCTCAATCGCCTGAACCTGAATGCCAACATCAACCTGCGGCTGAGCAACTGGCTCTCGTCAACGACCACCGTGTCGCGCATCCGGAGCAACAATCCGTACAGCGACGATTCCTTCAGTGGTTTGGACCACGCCATCATCGACATTCCGCCCTCGACGGACGTGCGGCAGTCGTATATGCCGGATGGCTCGCCGGTGATGTTCTCGGCCACCCTCCCGCATTTCGACTGGCTTGCGAAGAACGACTACAACACGGAACTGACGAACCGCTGGATCGCGTCGCAGCAATTCGGCTTGACCATCACGCCGGGACTTCGGCTCGCCAACAACTGGGGGCTCGATACGTATGTCAGCGAGTTCGGCAGGTTCCTGAACGAGAGGCCTTGGTCCACTGCGGCGGGCAACACATCAGGGGCAACCCAGCAGCGGAAGAGCACGCGCACGACGATCAACGACGACCTCCAGTTGATCATGGACGGCCGTCCGCTCAGGAAGACCGGCGTAACCGTGAGCGCGCTGATCGGCGGCAACCTGTTGACGCAAGACGCCGCCTTCGTGCAGGGAACCGGCAACACGATCGTCATTCCCAACTATTACAACCTGGGCAACTTCGCCACGCAGACGGTCACCGCGAACCTTCCGCAGCGGAAGCGCCTGTTGGGCGCGTACAGCCAGCTCACCGCGGATTACGGCGACTGGGCGTTCTTCAACCTGACTGGCCGTAATGACTGGAGCTCGACGCTGCCGACCGACGCGAACTCGTACTTCTATCCGTCGGCGAGCCTGGCCATCGTCTTCACCGATGCGCTGAACTGGCATCCGAAGTGGCTGGACTACGGCAAGGTGCGCGTCTCGAAGGCCAAGGTCGGCGCCGATGCGCCGTTGTATGCGCTGTCGACGCGGTATGTCACGGGTACGCTCGCGAAGGGCGCGAACAACGACATCCAGCAGAACGGCGGACCTGCCATCACGTTCCCGTTTCGTGGCGTGACGTCGTATACGCAGTCGCAGCAACTGGGCAACTCGGAGCTCAAGCCCGAGTCCACCGTCGAAGACGAGATCGGCCTGGAATTGCGCTTCTTCAACGGCCGAGCGCGCGCCGAAATGTCGGCGTATCGCAAGTCCAGCTACGACCAGATCTTCAGCGTTCCGTCGTCGGCCGTCACGGGATTCACGAACATCACGCGCAACGCGGGCGACCTGCGGAACAAGGGCGTGGAAGTCACGATGCACGTCAGACCGCTGGAGCTCGGCAAGTTCTCATGGGACGCGGGAATCAACTGGGCGAAGAACTCGTCGGAGGTGCTCAAGCTCGCACCGGGCGTGACGTCCATTGGTCTCGCCGGGTATTCCTGGCCGCAGATCCGCATCATGGAGGGACAGCCGTACGGCGTGATCTGGGGCTATGGCTTCAAGCGCAATTGCGTCGAGCCCAATCCGTGTTTCCAGAGCGCGCCCGGCGGCACGATGCTCATCGGCGACGATGGCTACCCGATCCGCACCGACGAACTGAGAAACCTGGGGACAGTGACTCCCGACTGGACGGGCAGCGCCACGTCTGAACTGCGTTACGGCGACTTCGGTCTCACCGGTCTCGTCGACGTTCGGCGCGGGGGCAAGCTGATCAACTTCGAGACGCAATACGAGGTGAACAACGGGCGGTCGATCCTCACCAACGACCGCTACACCTGGATCACCCATCCGGGTGTGAACGTCAACTCGGGCCAGCCGAACGCCGTTCGCCTGTTCAAGGATCAGGACTACTATCCGCTGATCTACGGCTTCGACCGGCACGAGAACCAGATCGAGCCCGCGGGCTTCGTGAAGCTGCGCGAGATCTCGCTCTCGTACCGCCTGCCCGAGGGGTTCACGCGCCGCTTCGACCTTCAGGGCGCGACGGTGTTCGCCACCGGCCGCAACCTGCGCGTCTGGAGCGACTTCTCCGCCGGCGATCCGGAAGGCGACGTCTACGGTGGCCAGAACGCGGGCGGCCAGTACTTCCGTCAGTTCCCCGAGCCGCAAACGCGGAGCTGGCTCGTGGGCGTCCGGACCACCTTCTAATCCGGCCGCGCCGGCCCAAGGGACCAATGCGTACTCGTATTCGCACCATGGCAACGCGAGCGGCGCTGAGCGCGCTGCTCATCGGAGGCATCGGCGGTTGCGACAGCTTCCTGGACGTGAACCAGAACCCGAACGCCGCTGAACAGGCGAAGGTCGATGTGCGGTTGCCGGCGATGATCACGATGTTCGTCCACTCCACCTATAGCGGCGAGGCCGCGCTGTGGAGCGCGGAATGGACGCAGCAGTTCTCGTTCAATCGCGACAACCGCTCGTACGCGCAGGTGCAGCGCTACGAGCTCGCCGAAACGGATGCGACCGGGGCATGGGACTACTTCTACTCGCGGCCAACCAACGAGTCGTTCAACATGATCCGCGACGCCACGCACGTCACAGACATCTACTATCGCGGACTCGGCAAGCTGTTCCATGCATGGTCGTTCCAGATCATTACCGACCTGTGGGGTCCCGTCCCGTTCACCCAGGCGCTGGACCCTGCGATTCGGGAGCCGAAATACGACGAGCAGAAAGTCGTCTATGCAGGCATCGAGAAAAATTTCGACGAGGCACTCGCTGACCTGAGCACTGCCACGGGGCGCAGGCCCACCACCAACGATCTCCTGTTTGCCGGGGACATTGCCCGTTGGATCAAGCTCACGCGTTACCTGCAGGCTCGGACTCAACTGCGGTTGGCCTACGCGCCCGGTGAGGACAAGCTGGCGCGAGCGAACAAGGCACTCACCGCACTCTCAGCGGCGTTTGCGAGCAATGCGGACGACGCAGATTTCGTCTATCCGGGCGGCGTGAACGCGCGCAACCCGAACTACACGTTTCAGGAGCAGCGCAACCAGCTGGTCGCGGCCGAATACCTGGTGGAGCTGCTGAAGGGCCGGAGCGATCCGAGGCTGCCCATCATGTTCACCCCGATCGTCTACGACTCCATTCGCGGCACCGTCAGGTTTCCGGCGAGCGCGGTCAGGTATGTCGGCCACCGCAACGGCAGCTCACCGATCACCGACTCAACCGTGTCGTGGATCGGTCCGTACTACTCGAACGAAACCGCGTCGCTCAACGTGGCGAGCTACGCGGACCAGAAGTTCACGGAAGCGGAAGCGCGGCTGATCGTGGGCGGTGCCGCTGCGGCCGACGTCCCGTACCGTGAAGGCGTTCGCGCGCACATGCTGAAGCTTGGCGTACCGACCGCAGCGATCAACACATACGTGGGGGCGCTGCCGGCCTTGAGCACGGTGTCGAATCCGCTGCAGGAGCTCATCACCCAGAAGTACATCGCAAATTTCCTGAAGCTCGAATTGTGGAATGACTGGCGGCGAACCGGATACCCCATTCTCCCGTCTCCCGTTGAGCGCGCGGTGCTCCCTGGCATCCCGCAGCGCATTCGTACTCCGGGCTCGGAGCTCAGCAACAACAACAATCAGGTCGCGGCCACGGGAATTCCCAGCGGCCTCAATGGCATGATGGTGAAGGTCTGGTGGGCGTCGCAGGGACCACGGTAAACCACGAGGACAGAGAATGACGTGCTTCCATTTCAGGTCCGCGGTCGTCCTGGTCGTCGTGGCGCTCACCGCGTGCGACAACCACAATCCCGCCGAGGTGCGCACGCAGGCGTCGACATTCCCGCTGCGCGCGACGTGGAGTGCGAGCGCGGCGCCCGTCGGCACCGGTACCGTACGTGCGACACTGGGCCTCAAGCAGTTCGAGGGCTTCCACATGGACGCAGCCATGTCGGTCACGGGCGCGCCAGGTGCGTCGTATCAATGGCGCATCTTCCGTGGCGACTGTGCCACCAACACGGCCGCAGTGAACAACACGGCACCGACGGGACTCATCCTGTTCGCGACGATTCAATCGTATCCGGACGTCATCGCGAACACGTCGGGAACGGGAAGCATCAGCCCGACCATCGCCGGCACACTCGACTCGTTGGGGAAGTACAGCGTTCGAGTGAGGGTCGCGACGTCGGCGACCAACTGGAACGGGACGAACCCGGTTTCCTGCGGCAACCTTCAGCGTACCGCGGGCGGTTGAGCGCTCTCGCCGCGCGACACGCTCGGCACGTAGCGCGAGCAACCAGCGCGCGAGCGGTGCTACTCCTCGCCGGCCTCGCGTGCGGCGGGTGCTATCGATATGTGCCCATCCCGCTCGCACAGCTCGAAGCACGGGAGAACATTCGAGTCCGTGTCACCGATTCGGCGGCGGTCCGCATAGTCCAGCAGTTCGGAACGTATACCACCCAGCTGGAAGGGGAGGTTGCGCGCGAGGGGACGGACTCCGTATCGGTCTCCGTGACCATCGCGCGGGACTATCGAGGACTGGCGCTGGAAAGCGCGCGCCAGACGCTGTTTCTCGGTCGTGCCGAGGTCGTCGAGCTCCGTCGACGTGAGCTCTCGCGCGCGCGGACGGTGCTGGTCAGCGCCGGCGCCGTGGCTGTCTTTGGAATTCTCATTCGCACCATCATCCAGATGGGCGATTCCAATCCCGATGGCCAGGAACCGCTGCCGCCACCACCGCCACCGGGCTACCGTGGCGTGCTGCTGCGGGTATCCATTCCGTGAAGCGACGCTTTTGCGCGCGGCTGATGCTCCTCGCCATTGCCGCGAGCCCGGTGCTCGTCAGCTGCGCGGGAGCAGCGACGCAAGGCCGACCGGAGCGCAGCAACAGCAACCTGCTCACACAACAGCAATTGGCGGCCACCAACTCGGAGAATGTGTACGGCGCCATCGCGAAGCTGCGGCCCGAGTGGCTCTCCAGTCGAGGACCGAACTCGGTGCGCGATCCCACACCCTCGGCAGTCAGCGTGTTCATGAACGGCAACCTGCTGGGCAAGGCCGAGTATCTGCGCGAGCTGCGGCTCCTCGACGTAACGGAGGTGCGGTATTGGGACGCCGGGTCCGCGTCTGCCAGATTTGGCATGGGGCATCCGCGCGGGGTGATCGAAATCACGCGCAGGTGAATTCTGCTGCTGCGCTCACGTGCCGCGTGACTGAAGACGGTGGGTGTGCAATCGCCAGCGGGTAGCGGCAGCCATCGGCCGGGATATTATATGCAGCCCCTCGCCCTCCTCCATCTTTTCCACACGTCGGAGTGTCAATGCCCGCCAAGTCGCTGATCCGCCGCACCGCGGTGCCAGCTGCGGTCGCCGCCGTCTTCTGCTCCGCTGTCGCTCCGCACGCGTTGGCACAACAGCGTCCCGCGGCGCCGTCCCCAGCCGCCACGCCGCAGGGACTGGAGGCATTGAAGAATGAGCGCAAGGACGATCCGCGCCCCGCGCCCGCGAGACGCGAAGGCGAAGGACCATTCGCCAAGCTGATCATCCGCGGCACGACGCTGATCGACGGCACCGGAAGCCCGCCACGCGGGCCGGTGGACATCGTGATCGAGCAGAACCGAATCACCGACATCGTCAGCGTCGGCTATCCGAACGCCCCGATCGACACGTCAAAGCGGCCCAAGGGCCCGGCGCGAGAGATCGACGGCACCGGGCTCTACGTCCTGCCCGGCCTCGTGGATATCCACGTCCACCAGGGCACGCTCCAGAAAGCGCCTGACTCGGAGTACTACAACAAGCTGTGGCTCGCGCACGGCATCACCACGGTGCGCGGCGTCCCGTTCGCGAGCTTCGAGTACTCGATCAAGGAGAAGGCTCGGAGCGCAAAGAATGAAATCACGGCGCCGAGGTATTCCGTGTATCAGCGACC
>JANOIJ010000143.1:0-2098 GCA_031407575.1 Gemmatimonadaceae bacterium | reverse complement strand
CGTGAATCGCAGCCTGCTTGCGGCGTTCGACGGCGCGCAGGCCGGCTCACCCATCGCGCTCCAGTTCGGCGTGGGGGGCGTCGATGCATTCCGCGAGGCGAACGGCGAGCTTGCGGCAACGACGGGGCTGTCGCAGTCCGTGACCGCGAGCCAGTCGCTGCTGTTCCCGGGGAACGTCGCGTTCGTCAACCGCTTCCGACGCACGACGACGAGAAGCTGGACGCGTCGCCTGGAGGATGCGCAGTCGGTGGCGGACGGCGCGCAGACCGTCTTTCCCGACGTCAGCATGCGCTGGAGCTGGCAGCCGCCCGCGAGCATCCAGCCATACGTGAAGTCCCTCGGGGCAAACGCGGGTTACGCGCGTTCGTTGGCGAGCGCATTCCTTCCCGGCGACGAGTTCGGCGCACGCCCCGAGCTGCGCGGCTCGCGTGTGCGGACCATTCCGCTCAACACGTCCGTCGCATGGGGATTCGGCCGAGGGCTCACGACGTCCGCGGCGTACACCACGACACTGCGGACCGATTCGCTTCCGGGAAGCGTCGCCGACGGGAAGACGGAGGAGATGTCGCTCGACGTCGGCCGGTCGTTCAAGTTCCCGAAGAGCCTCGGCTTCACGATCGAGAACGACATCCGCGCGCGGATCGGCTGGCAGCAGACGCGCACCAGCACGTACATCAGCGACCTCGCTCGCCTCGGTACGAGCCGCCTGGCGGACAACGGTCGCAGCGCGTTCAGCGTCAACGCGGACACCGACTTGAGCGAGACGGTGATCTTCACGCTCCAGGGCTCGCGCGTGCTCACGTACGACCGCAACTTCAATCGCAGTGCGAGCCTGCTCGTGCTGTCCACGGTGCTTCAGGTGCAGTTCTTTGGCGACGCGAAGTAGCGCGGCGCCGTCACGAATCGATCAAGGTCTCTCGCACGTGCGAATGCTCACTCTGTGTTGTGCCTTCGGGCTGACGATCGTCGGCGCGTGCGACAAGCTGGAGATGCCATCGCGGCCGCAGACGGCCTTTCGCGGCGACTCCGCGCTGTCGTACGCCCGGCAGCAGGTGGCGTTCGGGCCACGCGTGCCGGGCACACCCACTGCGGTGAAGGCTGGCGACTGGATCGTGCAGATGATGAAGCAGCGCGCGGACACCGTCATCGAGCAGCGGTGGATGCACAAGACGGCCAAGGGCGACTCCATTCCCTTGCGGAACATCCTCGCGCGCTTTCGCCCAGAGGCCACGGAGCGCGTGCTCTACATCACGCACTGGGACACGCGCCCCGTGGCCGACATGGACCCCGTGCTCGGCAACCGCTTCGATCCCATTCCGGGTGCGAACGACGGCGCGTCCGGCGTGGGGCTCTTCATCGCGCTCGGCGATCAGCTCAAGGCGACGCCCGCGACCATCGGCGTGGACCTGCTGTTCGTGGACGGCGAGGACTACGGCACCAGCTTCGACGCGCCGTACGTGGACGTGCTGCTCGGTTCGCAGTACTTCGTGACGCACCTGCCGACGCCGGACTACAAGCCCATGTACGGCGTGCTGTGGGACATGATCGGCGACGCGCACCTCAACATCCTCCAGGAGCCGAAGTCGATCGCCGCGGCGCCTGAGGTCGTGACGCGCGTGTGGCAGAAGGCCGAGCAGCTCGGCTACTCGAAGTATTTCCTGCGGCAGGCGTACGCGAGTGGGATCACGGACGATCATGTGCCGTTCATCGAGCGCGGCTTTCGCGTGATCGACGTGATCGACATCGAGTACGGCCCGCCGGGTCCGGTGGGCGGCGCGAGCCCGAGCTACCATCACACGATGCAGGACACGATAGACAAGCTCTCCAAGGAGAGCTTCCAGGTGGTGGGCGACGTCGCGCTGTCGCTGCTGATGGATCTGTCATCGTGAGGAGAGGTGCAGATCCTTCGCTGCGCTCAGGATGACAGATCCTGCACAGTTGTCATCCTGAGCACAGCGAAGGATCTGCACGTGTTTTTGGGTTCTTCGAGGAATTCACGGAACGTGCCGGCGGGCGGCAAAGCCCAGACAGCAACCGCAACAAGCCCAGCCGACGAACGCTGAAGGCGCTGACACGACGCACGCAGACGGCGCTGTAC
>JANOIJ010000050.1:0-32923 GCA_031407575.1 Gemmatimonadaceae bacterium | reverse complement strand
ATGCGGTACGGTTCACGCAACGTCGACGTGTCGAAGAAGCCGTGCTCCGCCGCGAACGCGCGCGACGCTTTGCCCGCGTCGCCGATGTGGCCGTCGACCAGATGGAGATCGGCGCCGAGGGCAACGATCGTCGCGAGGATCGGGGACGGCGTGGTGCGCGGTGCATAGACGCGCACCGGCAGGCCCGCGGCCGCCGCGTACGCCGCCAGTGCTGCACCGGCGTTGCCAGCGGTGGGCACGACGAATCCCGGCACGCCAAGCGCTGCAGCGCGCGTGACGGCGGCACTCATGCCGCGTGCCTTGAACGACGCGGTGGGATTCAGTCCCTCGTCCTTCACCCAAAGGCGCGCGATGCCGAGCTCGCGCGCGAGCGTCGGAAGCTCATGCAGCGGCGTGCCGCCTTCGCCAAGGGAAACCGGGGTTTCGCCGCCGGCTAGCGGGAGCACCGCCGCGTAGCGCCACATGTCCCAGCGCGGGAGGATGGCGTCGCGATCGGGCCATGCGGAGTCGTAGCGCACGAGAAATGGTTGCCCGCAGGTGGGACAGACCGACGCGAGGGTGTTGCCGGCCTGCGTGTGATCGCACGCCGAGCAGTCGAGGTGCCAGGAGCTCACGATGTGGTAGTGTCTGGTGTGAGGATCTGCGGTGATAGTTGGTGCGATGCCACTTCATTCGAAGCCGCCGCGGGCGCCGCCGGTGCCAGCGCGTCGGTCGCGCGCAGGCTCTCCAGGATGCGCGCCCCGCTCTTCGCCGAGAAGCCGGGCACCATGCCGATCTGCTCTGGCGTCGCGTCGCGCACCGCTTGCAGGCTGCCAAAGGCGCGGAGCAGCGCACGGCGCTTGTTGTCGCCCACGCCGGGAATCTTCAGCAACTCGGACGTGATCGTGCGAACCGCGCGTCGCTTGCGCTGAAAGGTGATCGCGAAACGATGTGCTTCGTCGCGTGCCTGCTGGAGCATGCGCAACGCGGGCGAGCGCCGCGGCAGGCGCAGCGATTCACTCTTGCCGAGCAGGAAGATCTCCTCCTCGCGCTTGGCGAGGCTCGCGATCGGCAGCGCCGCCAACCCCAGCGCCTCGAGCGCTTCGGCCGCCGCGTTGAGTTGTCCCTTCCCGCCATCGATGAGCACGAGGTCGGGCAACGGCCGCGCGTCATCGAGGCGGCGCTGGAAATAGCGGCCGACGACTTCCTTCATCGATGCGAAGTCGTCGATGCCCTCGACGGTCTTCACCTTGAACTTGCGGTACTCGGCGCGATAGGGACGTCCGTTCTGGAACCACACGCACGATGCGACGGTGTCCGTGCCCTGCGCATGCGAGATGTCGAAGCACACGAAAGCGCGTGGCACCTTCTGGAGACCGAGCTGGCGCTGGAGCTCGTACACCGGGTCGCCGGCGCGCTCTTCCGTCGGCTCGTCGCCGGTGAGGCGAGCCTCCTCCAGCAAGTGACGTGCGTTCTGCTGCGCCAGGTCGATGAGGTCGCGGCGCGGCCCGCGCTGCGGCACGTGGATCTTCGTCCGCTCGAGTGACTCCTCCATCACCTCGCGCTCGCACACGTCGAACGGCAACATCAACTCCTGCGCGCGTTCATCGAGCAGCCGGTATGGGCCTGCAAGGTACGTCTCGAGCACATCGGCATCCGATTCGTCCTGGATGTTGGCAACGAACTGGTGATCGCGCGCGAGCAGCTTGCCGGAGCGGATGCGCAGCAGCGCGATCACCGCGTCGTCGCCGTCGCGCGCGTACCCGATGACATCGGAATCGCCACCCTCCACCTTGAGCACGATGGTTGGCTCCTCCATCGACTCCAGGTGCGTGAGCACGTCGCGCAGGTTTGCCGCGCGCTCGAAGTCCAGGGACTCAGCGGCGAGGGCCATGCGCTGGCGCATCATGCGCACGACCTCTTCCGGCTTGCCGGCGAGGAAGTCGATGACTTCATCGATCATCGCGGCGTACTCGCCCTGCGTCTGCGCCAGGATGCACGGCGCCTTGCAGCGCCCGATGTGGTAGTCGAGACAGGGCCGCTCCGGCATTTGCGCCGGCATGTCGTAGTTGCACGAGCGCACGGTGAACAGCCGCTTCACGACGTCCAGTGACCGGCGCATGATGCCGACGTCCGTGTACGGCCCGAAGTAGCGCGCGCCGTCGTTCTGGAGCCGCCGCGTCACCCACACGCGTGGAAACGGCTCCTGCACCGTCACCTTGATGTACGGATACGACTTGTCGTCTCGCAGCGCGATGTTGAATCGCGGCTTGTACTCCTTGATGAGGTTCGCTTCGAGGATGAGTGCGTGCGCCTCGCTCGGCACGACGATGGTGTCGAGGGCCCTGACCTGGAGCATGAGGTGCTGGGTCTTGATGCTCTCGACGTGGTCGCTCGCGATGTAGTTGCGAACGCGAGAACGGAGCCGCTTGGCCTTGCCGACGTACAGCACCTTGCCCTCGCCGTCGCGCCAGAGGTAGACGCCGGGCGACTCGGGGAGATGGGGGATCTTGTCGAGGATCGCGTCGGGGACGGGCACCCTCAAATATACCCGACGGACGAAGAGACTATAGCAGCTGTGCGCATGTCAGCTCGCCAGCTGCGAGCTGTCCAGCTCAACGTCAAAGGCACCAAAGCGGACGGCTGAGAGCCTCTGGGCCGACAGCCACCAGTCGGAACTGCGCGAGTCAGGTCGC
Organism: Gemmatimonadaceae bacterium; assembly: GCA_031407575.1. Lineage (GTDB taxonomy): Bacteria > Gemmatimonadota > Gemmatimonadetes > Gemmatimonadales > Gemmatimonadaceae > AG11. Next base: position 30,248 of record JANOIJ010000050.1, on the reverse strand, counting down.
GTTGAGGCGATCGAGGAGGCCGTAGAGCATCTTCCTCACCTCTACGACGCGCTCCAGCAGCGAGTCGTGCAGGGCGCGGGACAGCACACCGCGGTCGCGCGCGGACAGGAGATGGTACTCGAGTTCATCGCTTGAGCTCACGGCTGAGCGGATGTATTTCGCGAACTCGCGGTCGGTCTGCGTGCCTCGTCCTTCGACGATGTTGGCAGGAATGGAATCCGCTGCCCTCACTATCTGGCTGCGAAGCGACAGATGGAGAGCGCCTCGAATCCTTGCCGCTGCGTGATGTGTGTCGAGCGAGAGCTCGTGCGCTTTCTGCCAGACGAGAAGCTTCTTGAAGTTGCCCATGCACTCAAGCTGTAAGCCCCCTTCAAGCGGAGCGTCACCGCTCCAACGCATCGTGAACCCTTCCGACGCGTCTGGCCGAGAGCAGTCAGCTCAGGGGCTGATGGCCGCCGGCTTTTGTCCCGAGGCAGTTATGGCTCATGGGCTATGGGCCGTGAGCTGCCATGCTCATAGCGCGCAGTTACCGCCGCAATACGCGCCCAGCGATGCCCTTCGCCTCGGGCACCCCAAGCGCCAACGTCCCCATGCCGTAAATGATGGTGAACACCGCCAACGCCGCCGCTCCCCGCACCGAGTGATGCCCGCCGCGCAGCAGCCACATCGCGCCGTATCCCGTCGCGCCCGCTGCCAGCCCCGAGCCGAAGAGCTTCAGCAGCAGCGCCCCCGCGATTCCCGTCTCACCGATCCGCGCCGTCACCCCTCGGCGCAGCAGCACGAACTCCACCCATCCTGCAATGCCGGACGACAGCGCCAGCCCCACCGCTCCCGTCCACGGGGCAAGCCCCAGCGCACGCGGGAGCGGAAACGCGAACACATAACCAAGGCTCGCCGTCAACACCACGCGCACGATCGCGAACCGAAGCGGGGTCTTGGTGTCGCGCAGCGCGAAGAACGTCGAGGAGTACAGCCGGCCCAGCGCACTCGCCAGGAGCCCGATCGCCGATCCGGCAAGGATGGCCCACGTCCGCAGGCTTTCCGTCGCGCCGAAGCGGCCGTGCTGCAGCAACACACCGGAGATCGCCTCACCGAGCACGAAGAACGCGATCGCCGAGGGCACGACGAAGAACGCGACCCTCGGCAACGCGGCGTTGAGCCGGTTGCGCAGGCGCTCCATCGCGTCGGTGTCCGTCCCGCGATCGCGCGACATCTCCGGCAGTTCGGCCGCGGACACCGCCATCCCGAACAGGCTGATCGGCAGCATGTAGATCGCCTGCGCGTTGCTCATCAGCGTCACTATTCCCTTCGCGTCGATGTTGCTCGCGAGGGAGATGTCGATATACCCGCTGAGTTGGACCACACCGCGCGTCATGAACGCGGGAAAGAAGTTCCGCAGCGCCTCGCGCACAGGAGGGAATGCGATGTCCGGCCGATAGCGCGGGTGCTTGAGCAGCTTGAGAACCGCCGGCAGCTGTACGCCCATCTGCAGCGCCGCGCCAAGGACCGACGCCCAGGCCAGGGCAATCACGAGCGACACTTCGCCCACGCGCGGGCCATAGGCCAGGAGCGCACCGATCATCGCCACGTTCCAGAACACCGGCGCGACGTACGACAGGAAGAATTTGCGGTGACTGTTGAGGATCCCCAGGCACCACGCGCTCATCACGAGGATCCCGGCGCCCGGGAACAGGATGCGCGAGAGTCGGATGGCCAGGTCGAGCGTCTCGCCTTCGTACCCGCTCACCACGAGACGCACCACGAGCGGCGTGGCAAGGACACCAAGCAGGACGATCACCGCCACCAGCAATGCCAGGATCGCCGCGATGGCTCCCGCGATGCGGTCGGCTTCGTCGTCCTTGCCGTGTTCCAGCGCCCGCGCGTACACGGGAATGAACGACGCCGATAGCGCACCCTCGCCGAACAGGTTCTGCAGGATGTTGGTGATTCGGAGCGCCCCGTTGAACGCGTCCGATACCACGCCGGCGCCCAGGTACTTCGCCATCAACATCTGCCGCACGAGTCCCAGCAACCGCGAGAGGAGAATTCCCGCGCCGACCAGCGCTGACGTGCGAGTGGAACTGCGCGGTACGCTTGTGGGAATCGGGTCGCTCATGCGACGCCGATCAGCGCGCGGGCATGTGTCGACGCGGCGTCACGCATGTCCGACAGCACGGCCATGCCGTGGCGGCTGAGCGTGGGGATCAGGTTGAGCGCGCGCTCCTGGCGCGTCCCCTTCGGGTACAGCGCCGCGCGCAGCGTCGCGACGTCGCGGAGCAAGCCATCTTCCCTCCGCTTGATGCCCGCGACCAGCCGTCGCTCCAGCCGGTCCATGCGATGGAGCAGCGACTGTGTCGCACCCTGCACCGCGCCCTCGAGTCCAAGTCCTGCGCTCTCGGCGCGCAAGGCATCGGGGAGCGACTCGATCGACGCGCGCACTGCCTGCAGAGCGGACGCCGACTCCGCGCTCATCGCCGATCGCGCGACGATCCCCTCCAGTGCGTGCGGCGTGGCCAGTGCCGCTGGCGTGATGCCAAACCGCGCGAGCAGCTCGGCGACATGCGGTTCAATCAGCGTACACGACCATCGCGGCAACACGAGTGGCGGCGCAATACCGAGCGCGTTGGCGGCCGCGCTCACTTGGGCGAAGTACGCGAGCTCGCCCGGTCCGCCGAGGTAACCCACCGTCGGTAGCACGGCCTGCTCGACGACGGCGCGCAGCAGCACATTCGGCGTGAGCACCGCCGATGCGTCATCAGCAATGCGGACGGCCTCGACGAGTGAGACGCGTCGCTTGATCGCGCCGTCCCGCACGAACACCAACGACAGTCCCGCGACGTCTTCCACCTGTGGGTCGTGCCCGGCCGACCGGATCTCCGCGCTGCGCGCCGCGAGTGCCGCCTCGATCGTCGCGGCGTTGCGCAATGCCGCGCGTAACGTCGCGTCGCTCGCGGCGCGCACTGCCGCGTGCGACGCATCCAGCACCGGCATGCCCAGCGGCGCGAGCATGTCGCGAAGCAGTGCGACGTATGCCTCGCCGACGGAAACCGACGCGTCCCCATACGCTCGCGCCGCAATCTCCAGCGCGCGAGGATCCGCCGCGCTGCCCGACGCGCCGCGCAGTCGCTCGAACCACGGCGACACGTCGCCGAGTGGCGCGAGCGACATCGGGGTGCCCGCCATGGGGGCGTGTGCGCTGCGCAACTCGTCGGCGCCGCCAGCTCTCGCGACCACCGTGTAGGACGCCTCGGCAAAATCCGCGTCGTCCGTGGCCGCCCAGAAGACCGCGACCGTCGCAATGCCGGTCGCGCGCTCCAGCGCATCGGCGAGTGCCAGAGCGCCCATCGCCTTGCTCCACGTGTACACCGGTCCGCCAAAGAGCCCGGGTTGCTGGCCGGTGGTGATCACCACCCCGCCCTCGCGCTTTACGCGCTCGAGTCGCTCGGCGGCGGCACCAGTGGCGGAGAACGCCGGTGCGAGCATCTCCCACCGTGTGCTCCATTCCTGCTCACTCGCGCGCGACGCCATGCGTGCGCGCCATGTCTCGGCGGACGCCGGCGCTGCCGCCATCCAGCCGCTCGGTACGTCGCCTCGCTGGAGCGCCCGCGACAGCCGCGACCCACCAAGTGCCTCGGTGATGATCTGCACGGGGCTCGCGCCGCTGGTCGAAATCAATGCGGCTGACGTCTTGGATTCGGTCGTCGTCATTTGTGGTACGGCTCACCCCGCGCTATGGTGCCCGCGCGGTACAGTTGCTCGGCCAGGACGAGTCGCGCCAACTCGTGAGGAAGCGTCCACGGCGCGAGTTGGATCGCACGAGTGGCGCGCATGCGCAGCGCGTCCGACAATCCGAAGGCACCCCCGATCACGAAGGCGATGTCGCGCGCGCTATCCCGGGCACTCGTGAGAAGCGTCGAGAATTGCGCAGAAGTGAGGCGGTCGCCCAGCTCGTCGCACACCATCACCGACGCCGCGTCTGGCACGCGCTCGATCATCCGCTCGCCCTCTCGCAGTCGCGCCTGTTCGGCGGGGACACCGCGGCCGCTCGCCTCGCGGACTTCCACGACGTCGAGCGGCCAGTACCGCGCCGCTCGAGTCTCGTAGTCGTCGATCGCCGCCGCGAGGTGCCGGTCCCGCGGCTTCCCCACAACAGCGACCATGATCCGCATGCGAAGCTACGCGTAGACGCCACGCAGCCGGTGCACGGTGGCCACTCGGCTGATGGCGAGCATGTACGCCGCGGTGCGCATGTTCACCTTGTGCAGCGTGGAGAGGTTGAGCACGTCCGCGAAGCTGCGGCGCATGATGTCGGTGAGCCGCTCGTTCACGCTCGCCTCCGACCAGAAATAGCCGCCGCGATCCTGCACCCACTCGAAGTACGACACCGTGACGCCGCCCGCATTCGCGAGGATGTCCGGGATGACGAAGATCTCCTTCTCGTCGAGGATGGAGTCGGCGCCCGCGGTGGTCGGTCCGTTCGCGCCCTCGCAGATGATGCGCGCCTGGATCTTCGCCGCGTTCTTGCTCGTGATGACGTTCTCGAGCGCCGCCGGCAGCAGCACGTCCACTTCGGACGTCAGCAGTTCCTCGTTCGTCATCTGGTCGCCGCCCGTGAAGCCCTCGAGCGTCTTGTGCATCTTCACGTGCTTGAGCGCTGCGTCGATGTCGATGCCCGCCTTGTTCCAGTACGCGCCGGTGCGATCGCTGATCCCGCGGATCTTGCACCCTTCCTTCACCAGGAGCTCGGCCGCAATGGAGCCCACGTTGCCGAACCCCTGCACGGCCAGCGTCGTCCCGGCGAGCTTCATGCCCAGGTGCTGCAGCGCTTCCTTCGTGACGATCATGCAACCGCGGCCCGTCGCCTCGCGGCGGCCGAGTGACCCACCCATCTCGACCGGCTTGCCCGTGACGACCGCCGTGACCGTGTGGCGGTGGTGCATCGAATACGTGTCCATGATCCACGCCATCACGCGCTCGTTCGTGTTGACGTCAGGCGCCGGCACGTCCGAATCGGGACCGAGCGTGTGAATGATGGACGCGGTGTACCGGCGTGTGAGCCGCTCCAGCTCACCGGCGCTCATCTTCAGCGGGTCGCAAATCACGCCGCCCTTCGCGCCGCCAAACGGCAAGTTCACGACGGCGCACTTCCAGGTCATCCACGCCGCCAGCGCCTTCACTTCGTCGAGATTGACCTGCATGTCGAAGCGAATGCCGCCCTTGGCCGGCCCGCGCGACGTGTTGTACAGCACCCGATAGCCCTCGTATACCTCGACTTCCCCGTTGTCCATCATCACGGGCACGGAGACGATGATCTGTCGTTCCGGGTGGCGGAGCACCTTGTACAGGCCGGGCTCCAGGTCGAGTAGCTGGGCGGCGCGATCGAAGCGGCTCATCATGGCTTCGAACGGATTTTCTTCGTTGAGAAAGCGGTCCTTATCCGGCTTGACGATGCTATCGGTCGGCAATCGCAGATCGGTGGCCATTTGGGGGAACTCTGGCCGGCTCAGCCGGCGTTTGAAGTGGCAGCCCGGCGCGCCGCCAGGACCGCCTCGAGCGCGTCATCGAGTAGCAACTGTCCGCCCTCGATCACCGCAATTTGGGAAACATACAACAGGGGCGCGGCGGCGGCAGGCCAGCGAGGTGCGAGCTTCACGGCATCCTTGAGCGTGCAGACGAGCCCGTCGCGCTGCCCCGCTGCAACCGCGAGTGCAGCGACGTCCTGCGCGTCGAACGCATGGTGGTCGCGATATGAACGAGCATTCACGCGCGCACCCGCCGAGCGCAGTTGCGCGAAGAACGCGTCGGGGTGACCGACCGCGGCGACGGCCGCGAGTCGACGGTCCGAGAGCCACGTCAGCGGCCGGCGCTCGCCGGTGCGCGCGTCCACCACCGCGTCCATGGCGAGATGACAGACGGCGATTCTGGCGCGCGGAAATCGAGCGTCGAGGCGCGACGCGAGCGCCTGCGCCTCGGCCGCGGTCGCGTTCTTTCGCGTCACGAGGATGACATCGGCGCGCGACATCGCCGCGATGGGCTCTCGCAACGGACCCGCAGGCAGCAACCGCGCGTCCTCCCGCCACCGCTCGACAGACACGAGCGCCCAGTCGGACACGCGAGCGATGCGCCGGTGCTGGAATCCGTCATCGAGAATCGCGCAGTCGGCGCCCTGCGCCTTCGCACGCTCCACACCGCGCACACGATCGGCATCCACGATCACCGGGACGTCAGGATTCAGTCGTGCGTGCACGAGTGGCTCGTCGTCGCCGTAGCCGCGCAGCACGATTGCCGGTCGTGCGCCGACCGCCGCCAATCGCGACGCCACCCACGCGGCAACCGGCGTCTTGCCTGTGCCGCCGACGCACACGTTCCCCAGGCTGAGGACGGGAACCGCCGACGCGCGCACGCCATCAGGAGACGCGAATGATCGTTCGCGCAGAGCGACACCAGCCGCGAAGATCCAGCTCGCTGGCGCCAGCGCGATGCGCGCCACGCGCGCCGCAGCAGTCTCACCGTACCAGATGGTGTCGATCGCGCTCATGAGCCGGGAACGGAGTCCAGCAGGGCTTGGAGTTGCGGCGCCTGTTGCGCGGCCTCACGCGGAGACGCCGCCTCCACCACGGTCAGCACGCCATAGCTGACGTCCACCCGCGCAAATGGTTTGGGGATGAGGAACCGGTCCCAGCTCTTGAGCCGCCACGCACGCGACGCCGCGGCGCGGATGGGAACGATGTACGCGCCGGTACGTTGCGACGCCACCGCCGCGCCAGGTGCGAACACCCGTGCTGGCCCGCGCGGCCCGTCCGGGGTGATCGCACCATCGCGACCGGCATCGATCTCGCGCATCAGACCGATCAACGCTCGGCTCCCGCCCTTCGACGACGACCCGCGCACCGTCGCGTAGCCGAGCGACTCGGCGATGCGTGCGACGATCTCACCGTCGCGGTGCTCGCTGATGACGATCGCGACGTTCTCACCGCGATGCTGCCACAGGAGCGGAAGGAGCTCACCATGCCAGAGCGCAAAAATCACGCGCCGGTTCTGCGCGCGCGCGTCGTGCAGCGGCTGGATGCCGTGCGACTGCATGCGCCATGTGCTCGCAAGCAGACGAAGCAGTGCGGCGCCCACGCGGACGGTCCATCGCACGCGCCGTTCGGAACTCACGTCTCGCGCCCCTCCGGCGCACCCGCCATCGCGAGCGCCATGTTCGCCACGCGTGCGGCCGCTCCGGGTGCGCCGAGCATATCGCGCACGCGAGCGAGCTCCGCGACCATCGCGGCGCGCGCAGGACTGTCGGCGTCGAGCAACGGTGCCAGTGCGTCGGCCACCACCATCGGTTGCAGCGCGTCCTGCACGAATTCGCGCGCCACTTCGCGACCCGCCACCACGTTCACCAAGCCGATGAAGGGGATCGTCACGACGCGTTTGGCAATCGCGTACGTCAGTCGGTCGGTGCGGTACGCCACCACCATCGGGCAGAGCGTGACCGCGGCCTCCAGCGTCGTCGTGCCGCTCTTGCACATGGCGGCATCGGCGGCGCGCAGCAGCGGCAGCGACGCGGACGACACCAGCGGAAACGGGCACCGCGACGGTGGGATCGTCACGTGCGGCGCGGCGCTCACGACCACTTGCAACATCGGATCGCGGCGCTGCAACTCGCGCGCGGTGGCGACGAACAGGTCGAGGTGCAACGCGATCTCCTGCGCACGACTTCCGGGAAACAGCGCGAGCAACCGCGCATCTGGCGAAATGCCGATCGCGCGGCGCGCCTCGTCGCGCGATGGAAGCGCGCTGACGCGGTCCAGCAGTGGGTGACCAACGAACGTCGCGTCGATGCCATTCGCGTTGAGCAACGCGGCCTCGAACGGCAGGATGACGGCCGCCCGCGTGACCGTCCGCGCCAGCGACTTCATTCGGCCAGCGCGCGACGCCCAGACCTGCGGCGTGATGTAGTAGAGCACGGGAACGTTGGCGGACGCCGCGACTGCGGCAATCTTCATGTTGAATCCGCCGTAGTCCACGAGCACCACGAGCGCGACGGTCCTACCCTCCATGCGTCGTCGCAACGTGGCCCGAAGCCGGTGCAGCACGGGGAGCTTCTTGAGCGGCTCGACGAACCCCATCACGGCGAGCGAGCTCGCGTGCGCCACGAGTTCCACGCCGGCATCGCGCATCGCGTCTCCGCCCACGCCGGCGAGCGCGAAGGGTGCACCCGTGGCGCGAATGGCTCGTGCTACCGCGGCGGCGTGCTGATCGCCGGACGTCTCACCGGCGACAAAAAGAATCTCACGCACGCGCACCCAGCGGCGAGCGTCCGGCAAGCGCCGGCAGCGTGCGCTCGATGTCGCTCACGATCTGCAGCGCCACGGCGAGCGCATCGCGCCCCTCCTCGCCAGACACTGCGACAGGCCCCTCGCCGCGCACCGCGGCGAGGAAACTCTCGAACTCGAGGCGCAGCGGCTCGCCTTCCTCGGCCTCGAGCGGAATGCGCTCGACGAACTGCTCCAGCGCCAGCGGCGCGCTCGCGAGCGTGGCGACGTCGATGTCACCGCGCATCCTGTAAAACTCGCCGTTCCCCGCACCGAGGTCGAGCGAGAGGTAGCCGCTCTGCTGGAAGATGCGGATCTTGCGCATGCGCTCACGCGACACGCGACTCGCCGTGATGTTCGCCACGGCGCCCGAGTCGAACGTGAGACGCGCATTCGCAATGTCCACGAACGGCGTGAGCACCGGCACGCCGACCGCCGCGACGGACGCGGCCTTGCCGCCCACCAGCGTGTGCACGAGATCGATGTCGTGGATCATCAGGTCCAGCACGACCGCGACGTCCGAGCCGCGTGGGTTGAACGGCGCGAGGCGGTCGCTCTCGATGAAGCGTGGCGCGTCCACGTACGGAATTGCCGCGCGGATCGCGCGGTTGAACCGCTCCACATGGCCGGTCTGCACAATGGCGCCGTGCGCGGCCGCGAGCGACAGCATCTCGTCAGCTTCATCGAGCGTCGCAGCAATGGGCTTCTCGATCATCGCGTGAATGCCGCGCGACAGCACGCGCTTCGCGACCTCGAAGTGCAGCGGTGTCGGCACGACGATCGTCACCGCGTCGACGTCGTCGAGCAGCGAGTCGAGCGTCTCGTGTGCCCGCACGCCCAGCTCCGACGAGACCTGTGCCGCGCGGTCCGCACGCAGTTCGTAGAAGCCCGCGAAATCCGGACCCTGCATGTCGCGCAGAATGCGGACGTGATGCAGCCCCAGTCCGCCGGCGCCGATGACGCCGACGCGCACACGCGCGCTCAGTCGACCACCCCGCGTCCGCTCTCCTCGAGAAAGCGGAGCAGCTCCAGCACTTCGGGATACGGCGTGAGGTCCGTCGCCGCCTTCTGCTTCGCCTGCGTGACGTTCAGCTCGGACCGGAAGAACAGTCGGTACGCACGCTTCAGCTCGCGCACCACTTCCTCCGGAAAGTTGTTGCGCTGCAGTCCCACGCTGTTCAGGCCATACAGCTTGATGGGGTTGCCCACGGCCTTGATGTACGGCGGCACGTCCTGCGAGATGCGCGAGCATCCACCGACAAACGCGTACTGGCCGATCTTCACGAACTGGTGCGCCGCGCTCGCGCCGGCAATGATCGCCTTCTCGCCCACCGTGACGTGCCCCGCGAGCTGCACGCTGTTCACGAGGATGACGCCATCTCCGACATGACAATCGTGCGCGAGATGGACATACGACATGATGAAGCAGTTCTTCCCGATCGTGGTCTTGTGCGAGTGCGTGGTGCCGCGGTTGATCGTGGAGTACTCGCGGATCGTCGTGCCCTCGCCCACTTCCACGGTCGTGTACTCACCCTTGAACTTGAGGTCCTGCGGGTCGCCGCCAAGGATCGTCCCCGAGCCCACCTTCACATTCGCACCGAGGATGACGTTGCGCTCCAGCGTCGCGCGCGGCGCGATCACGCACCCGTCGCCGATCGCGCACTTCTCGCCGATGATGGCGAAGGGCCCGATCTCCACGTCCACGCCGATCTGCGCATCGGCGCTCACGATGGCGGACGGGTGAATGCGCGACGTCATTTGTCTCGCACCATCGCGCTCATCTCGGCTTCGCACACGACTTCCCCGTCCACCTTCGCCACGCCCTGCATGCGACACATCATGCCGCGCACCTGGAGCATCTCCAGCTCGAAGCGAAGCTGGTCGCCCGGACGCACGGGCTTGCGCCACTTCACGTTGTTGAGCGAGGTGAAGTACACCACCTTGTTCTCGGGGTCCGGAACGGCGCCCATCAGCAGCATGCCACCCACCTGCGCCATCGCCTCGATGATGAGCACGCCTGGCATGATTGGGTGACCCGGGAAATGTCCCTGGAAGAACGGCTCGTTGATCGTCACGTTCTTGATGCCGACGATGCGCTTCCGCGCCTCCATCTCGATCACGCGGTCCACCAGCAGGAACGGATAGCGGTGCGGCAGCACCTGCATGATCTCTTCGATTCCGAGCACCTGAATCTCCTGCGCTAACGAGGCCTGCAGCGCGCGCACGAACAACACCGTGCCGCGATGGCTGGGTTTGTGCGCCACGATCCGCGCCTTCAGGCGCATTCCGAGCAGCGCGAGATCTCCAACGCAATCCATCATCTTGTGGCGGACGAACTCGTCCGGCGCCCGTAGCGTGTTCTCCACGACGGACGTGTCGTCGAGCACCGCTGCGTTTTGCGTGGACGCGCCCTTGATGAGGCCACGCGCCCGCAGCTGCTCCACCTCGCGAACGAATCCAAAGGTACGCGCGAACGCCAGCTCGCGCGCGAACGTCGCCTCCGTCACCTGCATCGCGAACCGCTGGTGGCCGATGAGCGGGTGATCGAAGTCGATCGTCACGTCCAGCTCGAGCGCGTCAGACGGAAACGCCTCGTACAGCGAGTCCCCGTCTTCCATGCGCATTGGCGCGGTCACTCGTCCCGTATGCACGAAGCCCGGATGCCGGCGAATCCCCGCCTTCTGCAACGCCTCGAAATACGGACCCGCACTGCCGTCCATGATCGGCGGCTCCGGTCCATCCAGCGAGATCACCAGGTCGTCGATCTCCAGGGCCGCGACTGCCGCCAGCACGTGCTCAACCGTGTGCACGGCAATGGGCTCCTCACCCAGCTGCGTACGACGCTCCGTGAGCACCGCATGCTCCGCCAGCGCCTCGATCGCCGGCGTCCCCGCAAGGTCTCGGCGCTGGAACCGAATGCCCGTGCCGCTTCCCGCAGGAAGGAACTCCAACGCGCAGGGGACGCCGAGGTGCAGGCCGACGCCGGCCACGGTCGCGCGTTGGTTGATTGTCCGTCGCATCAGCTGGACTTTGGGTCGCCGCCGGAGCCGATCAGCCGCTCGAGCGCGCGCAGAATGGCGGGCAACCGGAACATGGCCGCCTGCGCGCGAAGCGCCTCGCGATGCGGACGCGCCGGATAGCCGGACCAGGTCTCGCCAGCCGGGATGTCACCAAACACGCCCGCCTGCGCGGCCAGTCGCGCGCCCTGGCCAATGGTGTGATGCCCCGAGACACCGACCTGCCCCGCGAGGACGCAGCCGTCTTCCACATGGACCGACCCCGCGATGCCGACTTGTGCCATGATCAGGCACAGCCGCCCGATGCGAACGTTGTGCGCCACCTGCACCAGGTTGTCGATCTTTGTGCCCGCGCCAATCACCGTGTCGTCAATGCTGCCGCGATCGACCGTGGTGTTGGCCCCGATCTCCACGTCGGACTCCACGACGCAACGCCCAACGTGCGGAATCTTCGCGTGCGCGCCGTCTCGAAACACGTAGCCGAAGCCGTCCGAGCCGATCCGTGCGCCGGCGTGCACTCGCACCCGCGCGCCAAGCGACGTGCCGGCGTACAGCGTCACGCCGGGATAGACCTCGCAGTCGTCACCTATCTCCACGCCCGCGCCCACAACGCAGTGCGCGTGCAGGTGCGACCGCGCGCCGATCCGCGCACCGTCGCCGACGACCACATACGGCCCGACGCAGACGTCCGCCTCGAGCGACACGCCGCGCCCAAGCAGCGCGGTCGGGTGAATCCCGGGTTGATGCGCGACCGGTGGATGAAGCGCGGCGAGCAGTGAGAGCATCGCGTCATGGGGCCTCTCCACGACGATGCGTGCCCGCGCCGCGCCCGGGGTCTCGGCGAGTTCCGGCGTGACGAGCAGCACGCCCGCGTCCGCTGTCAGCAGCAACGGCGCGTAGCGGGCGGTCGACAGGAATGTGAGGTGGTGTGGTTGCGCCCGGTCCAGCGGCGCGATGGCGCTCACCGACGCCGTTGCGTCGCCCAGGAGAGTGCCGTTGACGGTAGCCGCAATGGACGCGGCGGTGAGGGCTCGAGGGCCCTCACCGCCGTTGCGCAGTGCAGGTGGCGGGCTGTCTTCCACGTACTAGTCGAGCGGGGGCACCCGAGTCACGCCGGAGGCTGCCGCTGCCGGCGCGCCCGCGGGCGGCTTGGGCGGCGCAGCGCTCACCGAACCGCTTCGCAGCTTGGCCAGCACCCGGTCCGTGATGTTCAGGTTCTTGTCCAGCGCGACGATCGGTGACCCCTGATCCGCGTTGAAGATGAACGAGTACCCGCCTTCGACGCGCACGTCCTCGATCGCGATCTTGATGCGATCCAGGATCGGCTGCACCAGCTCACTCTGGCGCTGATTCGCCTTCTGCTCGAGCTCGCGCGTACGAACCTGGTAGGACTGCTCCTTCGCCTGGATGTCCTTCGCGCGCGACTCGCGGGCCGCGGCGGCCAGCGTCGCCTGGCTCTTCTCGAAGGTCGCGACCATCGCGTTGAGCGAATCGCTCATGCGCTTGATCTGCTCCTTGAAGACGTCCGTCTCCTTGTTGAACTGCGCCTCGGCTTCGACGCGGCCTGGTGCCTGGTCGAGCAGCACGGACGACTGGATGTAGGCGAACTTCTGCCCCTGGGCAGAGGCCGGGCCGCTCAGCGCGGTGACGAGGGCAAGCGCGACAGGGGCCGCGCGGAATAGGGCACGCATGAAAAACTCCGAGGTTAGAAGAGCTGACCGAGCTTGAAATGTAGCTGCCATTTGGGATCCTTCACGCCATTCGCGTCGACCCGATCAAACCCATACCCCCAATCCAGGCCGAGCGGTCCCAGCGGAGTGACGATCGAGGCACCGATGCCGGCACCGCGGAACAGCCGCGTCGGGTTGAAGTCACGCGGGCGCGCCCAGATGTTGCCCGCGTCGTAGAACGCGCTGAAGTTGAGCTGCTGGTTGATGCGCAGTCCCAGCTCCACCGTGCTGGTGTAGAACGCGCTGCCGAACGATGTGGTCTGCGCCGTCAGCGACGAGCCCGATGACCCGCCGATGTAGCCCTGTGGCGTGATCGAGAATTCCTCGTAGCCGCGCAGCTGTTCGCCATACTGTACGCCGCCCAGCGAGAACTTCTGCGAAATGTAGAAGCCGCCGGGATCGCCGAACAGCGCGCCGCCGCGCACCGACAATCCAAGCGACAGGATCACCGGCTCGGAACCGATCTGACCGCCGCCGAACTGCGCGAGCGATGCGTAGTGCCGCATCTCGCCGGTATAGCGCGTGTACTTCGCGCCGCCGAAGAACAGTCCGTTGAGTTGCGTCGCGAATGTCTGCTTGCCGCCATCCGTCGGGAACGGCAATCCGACGCGCGTGTCGTGCTCGAACGAAAGGCCCAGGGTGGAGCGGAGACACGTAATGATGCTACAGTTGATCGTGCTTACGAGCCCGTCGTCACCGTACTTCACCTTCTCCACGCCGTATGACGTGAACAGGCGCGAGAACCGCGACCCGAACAGCGGGAAGCCGACCTGCAACTGTCCGCCGATGCGCGTCTGGCGTCCCACGTCACTGACGTAGTACCGCTGCATGGAGTGGTACGCCGTCACCGTGCCCGAGAGCTGGGATTCCCTGATGAAGGGATCGCTGTACGTGAGGCTGAAGTCGTTGATGTACTGCCCAAACTGCCAGTTCAGCGAGCCGCGCTTGCAGAGGCCGAAGAGGTTGGGCTGGTCGAAGCCGATGAACCCGCCGACACCGGCGCCTTGTCCCACGGACGCGCCGAAGTTCACGTTGCCCGTGCGCTTCTCCTTTACGTGGAAGATCACGTCCAGGTCGCCCTCCTCGTTCGGCTTCGTGTCAGGAGGCGCGATCGGCGTCTCGAAGAAGCCGAGGTTGCCGATGCTCTGGTAGCTGCGAATCAGTGCGTCGCGACGAAACACGTCGCCCGGCACCACGAAGATCTGGTTGCGAATGCAACTCTCGGACGTGACGTCGTTGCCGAGGATGTCGACGCGGTTCACGATCGCCGGCTGGCCTTCGCTCACCTCCCAACGGAGGTTGACGATCGGCAACGAGTCGGGCCCGGTCTTCGTGCGCTCCACAACGGGTCGCACATTCGCGTAGATGTAACCCTCGTTCGCGTATGCCTCACCAACGCGTCGCGTCGCGTCGTCCCACTTCGACTGGTCGAAGAAGCCGGCGTCGTCATCCCCTCGACCCACGCGGAGAACGCCCTTCAGCGCTCCGGTGATCGTCTTGGGCTGCGCGCCGAAGGGATAGAAGCGCTGGAGGTCTTCACTCGAGTAGTGCTTGCTGCCGATGGCCTCGAAGCTGCCGATGCGGTAGCGCGGGCCTTCGAGCACCGTCACGTCCACCTGCGCTTTTCCGCGCTCGCGATCCACGCGAACCGTGTCCTTGAGCACCTGCGCGTCGAGGAATCCGCGCGAAGAGTACAGGGCGGGAATCCGCTCGCCCACGTCGCCGGCAAACTTGTCGGCGTCCAGCTCGCCCTTGCGAAACCAGAGGAATCCCTCGGGCTTTGTCTCCATGGCGCCGACCACAGCCTTGTCGGACACCCCCGCATTCCCGCTGATGTCGACGCCGGACACGGCCAGTCGCTTCCCCTCGTCCACGCGGAAGAGCAGCGAAACCTGCTCGTTCACAGTGGTGGTCTCGGGCTTTACCTCGACGAGGTAGTAGCCCGCGGACTGGTACAGCGAATCGATGCGCTGGAGCGCCCGGGAAACGAGCGCCGGATCGAGTGGCCGTCCCACCAGGAGGTCAATGCGGTCGCGAACGTCGCCGCGAGACACGCGGTCCGTACCCGTCACCTCCACAGCGCCGAGCACCGGGCGTTCCTTGAGATCGAACGCCAGCGTTGCGCGCGAGCCGTCCGCCAGCAAATCGCACGTCGCCGCCACGTCGTCGAATTGGCCGAGCGCATAGAGCGCGCGGATCGAACGCTCGAGCGCGCGATAATTCACCGGGCCCGGCACCAGCCCGGCCTCAGCACGAAGGGACGCGTCCGTGGCTCTCGTGAAACCGCGGAACGCAATTGAATCGGGAGTGGCGCAGCGCCCAGCAAGGGAGGGCTCCTGCGCACGCGCCGTCGCCCCCGTGAATAGCAGGGCGACGGCGGGGAAAATCAGACGTCGCATCATCACAATATAACCCGGAAAAGGCCAGCTAGGTCCCCAGGATTGGACCCAGCCGGCCTTCTCGCGGTTGCTTTGCGAAGAAACTACGCCTTCGTCGCGCTCGACAGCACCTTGAACTCCAGCCTGGTACCATCCGTCGCCACGTCTACCTCGATCTCGTCACCACGCGAAAACTCGCCGAGCAGGATTTTGTCAGAGAGCGGATCCTCGATGAACTTCTGGATCGACCGCTTCAGCGGACGCGCGCCGTAACTCTCGTCGTAGCCGTTCTTCACCAGCAGTTCCGTGGCCGCGTCCGTGAGACGGATCGTGAGATCGTCCTCTGCCATCCGCTTGCGGACGTCGCGCAGCAGGATCGACACGATCTGCGTGATGTGCGCCCGGCTGAGCGGATGGAAGACGATGACGTCGTCCAGCCGATTCAGGAACTCCGGGTTGAACACCACCTTGAGCTCTTCCTTCACCTTCTCCTGCATCCGCTCGAACGATGTCGTCGAGTCGCCGAGCGTAAAGCCGAGTCCCTTGCCCTTGGTGATGTCGCGAGCGCCGACGTTCGACGTCATGATCACGACCGTGTTCTTGAAGTCGATCACTCGGCCGTAGTTATCCGTCAGGTGGCCCTCGTCCAGCACCTGGAGCAGGATATTGAACACGTCCGGATGCGCCTTCTCGATTTCGTCGAGCAGGATGACCGAGTACGGCTTGCGACGGATGGCCTTTGTGAGCGTCCCCGAATCCTCATATCCCACGTAGCCCGGTGGCGCGCCGATGAGCCGCGACACCGAGAACTTCTCCATGTACTCGCTCATGTCGACGCGGATGAGCGCCGACGCGTCCGCGAACAGGAACTTGGCGATGGAGCGCGCCAGCTCCGTCTTGCCCACGCCAGTCGGGCCGCAGAAGATGAACGAGCCGATCGGACGGTTCGGGTCCTTCAGACCCGCGCGGCTGCGACGAATCGAGCGGCTGAGCGCCTTGATGGCCTCGTCCTGTCCGATCACGTTCTGGTGCAGCTCGTCTTCCATCCGCAGCAGGCGGCTGGTCTCCGCCTCCTGGAGACGCGTCACGGGAATGCCTGTCCAGCGGCTCACGATGAACGCGATTTCCTCCTCTCCGAGCACAGGACGGTGCGACTGGCGCCGCTGCTCCCATTCCTCCTGCTTCTTGCGGATCTCGCCCTGAATCTCGCGCTCCTTGTCGCGGAGCGAAGCGGCACGCTCGAAGTTCTGGTCGCGGACAGCGGCCTCCTTCTCCGTGTTCACCTTCTCCAACTCACCCTTCAGCGCGGCCACTTCCGGTGGTGGCGCCTGCGCCGCGAGGCGCGCCCGTGCACCGGCTTCATCGATGACGTCGATGGCCTTGTCGGGCAGGAAACGGTCGGTGATGTAGCGCTCGGACTGCTTCGCGGCCAGCACGAGCGTCGAGTCGGGGATCGTCACCTTGTGATGATCTTCGTACTTCTTCCGCAGCCCCTTGAGAATCTCAACCGTTTCTTCGATGGTGGGCGGATCAACGACGACCGTCTGGAAGCGTCGCTCGAGTGCGCCATCCTTCTCGATGTACTTGCGATACTCGTTGAGCGTGGACGCGCCGACGCACTGCAGTTCTCCACGTGCCAGCGCAGGCTTCAACATATTGGACGCGTCGATTGCGCCTTCCGCAGCACCGGCGCCCACGAGCGTGTGCAGCTCGTCGATGAACAGGATGACGTTCTTGTTCTGCGCGATCTCGTTCATCACCGCCTTGAGCCGCTCCTCGAACTGGCCGCGGTACTTGGTGCCGGCAATCACGGCCGCCTTGTCGCGCGCCAACCCGCGGTTGTCGCGCAGCGACTCGGGGCACTCGCCGTTGGCGATCAGCTGCGCGAGTCCTTCGACGATGGCGGTCTTGCCCACGCCCGGCTCGCCGATGAGCACCGGATTGTTCTTCTTGCGACGCGTGAGCACCTCCATCACGCGCTCAATCTCCTTCGCCCGCCCGATCGTCGGATCGAGCTGACCCTCGGCGGCGAGCTGCGTGAGATCGCGGCAGAAATGGTCCAGCGCTGGCGTCTTCGACTTCTTCTCGCCCTTGGGCGCCGGCGGCTGTGCCTGCGCTGCGGCCGGACCACCGCCCGGCTGCTGCGGCATCTCCGTACCGAGGATGCGCAGCGTCTCGGCGCGCGCGGCATCGAGGTTGACGCCGGCGTCGGTCAGCACCTGCGCCGCAATGCCCTTCTCCTCGCGCAGCAAGCCAAGCAGCAAGTGCTCGGTGCCGACATACGAGTGACTGAGCTCGCGGGCCTCGCTCATGGCGAGCTCCAGCACCTTTTTCGCGCGGCTGGTATACGGTAAGTCGGGTCCCGTCGTCTGGGCGGCTTTCCCCTTCTTGACGGTTTCCTCGATCTTCTGCTGGATCTCGTCCAGCTCAACCGAGAGATTCTGCAGCACGGTGGCGGCAACGCCCTCACCCTCGCGGATGAGGCCGAGCAGGATGTGCTCCGTGCCCACGTACTCGTGGTGGAGTCGAGCGGCTTCCTCGCGTGCCATCGCAAGGACCTTCCGCACCCGCTCCGTAAAGTTATAGCCGTTCATTAGTCCCTCAGAGAGACCCCGGTGGACGTGCTCCTAGCCGACCGACCCTGCTTCCTCGTCCAGCGCTTTCCGTACGTACCGCGCGCGCGCCAGGTTGGTTTCGCTTTCGGTCAGCGACCGTGCTTCCGCAGCCGACAGATGCGCGGCCTGCGAAAAGATCAGGAGCTTGTTGAGGGTATATACACTGAGGCCGCGGATCAGTTTCAGTCCAACGGCCAGACGCACGCCGCTCAGGTAGTTCATCGCTTCGTCGAACGTGAGGCTTCGCGCGTAACGCAGCGTGCCATACGCCCTCCAAAGCTTGTCTTCAATAATATAACCGGCATCTCGCAGCAGGACACGACGCGCTTCTTCCTCCCGCTCGATCACATGGCCAACGACCCGTATCAACTGGTCCAGCAGGTCTTCCTCGGAGCGACCCAACGTCGTCTGGTTGGAAATCTGGAAGAAATTTCCCACCACCTCCGAACCCTCTCCATATAAGCCTCGGTACGTGAGCCCCATTTGTTGGAGGCCCGCCAGCACGCGCCCGATTTCCTTCGTCAACACGAGCCCCGGCAAGTGGATCAGTACCGACGCCCGCATGCCGGTTCCCACGTTCGTCGGACATGCCGTGAGAAAGCCGAACTCCGGATGGTACGAGAAGGGGACCCTTGCACCAAGCTCACGGTCAACCCGGTCCAGCGCGGCGTACGCCGCCCTGAGCTCAAATCCGGATTGGAGCGACTGCATGCGGAGATGATCCTCTTCATTGATCATGACGCTCAAGCCGTCGGAGAGGTACACGGCCGCCCCACTGCGCAACGGATGTTGCGTCTCCAGCCCCGCCAGCTCCTTGCTCACCAGGTGCCGCTCGAACAGCATCGCACGCTCGGCCGCGCCCAGCTCGTCGACACGCACCATGAAGCTCTGCGGCATCGCGGGAACCTGACGCAGTGCATCGCGCACCTGCGCCAGCACGCGCAGACGCTCGCCGTCGCGCGCACGGCTCGCGAAGGCGTAGCCGTCCACGTTGCGCGCAAAACGAACTCGGGTCGACAGGACGACGTCCGCGTGCGCTCCCGACGCATCCAGCCAACGCACGCCGCCATCCGGAAGCAACGAGAGGTCCATTGTCATTCCATCACCTTGATCCGGTCGCGCAGCTCCGCGGCAGCCTCGAACTGCTCCTGCTCGATGGCGCGCCGCAGCTTCTCGCGCAGTTCGCCCAAAGCCCCTGCCTTTTCCAACACCTGCTCGGCGGGTGCCCGATACGCGCGGCCAATGTGACGCGAACCACCATGCACTCGGCGCAGCAGCTCGCGCATGCTTGACTCGAACGTCGTGTAACAGCGCGCACATCCCATTCGCCCGGTATCGCGGAAGTCCTTCATCGTCAGTCCGCAAAAACCACACTTTCCGGCATCGGCGCTCGCCGGCATGCTCTGCTGTTGGACGGCCTGAAGGAACTCGCCCAGCGGATGCTTAGTGGTAGCGACGGACGTCTCGACGCCCTTTGCGACCGCGCACTGCTCGCACAGATGCAGCTGCCGGACGGCATTGTTCTCGATCGTCGTCAGGTTCACGACGGCATCGCGCTCATGACAGTTGTCGCAGACCATCAGGCAACGACCTCCGGCAGTCCGATCTGTGAGAGCCGTGCGTCCTCGAGTTGCAGAATGCGGTCGGCACGCGCGGCAAGCGCCCGATTGTGTGTCACAACAACCATCGCGATCTCCAGCTCCCGGGCCAACTCGGCAAACAGGTCGTGCAGCAACTCGCTGTTCATGTGGTCCAGGTTGCCGGAAGGCTCGTCCGCGAGGAGCACGGCAGGGTCGGCTGCGAGGGCGCGCGCAACGGCCGTCCGCTGCTGCTCGCCTCCCGACATCTCGGACGGGCGGTGCGACATGCGGCGGCCCAATCCCACGCGGGTGAGCAGTTCGGTGGCGCGACGCTTGGCCTCTCCCTCGTCCTGGCCGCCGATCCGCAGCGGCATCATCACGTTCTCCAGCGCCGTAAACTCACGCAGCAGGTGGTGAAACTGGAACACGAATCCCACCGTGCGGTTGCGAAGCGCTGACACCGCGTCGTCGTTGAGCCCGGCAAGGTCCTGCCCCGCAATGCGGATCTCCCCCGACGTCGGCCGGTCGAGTGCGCCGAGCAGGTGCAGGAGCGTGCTCTTGCCGGCTCCGCTGGCGCCGATGATCGCGACCATCTCGCCCCGCTCGACCGTCATGTCCACATTGTCCAGCACGATGATCGGCACGCCGTCACCGCCCAGGTACGTCTTCCGCAGCTCCCGCGCCTCGACCACGCTCATTCGCGCATCGCCTCCACCGGCAGCAATCGCGACGCCTGGATCGCAGGATAGATCGTCGCGACGGCAGCGATCAGCAGGCTTGCCACCACCGTCATGGCGATGTCCATCGGCGCACGGTGGACCGGCAGGTGGTCGATGAAGTACACCGACGGATCGAGTTTGATCACCTTGAATTCGTCGAGCGCCAGCGCGGTGATCAGCCCCAGCGCGAGACCGAGCGACGTTCCCACCACACCGATGAGCGTGCCCTGTACCAGGAAGATTCGCCGGATCGATGCGGCCGGCATCCCCATCGCGCGAAGGATACCGATCTCCTTGGTTTTGTCGGCGACCACCATCGTCAGCGTGCCAACGATGTTGAACGCAGCCACCAGGATGATGAGCAGCAGGATGAACGTCATCCCGAGCTTCTCGAGCCGGAGCGCCTGGAACAACGCGCTGTTTTGCGCCTGCCAATCTTCCGTACGATACGGATAGCCGAGCGTCGTCGCGAGTTCCTCGGCCACCCCTGCCGCTGCCCAACGATCCTTGGTCTTCACTTCAAGTCCGGTGATGTCGCCGCCAAGCTCCGCCAGCTCCTGCGCCACGGCGACCGACACGTAGATGTACGCGTTGTCGTACTCGTACATCCCCGTGTTGAACACACCGGTCACCTCCAACCGCATCTCGTGCGGAGTCGGCATGCCGGTCACCGGGCTGACCTGCGAGCCCATCGTGGTCAGCGTGACGGAATCGACACCCGGATAAACGCTGAGCTGGGTGGCCAGCTTTGCGCCAACAACCGCGCCGCGCTGCTTGCCGTCCTTGGTCTCGAAGCGGAAGTCGCCCGACGTCGCATAGGTGCGAATCGACGTCACCGGCTCACCGCCCTCACCTTCGGGGAAGATGCCCATGACGTACGCGCCGGTACTGTATTTGTGCCCCGCACTCACGAGCGCCTTTGTGTGCACGAACGGCGACACCGCGACCACACCCGGGTGCGCGCGCACCTTTTCGAGCACCGGCTTCCAGTCCTTGAGCACCATGTCCGACCCGTACGCCAGGACGCGCACGTCAGGGCTGCCGATCAGGATCTTTTCGCGGAGGTCGTTCTGCAGTCCTGTCATCACACCCATGATGACGATCAGCGCGCTCACGCCGACGACCACGCCGCCGATGGCGATCACGCTGATCAGCGACAGCAGCTTCGACCCGCGGCGACTCCGAAGGTACCGCCACCCAATGGCCATCTCGAGGCGGGTCATTCTGGACGCATCGTCGGAAAGAGAATGGCGTCGCGAATGTTCGCGGTGCCGGTGAGGTACATGAAGAGTCGGTCGATGCCGATGCCGACCCCTCCCATCGGGGGCATACCGTATTCCATCGCGCGCAGGTAGTCCTCGTCCACGCCACTCGCTTCCTCGTCGCCGGCGTCGCGCAGTTGCGCCTGCGCTTCGAAGCGCCGCCGCTGGTCGATGGGGTCATTCAACTCGCTGAAGGCATTGGCCATCTCTCGGCCGCGCGCGAAGAGTTCGAAGCGCTCCGTCAGCCGGGGATCGCCGCGCTTGGGCTTCGCCAGAGGCGACAGCTCAACCGGATAGTCGACGACGAAGGTCGGTTCCACGATCCGGCTTTCCACAAGCGCGCCGAACAGCTCATCGAGGAGCTTCGGCCGGCTCATCGCGTGTGTCTTTTCGATCCCCTGTGCATTCGCCAGCGCGCGGAGCGACTCGTCGGTGAGATCCATCGCATCCCGGCCGATGGCCGCGGACAGCGACGCAACCCACTCGATGCGCGGGAACGGTGGCTCGAACGCGGGCACTGCGTCTCCCACGCCGCTCACCGTCCGCACCGCATTGGCCGCGCGCACGAACAACGCCTCTACCACCGTCATCATTTCCTGGTAGTCCGCGAACGCCTGGTAGAACTCGAGCATCGTGAATTCCGGATTGTGCGTCCGGTCGATCCCTTCATTACGAAAGTCGTGCCCGATCGCGTACACGCGGTCGAATCCGCCCACCACCAGCCGCTTCAGGTACAGCTCGTCCGCGATGCGGAGGAAGAGCGGCATGTCGAGCGCATTGTGGTGCGTGGCGAACGGTCGCGCCGTGGCACCGCCGTACAGTGGCTGGAGTACGGGCGTTTCCACCTCGAGGTAGTCCCGCTCGTCCAGGAAGGCGCGAATGGACGTCACGAGGCGCGACCGCGCCACGAACAGCGACCGCACCTCAGAATTCACCGCGAGATCCGCATACCGCTGGCGGTACCGTTGCTCCGGATCGGAGAAGCCGGAGTGGCGCACGGTCACGCCGTCCACCACCTCTTCCTTGCCGTATGGCAGCGGCCGGAGCGATTTCGCGAGCATCTCTACCGAGGCGACGCGCACGGTAACCTCACCGGTCCGCGTGCGCATGAGTGGCCCGTGGACGCCCACGACGTCGCCAATGTCGAACAATGCCAGGCGTGCGAAGATCTCGTCGCCCAGGTCGTCCTTTCGGAAATAGAGCTGAATCCGTCCGCTGCCGTCCGCGAGGTGTGCGAATGCGGTCTTGCCGTGGCCGCGCCATGCGACGATCCGTCCGGCGACGCTCACGCTGCCGCCTTCGTCCTGCCCCTCCGGCAGCGTGGCGACCGCGCCCGCCGCTTCGTGTGTGCGATCGAACCCGTACGCGAACGGCGGCACGCCGGCGGCGACGAGCGCGTCGAGCTTTTCGCGTCGCGCCCGCTGCACGAAGTTCAACTCGTCGCTCACGCCGTCTCCCTAGGCTTCACGCCACCCGTCTCCTTGAGGAATGCCTCGATGAACGGATCGATTCCGCCGTCCATCACCTTCTGGACATCAGGAATCTTGAGCTCCGTCCGATGGTCGTTCACCATCGTGTACGGCTGGAAGACGTAGCTGCGGATCTGGCTCCCGAAACTCACGTCGGACTTGTTAGCGTCCATCTCCGCCTTCTTGGCGATCTGCTTGTTCAATTCGATCTGGTACAATCGATTCTTGAGCTGCTTCATGGCCGTCGCCTTGTTCTTTCCCTGCGACCGCTGCGCTTGCGAGGCCGTCACGACACCGCTGGGAATGTGCGTAATGCGCACGGCGGAACTGGTCTTGTTGACATGCTGCCCGCCCGCGCCAGACGCACGGTATACGTCGATTTTCAGGTCCTCGTCGCGGATCTCGATGTTGATGTCCGTATCGACCACCGGATAGATGAACACCGACGCGAAGCTGGTGTGCCGCCGCGCCTGCGAATCGAACGGCGAAATCCGCACGAGCCGGTGTACTCCGCTCTCGGCCTTGAGGTACCCATACGCGTAAAGTCCCTTGATCTCGAGCACAGCGCCCTTGATGCCGGCTTCCTCACCCTCGGACAGGTCGAGGATCTCGATCGCATATCCCTTTCGCTCAGCCCAGCGCGTGTACATGCGCATGATCATCTGCGCCCAGTCCTGCGCCTCGGTGCCGCCCGCACCCGCGCTGATCTCCAGTTGTGCGTCGCGGAAGTCATCTGGATGCGACAGCAGGGAACGAAGGCGGAACTCCTCCAGCTCGGCACCGATGCGCTCGATCTCTCGGTCGAGCTCCCCTTCCATGTCGGCGTCCGGCTCGACGTCCAGCAGATCTGCCAGTTCCCGCGTGCTACGCGCGCGACCAACCAGAGCCTCGAATGGTTCGACCCAGATCTTCAGCGCCTTGACCCGTTGCACGATCTCCTGCGCGCTTTCCTGATTCGTCCAGAAGTCCGCGCTGCCCATGCGCTCTTCGAGCGACGTCAGCTCTGTCCGCTTGTGATCGAGGTCAAAGGTACCTCCTCAGCTCGGCGAGCTGATCGTCGTACGAGGATAGCTGCCGGCCGCGCTCGTTCTCCGCCATGACGTTCTCCCGGGTATGACACGAGCCGTCCGGCTTGAAGCGCGGACGGCTCGCACGGTGTCGGTTTCGACACCACCAAGATAGCGTGCCGTGCTGAGGACTAGAAGAGCTTCTTTCCTCCGGCAAGGACGTCGTTGAGCGCGTCCTGAAAGTGCGTGGTCGATTCCGCGAACTCGCGTCCGATCTGGTCGACGTACTCCTCGTAGCTCTTCTTGATCTCTTCGCGGAACAGTTGCTTCAGCGTGCCGTCGCGAATGCCTTCGTCGCGTTTCTGCGGGAAGTACGCGCAGATGTCTGACACGAGCGCGCGCGCGAGTCGCTTGGCCTTCGCGTTCGGGTCGTTCGCGAGAAATGGATTGATCGGTGCGCGGGCCGCTGGTGCGCCGGCGGCTGGCGTCTGTGTCGACGCAGCGGCTGGTTGTGCTGCGACGCGAGCAGGTGTTGCTGGCGCCGCCACGGATGGCACGACCACAGCAGCGACCGCGGGGCGCGGCGGTGCGGCGGCTGGTGGTGGACCCGCTGGTTGAGGCGCCGCGAACGACGGGCGTCCCATTGCGGGCGGCGGTGCCGCACCAGGCGCAGGGCGCGGTGCCGGCGATCCGATCGATGGCCGCGCGAATGGCGCTGGCATTGCCGGAGCTTGCGCGGGCTTTGGAAGCACGGACGGCCCATGCGGCTGCGCGGGGGCCGGCATCGCCGGGCGCACGGGCGTCGACGGCCGGATGAGCGTCGGTGGCGCCAATGCGGGCGCGGGCAGTGGCGGACTCGCAGGAACGACGGGCGTCGGAATACTCGGGCGCGGCATCGGCGCCACCGGCGGCGCGGCCAGGCTCGGCGTGGGCGGCGACACGGGTGGTGCCGCCATCGAGACACGCGGCGGAACGGGCGCGGCACTCGGCGCGGCGGGCGTCAGGCGGGCGGCGCTCGGTGTAAAGTCCGCGCGCGCGTCGCCTCCCGCGGCGATGGTGATCACTCCTCCGCAGACCGAGCAGCGCGCACGCACGCTCGCCGAGGGGATCTTGGCGGGATCGACCCGAAAGACTGAGCGGCACTCCGGGCATACGACGTTCATGAGCCGTCTCCAGCGCGCACGGCCATCATTGATCCCGTGATACGGGTCACGCCAGCCGGCTGGCTGTCGGTCCGGCGATCTATCGAGTACACCGATCCTTCAAGCGTCTTGGCGTAGCTCTTCATTTCCGTTGCGAGTTCACTGACTTGGGCCGCATGCGTGAAGTGCCTCCGCTCGTTCGTCACGACGCCAATGGACACCGTCATGAGCGGTACTCGATGTAACTGTCCGCGCCGGTCCTTGCCGAAGAAATAGCCGGCACGCCGGTCCTGCTCTGAATATTGTAGCGGAATGAGCAGGTCGAAGATATTCACAATCTCCTCGCACACGTCCACGATGGCTGGGGACGGTATCACGAAGATGAAGTCGTCTCCGCCGATATGGCCGACGAAACCCTCCTCGCCGCACAGCCCCTTCACGACGTCGTGCAGGATCTTGGCGAGAATGCGTATGACGCGATCGCCGTCGTAGTACGAATAGCGATCGTTGAACTCCTTGAAGTGGTCGAGGTCCGCGTAACACATCGCGAAGTTGGCCTGCGACTCGATCCGCCGCGCGACGGACGCCTCGATCTCCACTGCGCCCGGCAGGCGTGTGGAGGGATGCACCACGAGGTCGCGATCCGAGCGGCGGAGCATGGCATCCAGGCGGATCAACTGCTCCGGCTCAGTGCTCTCTTCGCGAACCACCTCGTCTGCTCCGGCCTTGAAGGCAGCCGCAAACCTGGCCTCGCCTGCCCCGCTCAGGATAACCGTCGGCACGACCCCCGTGTAGGAATCGTCCTTCAGCCGCCGGCACGCCGCATAGACCGCCTCAGGGTTCGAGCGCGCGTCGAAGGCCACCACGCGCGGACGACCCCTGAGCGAGATCGCCATCAGGTCGTTGGAATCGCTGATGGTCACGACGGTGTCCGCCTGCCTCGCCA
The DNA here is from genome assembly GCA_031407575.1 of Gemmatimonadaceae bacterium. Classification (GTDB taxonomy): domain Bacteria; phylum Gemmatimonadota; class Gemmatimonadetes; order Gemmatimonadales; family Gemmatimonadaceae; genus AG11. The sequence goes on along the minus strand of JANOIJ010000050.1, from coordinate 4,077 downwards.
GCCAATCGGTGAGCACGGCTGGAGACGGGGCGTCGTCCGGGGTGTAGAGGATGGCGCTGATCTTGACCAAGCGTGCGTCCGACCGAAGTGGTGCGGCAAGATACGGTTCGCTCAGAGTGAAGTCAAACCGCGATGCCACTGTAAGTTGCGCCTCCGTCAACCTCCTCGTCGAGCATTGAAAAGAAGAACACCATGCGAGCAATCAAGTGACGCGGAGCGATTGTGTGCGCCCGAACCCACACGATTCCGCATGCCTACTACCCTGATAGCGACCGCGACCGCACACGTCGCGGCGACCTCGAAGCGAAAAGGCAATCCTTAAGCAGGAATGCGACGCTCCTCATCGCACCGGTATCGTTGCGGAAATGCGCATTCGGCCGTTGGCCGCCTGGATGAGCCGAACCGTGGCAAAGGCGTCGATGGCGCTCAGCAAATGGTTGGCAATGAGGGCGCTGATGTTGCGCTGAGCGCGCGCGTACGCGTCGTTGCTGCGCGCGATCTCGCGCTTGAAGAGGTCTTGCTCCAGCTGCGCATGGCGCCAGCTCCAGCCATAGTACAGGCTGACTGCCCGCTCCTGATAGAATGACAACGCCTGCGCATAGTTCGTAGACGCAGTAGGATCATCGAGCGGAACACCAAATCGCTTGCGGGCGAGCAACCACTGGTTTCCGTTGTACGTCAGCGTGTCGGTCTCGGGCACGATCGGTCCGTTCGACACCGACGTGAATTCACCGCTCTCGACGAACTTCCCCATCGCCTCGTAGTACTGGAAAATCGTATCCGCAGCGGCGCCCGTGAAGGCGTGTCGCGCGACGTCACGCGCCAGGCGGCGGTAGCTCGTCGCGCTCGCCCGCCATTCTTTGTTGTTCTTGATCAGCTGCACCAACAAGAACGCCTCGGCGGACATGAACGCGATGAACCGGTCCTTGTGCAGTTGCGCCTGACCGAGTCCGGGAACGAGCGCTGATGCGACGGGTGCCGTCCAGAGCGGCAAGTCATCTACGGCTCGATGCAGTCGTGGAAGCAGTGCGAGGCGGGCGTTCACCGAATCTGCTGACGTGGCCACGACGCGTGAAGCCGCAGAAGACGCGCCCGATCGCATCGCGTCCATCACTTGCGCACTCAACGCACTCGGCGTGGCGAGCGCGATGGCGATGGCGGCGGTTGCGGTGGCGCGCATGGTCTGGCTCACAGGCCCACGCGAATCGAGATGTACGTCGGCGGCACATCGAGTGCGGTCGAGAAGCTCTCGAAGATACGCGCGAGATCGAGTTGCACGCGCCCACTGACGAGGCCAAGCCCCAGCGATGGTCCGGTGAGTTGCGAACCACTGGCCGGCTGACGGATGTAGCCGGCTCGCACGACGAGACGGCTCGTGCCCACTGCGTATCCGAGTTGCCCGCCGATGCGGAATTCCGGGTCCGCCAGGCCTCCAGTCGTCACGACCTCCGCGGTGCCGCGCACGGTAAACTCCTGTGGTAGCTGGCGGAAAACGGGGTCGTACGACGCCCCGAAATGAACCCGCGTCGGAAGCGCATCCGCCTGGGCGAGGTCGTGCACTTGGACGTTGAGGCCAAGATTGCGCACCTCCAGGCCGAGTCGAAATGGCACGCTGGGCGCGGGCTGGTATTGCACACCAGCGTCCAGGGCGCTTGTGCTGAACGTCGTCCCGCCGCTCTCTCCACGGTACAGGTGAAATGCGATGCCCGTCTCGAAGGATCGGCCCATGGCCGCCGCGAAGCTTCCGCCGAGCACGATGGTGCGGTTGGTGATGATGCCGATGACGTTGCCAACACCGTCGGTCTCGTCTTCGTCACCGTAGTTGAAGAGGCGCGCGGAGAGGGCAAAGACACCGACCGGATGCGCGGGAATCACGAGCGAGACGCCATCCCCTTTGGCAAAGAAATTCTGGAAATGGTCGATCGCCATTTCAGGGGTCTTCAACCGCGCGAGGCCGGCCGGATTCCACCAAACAGCCTCGCTGCCCTGCTCTGCGACGAAGGCCGTGCCCATCGCCGTGGCTCGCGCACCCATTGGAAAGAGCAAGTCGAGCGCACCGCTGTTGCTCTGGGCGCCCAACGCAGCGGGGAGCAGCAGGGAACAGAGCGCCACAGCCGCACGCGCTGAGCGCACGCGCCGGCCTTCGTATCGCCGAGACACGGCGGAGCGGGTTATCGAACGCATGCGCGACCGCTTACAGCGGGGTCGCCTCGTCGATCAGCAGGATGGGAATGTCATCGCGCACGGGATAGCGCACGCGGCACACGGTGCACACGAGCGACGGTTCCGTCACGCGATACTCGAGTGCGCCCTTGCACTTCGGGCAGACCAGGATGGCAAGCAACTGTGGAGAAAGCGTCATGCAGAGGATTCGTCGTGGAGTCGATAGCCGAAACGGCGAATGGCGACGTCGCTCTTTCGCCAGTTCGGGAGCACCTTCACCCACAAGTCGAGATAGACCGCGCTGCCCACGAAGGCTTCCACCTTGAGGCGAGCGGCACGCCCGATGTCGCGTATGCGCTGGCCGGCGGCGCCGATGAGGATGCGCTTCTGGCTCTCGCGCTCGACATAGAGCACCGTCCGAATGTATACCGGGGACTGCGCCTCCCGGAACTCCTCCACCTCGCACGCGAGACTGTACGGGACCTCTTCATCGAGCTGTTCCAACGCGGTCTCCCGTACGAGCTCGGAGACAAAGAAGCGCACAGACGCGGTACTGATCTCGTCTTCCGGATACAGGAATGGGCTTTCCGGGAGTCTGGAGCCGATTTCCCGAAACAAGTCGTCCACGCCTTCGCCATTGAGAGCTGAAACGAAGTGGGCATCGGGCAGGGCTTCAGCAAGCTCGGCGCGTTCGACCGGTCGAATCGCGTCCGACTTGTTCAAGACGGTCCAGACAGGTGCGGTTGGCGCGGTGGCCAATTCGGCGGCTTCGAGGAGCGAGGGCGGCGTGCGCTCGGTGGCGTCGGCGAGGTAGACGATGATATCGGCGTCCTTGAGCGCGCGAAGCGCGGTGCCTCGCATGGCGCGTTGGAGTTCGTAGCGCGGGTTGAGGAGGCCAGGCGTGTCGAGGATGATCATCTGCACGTCGCCGGCCGTATGGATGCCAACGACGCGATCGCGCGTCGACTGCGGCTTCTCGCTGACGATGGCGAGCTTCTCTCGCATGACGCGATTGAGGAGCGTGGATTTGCCGGCGTTTGGCTTTCCAACGACGGTGACGATTCCTGCGCGAGGCATGGCGTGATAGTAGGGGACGGGCCGATGCCTCGACAGGAGGCAGCGGCAGGACTCTTCGTGGCGAGCGGCGTGCCACGAAACGAAACGCCCCACTCAGCGGGAGCCGAGTGGGGCGTTTCGAAGGGGTGCCGGCGACGGCCTACTCTCCCGCGTCCTCTCGGACGGAGTACCATCGGCGCTGTAGGGCTTAACGACCGTGTTCGGGATGGGAACGGGTGTGGCCCCTACGCTCTAGTCGCCAGCGAAAAACGTGGATCTGTGGTTCGATTGATCAGTAGATCGATTCATCGGTGGTGCTGAGGCCGGCGAGGACGCACGAGCGCCGCGACGGAATCAACCGAGGAATGGATGTACTGAGGAACTACCGAATTGAGGGCAGTTCGACAGCGGATGTACGTGGTAGATCGCGGATTCCAATGAATCCTGAAACAATGGGTTGCTCTGCTTGCAGTTGACCTACTTTGGAAGTGGTCAAGCCGCACGGGCGATTAGGACCGCTGCGCTCGGAGTCGGTTGCACGACGTCCACGGGCGGCCTATCGACGGGGTGGTCTTCCCCGGCCCTTCAGGAGGCTCAAGGCCTCGGGAGTGTTCATCTTGGGGCGTGCTTCCCACTTAGATGCATTCAGCGGTTATCACAGCCGATCATCGCTACCCGGCGGTGCCCTTGGCAGGACAGCCGGGACACGAGCGGATCGTCCGACTCGGTCCTCTCGTACTAGAGTCCGCTCCCCTCAACACTCCAACGCCCACGACGGATACAGACCGAACTGTCTCACGACGTTCTGAACCCAGCTCATGTACCACTTTAACCGGCGAACAGCCGGACCCTTGGGAC
>JANOIJ010000042.1:0-4448 GCA_031407575.1 Gemmatimonadaceae bacterium | reverse complement strand
CTCTCGCGGTGCGGATGGAGCACCAGGGCGGCGGACTCGGGAAGGAGATCGTCGAGCGCGGGGTGTCGTGGCTCCAGCGCGAAGGAGCGGGCACGATCGGGCTCGAGACGATGCCGCGCACGATGGACAACATCGGCTTCTACTCGCGGCTCGGATTCGCGCCAGGCCGGCTCACGATCACGCTCACGCTCGAGGCCGCGTCGGCGGATCGCGGCCCGGAACTGCTCGGCCGGCTGAGCATGCGCGATCGGGACGACCATGTGGAGGCGGCGCGCGAGCTCGTCAACGACGTCCGTGCAGGATACGACTTCACCCGCGAAATCGAGCTCACCGACTAGCTCGCGCTCGGCGACACGGTGCTGCTGCGGCAGGGCGGTGCGCTCTCGGGATTCGCCCTGTGTCACACGGCTCCGCTGGTGGAAGGCCGGTCCCGCGAGGAGCTGCGCGTGCTCAAGCTCGTGCTCTCCGACGACGCGCAGGTCGAGCCGATGATCCGCACGCTTTGCGACTACGCGAAGCGCAGTGGCACCCGTCGCGTGGCATTCCGCGTGCAGGGCGAGTACGACGCGGTGTATCGCCGGATGATCGCGATGGGCGCGCGAGTGCGCTGGACCGATCTGCGCATGTCGCTCGCCGGGCACGCGGAGACCCGGCCGCCGCGCGGTGTGCTGCTGTCGAACTGGGAGATCTGACCGGGGAAGTGGTGCGGTCCCTGCGCCGGGCTACCGCATCGGGACATCGTACGTACCGAGCACGTGCGTCGTCACGCCATCCGCGAAGCGCGCCGGAGTGCCCGCGCTATTTCGGTCCGGCGTCCTTGTCGGAACTTCCACGCGCGACGACGCTATAAATGAGCAGCGATACGCCGATTGTCAGCAGGAGGTGGATCCATCCCGGACCCTCCAGCACCAGCGCGGCGATCGCCCAGATCAGCAGCAGCGCCAGAGCGCCGAACATGCGGAGATCCATCACATCCTCCGTGAATTGACCCGTTCTGTGACGGGACCTAGATTTGACAGTCAACTCAGTAACGCCGTACGGAACGGAGAGTCACGTTTTTGAGCCGATAAGTCCTTCGAGTGGGTTCGATAATCTATACTGACGGCATGCCCCCAGTGCGGGGGAAGCCGGAAGGTGTGGTGAGAGCCTCATTATTACGACTGGGCTTCAAAAAACCCTCTCCGTTCCAGTTCTTCCTGCGGGCCCCGCATGCTGTTGCGGGGCCCGCGTTTTACGTCCGCCCGTCGTCCGGCAGCGACTCGCCGACCCAGGCGCTCGCGGCATCACGCCATTTCAGGCAGCTTGCGTGTCGGCGGGAACGGCTCGCCGCCGCGATGCATTGATTGCGGACTACCACCCTGACTCCTCGCCGCAGCCATGCCCGACGTGACCGTCACGCGCCGCCTCATGTTCAACGCGGCGCATCGCGTCCACAATCCGGCGCTCTCCGATGAGGAGAACACCCGCCTCTTCGGCAAGTGCAACAATCCGAATTGGCACGGGCACAACTACACCCTCGACGTCAGCGTCCGCGGCGCGATCGACCCACGCACCGGCTACGTGATGGACCTTGGTGCGCTCAAGCAGCTCGTCGAGGAGCGCGTCGTGAACGAGATCGACCACCGAAACTTCAATCTCGACGTGCGGTTCATGCAGGGAGTGATCCCGACGTCGGAAAACATCATCGTCGCCATCTGGCGCGAACTGGAACCGGCCATTCGCCCGGGCCGGCTCGCCCGACTGGTGCTCTGGGAGACGCCAAACAACTATGTCGAGTACGCCGGTGAGTAAGCGGTCGGCTGACGCGCCGCTCGCGCCTGCCCTCCACCCGCCGCTCCAGCTCGACGACGATACGCCGACGCGAGCGTACGGTGGCCTGGTGCGGGAACAGCTCGCGCTGCTCGGCGAGGATCCGCAGCGCGAAGGACTGCTCAAGACGCCGGAGCGTGTCGCAAAAGCGATGGGCTTTCTCACGCGCGGCTACCAGATGACGCTGACGGAGGTCGTCGGCGACGCGCTCTTCGAGGAGCGGCACGAGAATATGGTGATGGTGAGGGACATCGAGCTCTACTCGCTGTGCGAGCACCACCTGCTCCCCTTCTTCGGCAAGGCGCACGTCGCCTACATCCCGAACAAGCGGATCGTCGGCCTCTCCAAGCTGCCTCGCATCGTCGAAATGTTCGCGCGCCGTCTGCAAGTGCAGGAGCGGCTCACCGAGCAGGTGGCCGAGGCGATCGAGGAAGTGCTGCAGCCGCGAGGCGTGGGCGTGGTGATCGAGGCGTTTCACATGTGCATGATGATGCGTGGGGTGGAAAAGCAGAACTCGCGGACCATTACCTCCGCGCTGCGTGGCGTCTTTCGCGACGACGGCAAGACGCGCGACGAGTTCCTCCGCCTGGCCTACGCATCTCACCATTGACAGTCGTCGGGCAGGAGCTCACCGGGCGGACGGCGCTCGTCACGGGGTCTTCACGCGGCATTGGCGCCGCCGTGGCGCGCCGGCTTGCGACCGCCGGTGCGCGCCTCGCGCTCGTTGCGCGCACCGAGCACGCGTTGCGCGCCCTCGCTGCGGAACTGGGTCGTGATGCCGTCGTCGTCGCGTGCGACATGCGCGAGCCGGACAGCGCCACACTCGTCAGGCGTCGGCTGGAAGCCGAAGGTATCGACTGTCCCGACATCATCGTGAACAACGCTGGCGCGTTCGTGCTCGCGCCGGCGCACGAGACGTCGGTCGAGCAATTTCGAGAGATGCTCGAGGTGAACCTCACGGCGCCGTTCGGTCTCGTCCACGCCTTTCTGCCTCGCATGCGCGCACGCCGCGCGGGACACGTCGTGACCATCGGCTCCATCGCCGATCGTGCCGCCTTTCCCGGCAATTCCGCCTACGCGGCCAGCAAGTACGGGCTCCGGGCGCTCCACGAGGTGGTGCGTGCGGAGACCCGCGGCACCGGAATCCGCGCCACGCTCGTCTCGCCGGGACCGGTCGATACGCAGTTGTGGGATCCGATCGATCCGGACACACGGGAAGGATTCACGCCGCGCGCGCAGATGTTGGCACCCGACGCGGTCGCCGAAGCAGTTTTCTTCGCCGTGACGGCGTCGACGTCGATCAACGTCGACGAGCTACGACTCTCGCGGAGCTGAAGGACGATCGGGCGCGACCGCTAGATTTCGTCGCATGTTCATCGAGCTGGTCGACGCGCTGCGCTGCCCGAGTGCCCACGAGGAAAGCTGGCTCGTGGCCGCCGCCACACGCATGGAGTTTCGTCACATCGTCGACGGCACCATGGGCTGCCCCGTATGCAAGGCGCAGTATCCGGTGCGCCGTGGCGTCGTCGACTTCCGGCGCGCCGACATTGGTGGGGCGGCCAAGCCGCAGCATGCACCGCCGGATCCGACTGACGCTTCGCGCCTCGCGGCATTTCTCGACCTCACGGATCGCACGGGGTTCGCCGTACTGCTCGGAGCCTGGTCCGTCCACGCCCCGCTCGTCCGCGGGCTCGTCGAAACGCCGCTGATCATCGTCGATCCACCGGATGGGACGGAAGGCGAACCTGGTATCTCCGTGATTCGCTGCGACGGCCCGATCCCGATCGCCGCAGGAACGGCGCGAGGCATGGCGATCGACGCTCCTGGAGTGGCCCGTGTTGCGTCCGCCGTGCGCGCAACGCGCGTGAAGGGCCGCGTCCTCGCTCCCGTATCGGTTCCGGTTCCCGACGGCGTGACGGAGCTGGCGCGCGATGCTGCGACATGGGTGGCCGAGCGCGGGACGTCGGCGTCCGCGCTCGTCTCTCTCCACGTGCGCCGCGGCAGCTGAGGCCACGGCGCCGCGCACAAGCGTCGTGTCGACTAAACGCCTGCCGGCTCGTGGTCCGCGGCGTACAGCGCGTCGATCACCGCTTTGTACGTCTTGTCCACGACCTTCCGCTTCACCTTCAGGGTCGGCGTGAGCTCGCCGCGGTCGATCGTGAAGTCATGCTCGAGCAGGGCCACCTTCTTCGGCCGCTCGAACTGCGCCAGGCTGTCGAGCTGAGAGAACACTTCCTTCTCCATCTTCGCACGGATCGTCGGCATCGCGAGCAGCTGACTCCGGTCTGTCCAGATGATGTTCTTGCGCTTCGCGTACTTCTCGACCTGCTCCCAGTTCGGCACCACCAGCACGGCGGGGAACTTCCGCTTGTCGCCGATCACCACGGCCTGACTGACGTACTTGTTGGTCTTGATCAGGCTTTCGATCGGCTGCGGGGCGATGTTCTTGCCGCCGGAGGTGACGATGATGTCCTTCTTGCGATCGGTGATCGCGAGCATGCCGTCTCGCAGTTCGCCGATGTCGCCGGTGTGGAGCCAGCCGTCGCCATCGATCGTCTCCCGCGTCGCATCGGGCTTGTTGTAATAGCCCTGCATCACGTGCGGTCCGCGCGTGAGAATCTCGCCATCGGAGGCGATCG
>JANOIJ010000014.1:0-39373 GCA_031407575.1 Gemmatimonadaceae bacterium | reverse complement strand
GACGACAGTTTTTGGCGTAAAGAGTGGTCCCTCCCTTCGGTCGGGACGACCGCTCTCGTTGCAGCAGGCTTCGGTGTATCTTCAGGGTGCCATGACCACGCGCCCGGCGCCCAAACGGCCCTCCACCAATCGCATCGCCCTGGGCGCTGCGGCTGCCATGCGCGCAGCCATCCGGCTTAGCGGTAATCGCGAGGTGTGCTTCGTCTGTTCGGTCGACGAGGAGGAGCGAGTCATCACGGCTCGCGTGGTTGCGCGCGGGGATGTGGGCAGCGTGCTGGCGCTGCCGGGCTTTGCGCGACGCGGCGAGATGCTGGTGCACAATCATCCGTCTGGGCTGCTGGAGCCCTCTGGCGCGGACTACGAAGTCGCGGCGCGCATGCACACCGAGGGCATCGGCTTCGGCATCATCGACAACGAGGCCAAGAAGCTCTACGTCGTCGTGGAAGTGCCGCGTGCCGACGTACAAACGCGTCTCGACCCGAAGTCCGTGGCGCATGACCTCGGTCCCGACGGCGCAATCGCGACGCGGCACGCGCGGTACGAAGACCGCGAGAGCCAGCGCGCCATGGCCGCAACCATCGCGCGTGTCTACAACGAGGGCGGCGTGGGACTGCTGGAGGCCGGAACCGGCGTCGGCAAGTCGCTGGGGTACCTCGTGCCCGCGTTGCGCTGGGCCGCGGCGAACGGGGAGCGGACGATCGTCTCGACGAACACGATCAATCTCCAGGAGCAGCTCGTCGGCAAGGACCTGCCGTTCCTCGCGCTCGCGCTCTCCGACCAGAAGGTGCGGTTCGCGCTGCTGAAAGGATGGCGCAACTACCTCTGCAAGATGCGGCTCGAGCAGGCCACGGGAGGCGCGGCGCAATTGTTCGAGGACGGCATGGCGAGCGAGCTCGGCGTCATCGCCGCCTGGGCCGCGCGCACGACCGACGGTTCGCTCGCCGACCTGCCCGTGCCGCCACGGCCGGAGGTATGGGACGAGGTCTCGGCGGAGCCGGACGTCTGCCCGCGCGTGAAGTGCGAGCACTTCGATTCGTGCTTCCTGTTCAAGGCGCGCAAGCAGGCCGCAGATGCTGATGTGATCGTGGTCAACCACCACCTGCTGCTCGCCGACGTCGCGGTTCGGCGCGCGGCACAGAACTGGGACGACGCGGCGGTGCTGCCGGCGTATGGGCGCCTGGTGGTGGACGAGGGGCATCACCTGGAGGACGCGGCGGCCACCCACCTTGGCTGCACCGTCACCCGGCGCGGCATCCAGCGGCTGGTCGGACGTCTCGACCGGCGCGGCAAGGGGCTGCTGCCGGCGCTCGTGTCGCGGCTCACGGCCAGCAAGGACCTGCTGAGCACCGCGAGCCTCGACCTGCTGGAAGCCAAGCTCGCCCCGGCAGTGGCGGGCCTGTGGCAGAAGAGTGAACTGCTCTTCGACCTGCTCGACGGCTACATCGAGGAAGCAGGGCAGCCCGTGGTGCGACTGACGCAGGCATTCGCGGCGCACCGGATCTGGGAGGCGGGCCTCACCGTCGCGCTGCAGGACACACTCGGCGAGATGGACTTCCTGCAGGAGGGACTGCGGCTCGTCGGCGAGCGCATCGAAGGCAGCGCGAAGCTCGACGAGGAGCTGGCGCCGTTGATGAGCGAGATGGGATCCGTCACGCGCCGGCTGCAGACAGCGGGCGACGGACTGCGCCGAGCACTGACGCCGCCGCCCGATGACGACAGTGTGCGTTGGATCGAGGTGCGCGGCCGCGAGCGGATCGTGGCGGTGTCCAGCGTGCCGCTCGACCTCGCGCCCATCTTGCGCGAGGATCTCTTCAACCGCCTGGACTCCACGATCGTCACGAGTGCGACGCTCACGGCCTCCACAGGCGGCGTCGTGTCCGATCGCCACCGCTTCGATTTTCTCGCGGCGCGGCTGGGGCTGGACAACGCGGACATGCCACCGACGACGGCGGTCTTCGCGTCACCGTTCGACTTCGCGTCTCAGGCGTTGCTCGCTATTCCGTCGGACATCCCGGCGCCCAACGTCGACCAGGACGGACACCGCAAGGCGCTCACGCGCATCGTGCTCGACGTTGCCGAGGCGTCCGACGGCGGACTGTTCGTGCTGTTTACGAGCCACCGCGAGGTACGACAGCTCGCGCAGGAGCTGCGCGCGGGCGGTGCGGAGCGACGCTGGCCGCTACTCGTCCATGGCGACGAGGGCCGCGACGTGCTGCTCACGCGCTTCCGCGACTCGGGGCAGGCCATCCTGCTCGGCACGGCGTCGTTCTGGGAGGGAGTGGACGTCCCGGGCGACGCGCTGCGAGGGCTGGTCATCGCCAAGCTGCCGTTCCGGGTGCCGACCGAGCCAGTGACCGCGGCGCAGTGCGAGGCGATCGAAGCGCGCGGCGGTGATTCCTTCGCCGAGTACATGTTGCCGCACGCGTCGCTGCGGCTGAAGCAGGGGTTCGGTCGACTGATCCGCACGGGAACCGATCGCGGCGTCGTTGTGATCGCGGACCCGCGCATCGTCACCAAGCGCTACGGTCGCGGAATGCTGGAGGCGTTGCCGCCGGCAGCGCGGGTGATCGGCCGGTGGTCGGCGCTGGCTGACCGGGTGCGGGCGTTCTACGGACAGGCGCAGCGCTCAGGATGACAGGGCAAGCGAGCGGCGACAGCGATCGGCGAAACGACACCGTGCAGATCCTTCGCTGCGCTCAGGATGACAAGGTATTCGATCCGAAAAACCTGTGCAGGGTGAGGAGAACGCCCGGGGTCTATTAGCTTGAGGCATGCCCACTCTCTCGCCATCCAAGATCGTCTGCGTCGGACGGAACTACGCGGCCCACGCCGCGGAGCTCGGCAACGAGGTCCCCAAGGAGCCGCTGCTCTTTCTCAAGCCGCCCTCGAGCATCATTCGCAATGGGGAATCCATTCGTCTTCCGAGTGTGTCCAAACAGGTGGAATACGAGGGCGAGATCGGTGTCATCGTCGGCAAGCGGCTGCGCAACGCAGGCACCGACGAGGCGCGTGGCGCCATCGGTGGCATCGTCGCGGCGAATGACGTGACCGCGCGCGATCTTCAGAAGTCCGATGGGCAGTGGACGCGCGCCAAGGGTTTCGACACATTCTGCGCAGTTGGTGACGTGGCCGCGGTGCCGGCAGACTTGTCGTCACTCACGGTGACGACGCGCGTGAACGGCGGAGTTCGGCAGCAGGGCAGCGCGACGGACATGGTGTTCGACCTTCCAACCATCCTGTCGTACATCTCGCGCATCATGACGCTGGAGGTTGGCGACCTGGTGCTTACGGGAACGCCGGAGGGTGTTGGGACCCTTGCTCCCGGCGACGTGGTAGAAGTGGAGATCGCCGGCGTGAGCCGAGTCAGCAACCCTGTCACTCCGGACGAATAGTGCCTCCGTTCGCGCGCCGATTCACCACGCTGCCTGACTATCCGCTCGCGACCATTCCGCAGCGGAAGCGTGAGCTCCTGGCGCGCGGCGTGGACGTGATCGACTTGGGCGCCGGCGACGCAGACCTCGCCCCGCCTGCCGCGGCGCTGGAGCGGCTGTCCACCGCCGTGGCTGAGCCCGCGATGAGCCGGTACGGATTCGGCATGGGGTACGTGCCGTTTCGTCAGGCGGTGAGCCGCTTCATGCAGAAGCGGTTTGGCGTCATCTGCGATCCCATGACGGAAGTTGTTCCGCTCATCGGCTCCAAGGAAGGCATCTCACACCTGGCGTTCGCCTACATGGAAACCGGCTCGGTGGGAATCATCCCCGAGCCCGGCTACAACGCATATCAGGGCGGAACACTGCTGGGGACGGGTGAAGCGTACCGCTATCCGCTGCGTCCGCGCACGAAGTTTCTCGTCGAGTTGGACGAGATTCCCGAAGCAGTGCTGGCGCGCGCAAAGTTTCTCTATCTCAACTACCCGAACAATCCCACGGGCGCCGTCGCGCCCATGGAGTATCTCGAGCGCGTGGTGAAGACCTGCCGCGAGCGCGACATCCTGCTGGTGTACGACAACGCCTACAGCGAACTGGCGTTCGACGGCTACGTGCCGCCGAGCATCTTTCAGGTGGACGGTGCGCGCGACGTCGCCGTCGAGTTTCACTCGCTGTCCAAGACGTACAACATGACGGGCTGGCGCTGCGGCTGGGCCGTCGCGCGGCCGGAGGTGGCGAGCGCGCTGGCCAAGGTGAAGTCGTTCGTGGACACCGGCCAGTTCATGGCCGTGCAGGCCGCGGGCGTCGCTGCGCTCGAGAGCTGGGAGACGTTCGTGCCGCAGAACGTGGCGATCTTCAAGGAGCGTCGCGACGCAGGGGTGGCCGCGTTTCGCGCCGCAGGCTTCGCGTGCGAGGTGCCGCTCGCCACGATGTACCTCTGGATCAAGCTTCCCGATGGGGTGCCCTCGGCGGAATTCACCGAGCGCCTCCTCGAGGACGAAGGCGTGATCGTGATGGCGGGTTCTGCATTCGGTGCGGGTGGCGAAGGCTTCTTCCGCATCTCGTTCATCGCGCCGCCATCGCGCATCGCGGAAGCGGCGCAGCGCGCCGGTCGCGTGCTGGCCACGATGACCGTCGGCGCCGCGGGATGAAGCTCCGCGAGCGTACTCCGCTTGGCATTTCGGTGGTCGTCCACGTTTTGGTGGGCGCCCTGATCATGAATGCCGCGTTCCACTACGACTTCTCGTCGTTGAACCCGAGGCCGGAGTCTGCGAAGCAGGAGACGATCTCGTACGTCGCCGTGGCCCCTGTTGGCGGCGTCACGGGTGGGACGGACAGCACGAGTGCGCCCGCCAAGGCCACGACGCCATCGCGCGGACTGGTGGCGCCGCTGCAGACGCCGGTGTCCATCGAGGTACCAGTTCCACCGACAGGCGGCGCGGCGGGCGGCGTCGCTGGTGGCACGGGCCGCGCGTCGGAGATCAGTCCGACCACGGGCATCGTTCCCGGCATTCCCGATCCTCGGCTCACCAGCGATCCGCACGAGTTTTTTCCAGTGCCAAAGACGCACGCAGAACGCGTGGACAGTGCGGTGCACGCGAGCATCTTCGCGTACAACGACTCAATCGCGCGTGCGATGGCGGCGGCCGGCAAGAAGCCGGGCGACTGGACGTTCGGGAAGAACGGCCAGAAGTGGGGTGTGGACGGCAACAAGATCTATCTCGGCAAGTTCGCCATTCCGAGCGCGGTGCTCGCGGCGCTGCCCATCCGCATCCAGGGCAATCCTGGCGAGGCAATTGCCGACCGCCTGTCCACGTCGCGACGCGCCGACCTGTTGCTGCACGCGCAGTCCGGCTTCCACGACGACGAATTCAAGAGCGCCGTCAAGCGCATCCGCGAGCGAAAGGACAAGGAGCGCAAGGAGAAGCAGGGCGTCGACCCCAACAGGCCGATCGCGTCCACGCCCTGACGACAACAAAAAGGCACACCGACTCGATGTGCCTCTTCATTTCGCGTCGTGCAACAGCGGCTTAGTTGATCTGCGTGTCCGCGGCGACCGGCAAGGTTGGCTGCGTGACCTGCTCCATGAACGGGCGGAAGACGCCGCACACCACGCCCAGCACGGCAAAGTCGTCCTTCGGGCCTACTTCGATGGCGCGCTCGGCATCGTTGGCGGGCTCGAGGACGATGGTCGCGCCGCGGTGCGTGAGCGTCTTGATGGTCGCGTCCTCACCGAGCCGAGCCGCGACGATGTCGCCGTCCTTCGCTCTCGTGGATGGGGAGACCATCACGTAATCGTCGGGAAAGATTCCACGGCCGATCATCGACTCTCCCTTGATGCGCAGGAAGAACACGTCGTCGCTCGGCAGGAAGCGGCGGTCCATCGTGATGAATCCGGAGCGATGGTCGGGAAGCAGCGCCGGTTCGCCGGCGTGCACCCGGCCGTAGTAGGGCACCGGCTGCGTGCTCGCCTGTCCGGAGTGCCCGACGATGCGGACACCGCGGGAACGCGATTGATCGCGTTCGATGAATCCTTTCGCCGAGAGCGATCCAAGCAGGTCACTGACCGTCTTGGTCGACTTGATGCGAAACTTCTTCGCGATCTCGCGAATGCTCGGCTGGTACGTATTCTCCGCCAGGAAATCGATCAGGTAGTGGTACACCCGCCGTTCCAGGGGAGTGAGCGGCTCCGTCATGGTACCTCACCAGCATCGCAATGTGACGACCGGGCGCGCGTGTGGCCCGATTCCGTGCATCTTCGCGCTAATGTACGCGCGCGGGCGCCAGACGCAACACTTGTTTCATCCCTGGACCGGATGCTCCGGCGTGAGCATCGCGATGGCGGTCTCCACCCGCTGAAGGGAGCGCTCCCTGCCGAGCAGCGAAAGCACCTCGAAGATGCCGGGGCTTTCACTCGCGCCGGTGAGTGCCACTCGCAGCGGCTGAAAAATTCGACCGGCTTTCTCGGCGTAGCCCAGCTCGAGCGCGAGCGCGCGCAGCGCCTCCTCCATCGCTGCAAGCGTCCAGTCCGGAAGCGCGGCAAGCGCGTCGTGGACGCCGCGCAGCACCGTGAGCGAGGCCGCGCGATCCTTCCACTGTTTGGCCATTGCGTGCGCGTCGTACTCGATGCGGTCGATGAAATACGGCGCGGACTGGCGGACGATATCGTCGATGGTCCGTGCGCGAATCTTGAGCAGGCCGAGGAGCGTGTGATACCACTCTGTGTGCCCAGCCAGCCATTGCGCCGTGGTGTAGCCCGCGGCGACGAGTGCGGGGGTCGCGTGTGCGACGAGCTCTTCCACCGGCAGCAAGTTCAGGTGCTGTCCATTCATCCACTCCAGCTTCTTCATGTCAAAGATGGCCGCCTTCTTCTGGAGACCGGCCGCGTTGAACAGCTCGATCATCTGCTCGCGCGACATGACTTCCACATCGTTGCCGGGCGACCAGCCGAGCAGCGCGAGGAAGTTGCACATCGCGCTGGCGAGAATGCCTTGATGCTGGTAGTCGCCGACGGCGGTTGCCCCATGCCGCTTGCTCAGCTTCTTGCCGTCCGGACCGTGGATCATGGGCAAGTGAGCAAAACGCGGCAGCTCGGCACCGAGGGCGCGATACAGCAGGATCTGCTTCGGCGTGTTGGAGATGTGGTCGTCGCCGCGCATGACGAGGGTGATGCGCATGGCGATGTCGTCGCTGACGACGGCCATGTTGTAGATCGGCGTTCCATCCGTGCGCAGGACGATGAAGTCCTCGATGTCCTTGTTGGGAAAGGCGATCGTCTCATGCACGAGGTCGTCCCAACTGGTGCTGCCCTCGGGCACGCGAAAGCGAATGGTGAACGGCGCGTCCGCGGCGACGCGACGCGCGATCTCCGCGGCGCCGAGCCGGTCGCAGCGGCGATCGTAGCGGAAGTTTTCCTTGGCGGCTTCGGCCAGCGCGCGACGCTCGGCCAGCTCTGCCTGCGTGCAGAAGCAGCGATACGCGGTATCGTTCGCGAGCATGCGCGCGGCGTCCGTGCGGTGGCGCTCGAAATTTGCGGCCTGGTAGACGACGGCCTCGTCCCATTCGAGCCCGAGCCAGTCGAGTCCCTCGAAGATTGCGCGCGTGCTCTCGTCCGTGCTGCGCGCCTTGTCGGTGTCTTCCACGCGCAGCAGGAACTGGCCGCCGAACTTCTTCGCGAACAGCCAGTTGAGCAGCGCCGTGCGCGCGCCGCCCACGTGCAGGTAGCCGGTGGGCGACGGCGCAAAGCGAAGGCGCGGTGGTGTCGCGGAGGACTCATCCATGACGAACGCGTTGCCGAGGTGAGCAAAGCACGAAGGCCCGTCGCGGGCGGCGGCGGGCCTTCAGCACGGAGAGGGAGGGATTCGAACCCTCGATACCAGTTTCCCAGTATGCCGGTTTAGCAAACCGGTGCCTTCAGCCTCTCGGCCACCCCTCCAGGACGCACGTGAAGTGCGACCAGCGTGCAATGTAAACGCGCACGTGCTGCGCGCCAACCACCAGCTGCGGGAGCGTTACGGCCCCGGGGATGCGGTAGTCGTACCACCATGTTGATCTTCCTCTGCATTGCGTTCGTGTTCTCCGGGGCCGCCGGCCTCATTTACGAGTCCATCTGGACCCGCTATCTCGGATTGTTCGTTGGGCACAGCGCGTATGCGCAGGTGCTCGTGCTCACGATCTTCCTCGGCGGAATGTCAGCGGGCGCCTACTACGTGGGGCGCCGTTCGGAGCGCATTCGCGACCCATTGCGGGCCTATGCGCTCATCGAGCTCGCCGTGGGCGTGATTGGCCTCCTGTTCCACGACGTGTTCGTCTGGTCGACGCACGTCGCCTATGAGTCGCTGTTCCCGCTGCTTGGTCCAGGGGCGATGCACTCCATGGCCAAATGGACGATCGCGGCGCTGCTCATCCTTCCGCAGTCAGTGCTGCTCGGCGCAACGTTTCCGCTCATGACGGCCGGCGCGCTGCGACGGATGTCGCACCATGCTGGACGCACCATCTCGCTGCTGTACTTCGCGAACAGCCTGGGCGCGGCGGCGGGCGTGCTGCTCGCCGGCTTTGTGCTCATCGCCGTGGCGGGGCTGCCGGGCACCCTCGCAGCCGGGGCGATGATCAACCTCGTCGTCGCCGGGGCGGTGTTCATCGCGACGCGTCGATGGCCCGAGGCGCCCGTCGACGCCGAGGCTGCGCGGCAAGACGCGCCGAGTGTCGCGCCGACGAGCACGCTGTCGATTGGTGTCGGCCTGCGCCGCCTGCTGCTGGCCGTGAGCTTCGGCACCGCGGTCTCGTCGTTCATCTACGAGATCGGATGGATCCGGATGCTGTCGCTGGTGCTCGGGTCGGCGACGCATTCGTTCGAGCTGATGCTCTCGGCATTCATCCTCGGCCTTGCCTGCGGTGCACTCGCCATCCGGCGCCGCAGCGACGAAGGCGCCGCGCCGCTGCGCCTACTCGGCTTCGTGCAACTGGCGATGGGCGGGCTCGCCGTGGCTACGCTGCCCCTGTATGTGGAGTCGTTCACCTGGATGTCGGATTTCATGGCGGCGTTCACGCGTTCGCCCGCTGGCTATCGCGCCTTCAGCATGTCGCGCTACCTCATTTGCCTCGTGGTCATGCTGCCGGCCACGTTCTGCGCCGGCATGACGCTGCCGCTCATTACACGCCTGCTCATGCGCGGCGCCAATGGCGAGCGCGCCATCGGCATGGTGTACGCGGTGAACACACTGGGCTCTATCGTTGGCGTGATTGTGGCTGCACTGGTGCTGCTTCCATTGATGGGCCTCAAGTGGCTGCTCATTGGCGGCGCGGCCATCGACGTGATGCTCGGGATCGCACTCCTGGGGTGGGAGCGCAGTGACATGGGATGGCGCGTGAACGCGCGGCGTTGGGGACCCGCGCTCGCGGTGGTGGCGTTGTTGTTCGTCGTCGGCGCCCGCACCGATTTCGATCGCGGCATGCTGACGAGCGGCGTGTTCCGCTACGGCTCCTTCCACGCGCCGAAGACGTCGGACATGGTCTTTTACAAGGATGGTCGCACGGCCACCGTGAGCGTGCGCCGCATTTCGTCGAGCGGCGGCCTCTCGCTGGCGACGAACGGCAAGCCGGATGCATCGCTGGGCAAGGAATGGTCGCTGCCCCCTGGCGTGCGCGGTGCCTTTACGCACGATGCCTCCACGCAGATGCTGTTGCCGCTGCTCCTCCTCGCGCACGCACCCGAGAGCAAGGTGGCCGCGGTGATCGGGCAGGGCTCCGGGATGTCGTCGCACACGCTGCTCCTGGACCCACATCTCACGAAGGTCGTGACGATCGAGATCGAGCCGGAGATGATCCGCGCGTCCCGGGCGTTCTATCCGGCGAACGCGCTCGTCTTCGACGACAAGCGGTCCAGCTTCGCCATCGAGGATGCGCGTTCCTACTTCGCGTCCCAGGGCGACCGCTACGACATGATTCTCTCGGAGCCGTCCACGCCATGGGTCGCTGGCGTCTCCGGGCTCTTCACTACGGAGTTTTACACGCACGTCAAGCGATACCTCACGCCCAACGGCGTGTTCGGGCAGTGGCTGCACCTGTCGGAGATCAACGACGGCCTGGTGTTGAGCGTCGTGCGCGCGGTGGCGGAGAATTTTCCCGACTACACCGTGTTCGCGGTGGGCAATCGCGACATCCTCATCGTCGCGTCGAATCAAGCGGTGATGCCGCGCGCGGACTGGTCGGTGTTTTCACTTCCACCGGTGGCGGAGGCGCTCAAGCGCGTCTATCCGCTCACGCCTCCACTGCTCGATGCGTTGTTCATGACCAGCGCCGCCTCATTGGCGCCGCTTGTGGCAGGCGGTGGCGGCAACTCGGACTTCTATCCCACACTCGACCTGGGCGCAGAGCGCACGCGGTACATGAACGAGGGTGCGAATGGCTTCGTGGGACTCTCCAGCGATCGCTTTGCGCTCGCGTCCATTCTCGAAGGACGGCGCGCGACCGTGTCGGGCGAGGCCTACACGCCGATTCAGTACGTGCCCAAACTCGAGGCGATGGAGCTCGCGGCGCGCGTGCGCGACAGCAATTTTGTCGGCGCGAAGCCGCAGGTGCTCGCCGCCGTGGAGCGTGCGCGCGCCGTGGATCGCATGATGGCGACGAACGCGCCTCCGCTGGACTGGCACGTGTTTATAGGCGCACTGCGCGAAGCGGAAGAATTGCGCGCCGGCGGCACCTCCGGCGTCGCAGATAGCGCGTTCTTCGGCCGAGCGCAGCGATACATCGCAGCGCAGCGTGCGCCGGCCGAGGCGAAGGCGAGCGTCGATTTCATCCATGGCCTGGCCGCGTGGGACTTCGGTGAGGTGTCTCGGGCGGCTGAGGTGCTCATTCCGCTCGCGGAGAAGGGCGACTTGTGGATGCCGGCTGATATGCTGCGCGAAGGCACTGTAGCGGCGCGGCTCAAGCTCGGCGACGCGCGCGGCGCCCGGTCGGCGTTCGATGCGCTGGCGTCCAAGTCTGAGCGTGAGGCCAACGATGTGCGGCCGCAGCTGCTCGATGCGTGGATCAAGCGGATGGAGGCGCCGAAGCCGACGAAGTAGGCGGGATCGAAAAAACAGGTCCCTCTCTTCGTTCGGGACGACAAATTGCGCCCGGCCTGACTAGTCGAAGATCGAGCCGATGATGTCCATGATCATCGAGAACACGCCCTCTGCCGCGCCGCCGACCGCCTCCGCGGCGCCCATCGCGGCGTTGGCCGCGCCGGTCGCGGAGATACCCCCCAACGCGCTGGCGGCAGAGCCGACACCCTGCGCGAGCGCGACGCCCGCATGAATCGTGAGGCCCGGAGCCCAGAACAGCGACTCGAGCAACACGTCGCCGCCGACGGCCAATGCGCCGGCCGTGCGCGACGGCTGGTTGCGGTTCAGCTCCGCGATGGCCAGCGACCACACGCTGCGCAGCTCCGCATGATCAAACCAGACGCCCTTGCAGTTCCCGCAGACGTCGAGGTTGAGCCCGTGATGCTGGCGACGTTCCATCACGCGGTCGCACGCCGGACACTTCAGCACGTTCTTGGTACCGCACGCCGGACATTGCTCGGCGTCGCGATCGAGTGGTGCGTGGCAGCCGTGGCACGGCGGCTTCGGTGCGTCCTTGCGCGGCGGGATGTGCTTCCACAGCAGCGACGGCGAATGGCGCGCGAGCTGCTGCGCCTCGCCTTTCTCGAACCACACGCCGCCGCACCGCGGACAGTGGTCCAGCGTGAGGGCGTGCTGCCCGTCCCCGATTTCGAGCTTCTCCATCTGCACGCCGAGGCATACGGGGCAGGGGAGTCGCGCCTCGAGGCCGGCGCGCGGTGCGCGTGGTGCGGGAACGTCAGCCACCGATCAGGCCCTTGCCGTCAAAGTAGCGCGCGTCGTGGAAGGTGTAGACCAGTACGCCCTCGTCGGTAATCTCGAGATCGGCGACTTCGCGTTCCACGAGCTTGTCCAGCGATGCCTTCGCTTCGCCGGCGGGCAGGGCAAGTGCGCCCTCCACCTCCACCGCCGTGAGCCGCCCCTGCCGAGACATCGCCAGCTTGAGGATCTCGGCGTCGATGGTCTGTTGGCGGAGCTGGCTCATGCGCGTCTTGCTCGTGCCGCCCAGCGAGCCGCGCAGCAATGCGATACCGCCGGCCGCGGGGAGCACGACGGTGATGAGCAAGGCGACGAGCCCGGTGGCCGAGCCGAGCCCAACGCCAACGCGCGAGAAGCCATACAGCATGAAGGCAGAGAGCAGCAGCAGCGCAGCCCCGCCAAGTTTACGACCCACGGTTGGCCTCGATGGTTGAATCGGGTGACACAGTAACCCACAGGAAAATAGGGCGTGGATCAATCCCGCGCTTTCGGGTGCCCGAGCGCGCGCCGTAGGAGCAGCCATCCGACCGCGCCGGCCAGACAGGACGCCGCGAGGACGCCGACCTTGGCGGCATCGAGCAGCGCGGGGTCAACGAACGCCAGGCCAGCGATGAACAGGGACATCGTGAACCCAATGCCGCCGAGCACGGCGGCGGCGGAGAGCATCGGCCATGATACCCCGCTCGGCAGCGTCGCGATCCCGAGGCGGACGGCGAGCCACGAAAAGGCCGTGATGCCGAGCGGCTTGCCCAGGATGAGTCCAGCCAGGACGCCGAGTGTGACGGGGCTCGCGATTGCCGAGCGAATAGCCGTTCCGGAGAGCGAGACGCCCGCGTTGGAGATCGCGAACAGCGGCATGATGCCGAAGGAGACGATGCCGTGGAGCGCGTGCTCGAGGCGGATCAGCGGCGGCTGGACGTGCTCGCACAGCGTCTCCAGCTCCTCCACCGCCGTGTGGTGGTCGGTGTTCGACAGCACGGTGATGTCGGGATCCAGCGCTGTGGCTTCCGCGGCGGCGCCGAAATCAGCAAGGGCCTGGCGCGTGCGGCGCACGAACGCCGCCTCGTTGATCTGCGTGCGAACCGGGATGGTCATCGCCAGGAGCACGCCGGCGACCGTCCCATGCACGCCTGCAGCGAGCACGGCGGCCCATAGCGCGAGCCCGATGCCCGCGTACATCCACGGATTCCGCACGCCCGCTCGGTTGGCTCCTGCGGCAACGACGAGGATTGCAGCGGCGGCAGCCAACGCGCTCCATGACACGCCGACGGAGTAGAAGACGGCGATGACGAGGATTGCGCCAATGTCGTCCACGATCGCGAGCGCAGCGAGGAAGACCTTGAGTCCGGTGGGCACGCGACTCCCCAACACGCTGAGGACGCCAAGGGCAAAGGCGATGTCGGTGGCCATGGGGACGCCCCACCCGCGCGCGGCGGCACCGCTGCCTGCCACCGCGAGATACAGGAGGGCGGGCAGCACCATGCCACCGAGTGCCGCGAACATTGGAAGTGCTGCTCCACGGATGGTCGCCAACTCGCCGGCGAGTGTCTCGCGCTTGATCTCGAGTCCAACCAGGAAGAAGAACACGGCCATGAGGCCGTCGTTGATCAGCTGGTGGAGCGTGCCCCGCGCTGTCCACTCGCGGACCGTGAGCGACAGCGGCAGTTCCCACAACGCGTGATAGCTGTGTGCCCACGGCGAGTTCGCCCATGCGAGGGCGATGACAGTTGCGACGAGGAGCACGACGCCGCTGGCGGAATTCACGCTCGCGAAGCGCTGGAACGGCGCCATGAGGCGCTCGATCAGGGGAGCAGCGTGCGCGTCGACCCTGGGGGGCGCGTGTGCCATTCGTGCCGTCGCGTGTATGGGGGCAGTGCGGCGGCGACGGCCGGCACTAGCACTTGAACGGAGGGCCAGGGACTCGAACCCTGAAGTCCTTGCGGACGCCGGTTTTCAAGCTCACAGGATCACTTTGCGCCTGACTTTCCGTCGTCGTAACTGCCTGCAATGTAGAAGGTTGGAGAGAACGCCGCTTGCGTTGGCTCGCGTCAATTTGCGTCCTGTTGCGGCCGAACCTTCCCAGAAACCTTCCCCGACCTGGAGAGCACGAGCGAGTGTTTTCTCCCCGTCACAGAGTGGCGACCCTTAGGTGAATTTGGCGCCGCTATCTTGAATATGTACGATCATCCTAAAGTCGGGCTTTGTGAGTGCTTGCTCGTAGTGGAACTCAATCATTGAAATCCAGCGCTCGAGGTGCTCTTTCCCTCTCACCTCGTTGCACCGGAAACTAATTCGCCCGAGCGCACGGAACTTGGCTCGATTGCCCTCCGGCACCCGCCTCACGATCGACTCGAAATCACGATCCCATGTCACAACGATCGCAGAGAGCTTGTCACCCACCATGGCGACGACGGGGTCGGGAGTCCCAGCCGGAAGGATGTCACGTACAAACTTCACCTCATGTCCCCTGCGTGAGAACACTTCGGCAACCGAATTCGGCACATTTTCGTCGATTAGCAGCAGCATAGCGCGCCGCAAGAACGACGCAGTCTCAAGCTACTTTGACACGGCGCTTCTCGTGTGCGATCGCAGCTCGCACATCCGCAACGGTCAGGCGAGGGTACTCTGCGATGATCGCATCGGCCGAATATCCCGCCTGGTGATAATGCCATATGGCTGTCGTAGGAATTCGGGTTCCCGCAACTACCCAGGCGTTGCGCACGACGTACCGGTTTCGGGCCATCTGACCAAACTGTTCCTGTCGGCGGTCTCTGAGCTGATCAGCCGCTCCGCGCATTTCACTGGCGATCGGCTCAAGTGCAATCGAGAGAACACGCTGTCCTACTCCGCGTGGCTCCACCGCGTTGTCGCTGCCATGCTCGTAAAAAACCACCTTCCTCCCCATCAGGGCGAAGCGAAGGCTGGACCACGGCGTCTCGTGTTGATCGTGAAGCCACGCGCCGACGCGGCGCAACTCCTGAAGCGGGATGCGATGGGAGTTCCGGAGTAGAGCGATCGCGCGCAGGCCCACAACGTCACGAAACGAGTAGATCCTGCTGAATGTGCGCCGCGAATTGCCGCCTAGGAGGGTCGGAGAAAAGAACTCCGTCTGATCCCAGTACCTGAGCTGCCGAGACGACAAGCCCGTCAGCCGGCACACATGCTCCGCAGTAAAAGCCGCTATTTCCGACATGTGCGGACCCAGTGGAAGGCTGTGACAGAGAACATAGTGAACAGTATGGCCACGAGATTCCAAGTGTCGCAAGGATGGGCCACGGGACTCGGTCAGCGCGGTCGAGCCCGGCGGGCATTCTGAACCCTAGTCCCGACATCATGCCGCCAGGTTCCAATCCGCTCACCGGAGTGTGGGCAAAGATCGAACGGGCCAAACAACACGTTACCGACTACGATCGTGTCTACGATCGGCTTGTGCGGCAATACGGCGACATGGTTCACGCCAAAGAAGATTCGCAGGTTCGCGAGCGCGTCTATTACCTCAACTGGGACAACCCGGACACGACGGCTTTCGCCGTTTGGGCGGGTGACATAGTCCACAACTTGAGGAGTGCGCTCGACCATCTGGCTTACGCCCTGTGCGTCGCTGGGCCGGGCGGAGAAGCCGGTGCCTATCGGGCCCGCAAGCAGATCTATTTCCCGATTGCCAACGGGGAGGAGGACTACCGGACCTCGAGGCATCGAGAAAAGGTATTAGGGCTCTCGAAGCCAGGTCTTGACGAGATACTGGATGCTACCGAGCCGTACAGAGGTGGAAAGGGTGAAGCGCTCTACCACATCAGCGAGCTCGACAAAGCCGATAAGCACCGACTGCTCGTGACCGTTGCGTTCACAAACGCGCGACTGGACGAGGGGTCGATAATCGAAAGAACTCTTTTGGAATCCAATCCCGAGTGGGCCGGAAGGCTCGTTTTCTCCAGACCGGACGACGTTGCCCACTACGGCATTGAGCGGCTCCCCGGGGAAAGGCTCAAAGCTGGCAGGGTACTCCTCCGAGAGCACATGCACGAACCCCCGAAGCAGAAAGGCGATTTCGTAGCGGACATAACGCTCAACGAGCCTGAGATCGTCAAACCGCAGTCGCTTCGGTCACTGCTCACTCACAGCACGCTATACGTCGATCGCATGATCAACGCGTTTTCGGACTTCGTTTAGGTCACGCAAGAATTTGGGGCCTGTACTGAAAGTGGCTCGTCTCTCGCGGTGACCTTCCCAAAACCTTCCCACACGCACGAAGCGCCTCCGAAATCCGGAGGCGCCTTGCGCGTCGTAACTCGTTGTCCTACAGCATGAACGGAGGGCCAGGGACTCGAACCCTGAAGTCCTTGCGGACGCCGGTTTTCAAGACCGGTGCAATAGCCATTCTGCCAACCCTCCTGCGTCTCGAAAGATCGACAGCTCGCCGCGTGCACGCAACGCCGCGACGCTCGCTCTTCGAATGTCAGTGCGCCATTGTTCGCGCATGACGACACTCACGACGCGAGCGGCGCGCACGGTGTGCGTGCTGCTGATTGGGGTTGTTGCGTGCGCACGAGGCCCGCTCGCGCGAACGACGCCGGTGACCACGCCGGGCGCGGGTCTCGAACGCGGCCTCGCCACCGCGGACTCGCTGGTGCGCGCGGCCGTCGGCTCACTCACCGCGGGCGCCGTGCTCGTGGTCGCCAAGGATGGACGCGTGGTGAAGGAGTCCGCATACGGATTCGCGCAGCTGAACGACTACGAGGGTCGTCGGCTCGCCACACCCATCCCGATGACGACGACGACGGTCTTCGACCTCGCGTCGGTGACCAAGGTGATGGCGGGCACGTACGCGACGATGCTGCTCGTCGACCAGGGCAAGGTGGACCTGGATGCGCCGGTATATCGCTACCTGCCGGAGTTTCGCG
Organism: Gemmatimonadaceae bacterium; assembly: GCA_031407575.1. Classification (GTDB taxonomy): domain Bacteria; phylum Gemmatimonadota; class Gemmatimonadetes; order Gemmatimonadales; family Gemmatimonadaceae; genus AG11. The sequence goes on along the minus strand of JANOIJ010000014.1, from coordinate 22,684 downwards.
GCGTGCGCCTCGACAGCATTCGCGTGCGCCACCTGCTCACGCACTCGGCGGGGCTGGTGCAGTGGCAGCCGCTCTACTATGCCGCGGCCAACGCGCAGCAGACGTACGACGTGATTCGCCGCATGCCGTTGCAGTGGGGGGTGGGCGAGGGGCGGCAGTACAGCGACCTGAGCTTCATGCTCATCGGCTACCTGGTCGAGCGCGTGTCCGGCCAGACGCTCGACACGTTCCTCGACACGCAGCTGTACCGCCCGCTCGGGCTTCGCATGACGGGGTTCAATCCGCGCACGCGTGGATTGACGACGTTCGCCGCGACGGAGCAGGGCAATGTGTACGAGCGGCACATGGTGTACGACTCGACGTTCGCGTACAAGTACCGCGGCGATCCGGCATCGTGGAACGGCTGGCGGCAATACGTGCTCAATGGCGAAGCAGATGACGGCAACGCGTTCTACGCGCATGGCGGATTGGCTGGCCACGCGGGACTGTTTTCCACGGCCAGCGAACTGCGTGTGCTGCTGGACTTGATGCTCGGCCTCGGATCGTACGGCGGACGACGCTTGGTGCGCGCCGAGACCGTGCGCGCGTTCCTCACGCGGGATCGATACGAGCACTTCCTCGGCTGGCAGCGTCCTCGAAACCTGCCGGAGGGCAGCTTCTCGCACACCGGCTTTACCGGGACGTATGTGCTCGGCGTGCCGAGCGAGGGACTCTCCATCGTGCTGCTCACCAACAAGCAGAACATGGGGCCGAACGCGCAGGGCTACTTCCCGAATCTCGTTCCCCTGCAAGAGGCGATGTCCCTCGCGATTGTGCGAGGGAGCGCGGAGGATCGGATTCTTAGGTAAACAAGTACGAGCATTGGGCTGTCAGTAACTGCGAGCTTGAGCTAGAACAACGGATAGTGCAGATCCTTCGCTTGGCTCAGGATGACAAAACTGGCGTCAGTGGGCGGCGTTGCCCGCCGCGAGCTGCGCGCGCTCGGCCGCCGCTGAACGAAGCATCATTACTGCCGTGTACACCACGACCACCAGCACCAGCCATTGCACGTACTCCAGCTTCATCGACTTCACAATAAATGCTGCAATGAGCACCGCGGGCACGCCCCCGATTGCCAGGCCGAGGACCGCGCGCGGGTCGAACGCCTTCTCCTTGACGAAGCGCGCGCTGGCGATGGGCATGAGGAAGGCGCATGAGCCCATCATGATCGGAAACGCGGCCTTGGGATCCATGCCGAGCAGGTAGATGAGCACCATGCATGGCCCATACAGGCCGATGCCCATGGGCATCAACGCGCCGAGCACGAAGTTGCCCACGAGCCCGGCGACGAGCCGAGTGCCTTCGAGCTTGAGCAGCGTGCCTCCGGTGGGACCCACCTTTAACAGGCCCATCAACAAGATCGCTCCGAAGATCAGGAGCGCGGCTCCCATCGCGATCTGCACATTGCGCCGGGGCCAGCCCGCCACCACGCCCGCGCCGAGCCACGAACCGAGGACGGCGGCGAGGATCATCAGCGCCAGCGTCATCGAGTCGACGGGCACGATTTGCGTGAAGATCACGGCCTGTGCGATCGTCGGCAGCGTGTGCCCGATGTTCAGCACGGCGGGAATCCATTCGTCCACCACCAGCTTCCACTGCTTGAAGATTGCCGTGGTCGTCGCGAACGAACCGATGCCGAGCGTATCGAAGAAGTTGGTGACGAAGCCCGTGGCGAGCAGCACCGGCGTGGGCAACACGGACTTGCCCGTGCGCTTGCGCGCCGCCTGCAGCCCGCGCACGAGGACGACGAGATAGAGGACGCCAAAGACCGCGAGTCCAACCAGCAGTGCCGACTTCAAGTCGATGGTATTCATTGCGAGTGGCAGAGGTGGCGAGGGGGAGGAAGGCCTCGTGTGCCGGCCCGAGCACACAATATGGCTCGGGCCCACCTCTCACCAGACCGAACTCGCACGACGAGCGGCCGACCCTGCTCGGCGCTCGTCACAGACCTCTATCGCCGAGCGGCCTGACGAGCGCTTCCGTCCCTATGGCTTGGCAGGGACGGTCGTCTTGCGGCTCGTATCGGCCTGCGGAACCAGCAGCGGATTGGATTCGGGCAGCGTGGGCGCGCTCTGCTCCATCTGTCCAAGCAGGTCGTTGAGCTTCACGCCCACAGCGACCTTGCGTGCATCGGCCATCACGCGCGCAGCTCCTGCCGCGTCGCCCGTGGCCTGGAGAACCTCGGACAACACCAACCCCGTGGCGACGTAGAGATATGGAATGCCGACCGACGGGCGATCCACCCAGTCATGCCGCTTGGCGAGCGACTTGGGCGCGGTGAAGACGCTGTCCCACAGCACCTTCGTGCGAGCGAGGTCGACCCACCCGGCGCCCGGTACCATCAACGTGTCCTTGCCGGGCACCGCAGGCGGAACGAAGACCTTCGTGGCCAGGCCCTGCGTGAGCAGGTAGCTCGCAAGACCAAGCTCGTTGCCGTAACCAGCCGAGGTCCGGCTGAAGTAGATCGGGCGGTCTGCGTACGAGTCGGCGATCATGCGCAACACGAAGATGTCCGCGCGCTGCAACACGCCGGGAATGGACAGACGCTGCGGATCGATGTTCGCCTTGATGGGACCACCCTGGAAGGTCATGGGGCGGTCCAGCTGGATGTACGCCGGCACCGAATCGGCCTGCACCAGCGTCATGTGGAGTGGCGAACCGGTGGGCTTCTTCCACGTCCCGTTGCGATAGATGGCCGGCCCCTTGGCCGCGTCGTACTCGTACACGGGGCGACGCACGAGCTGTCGCGTATACCAATCCGTGTTCAGCAGCGAGGTGTTCGCGACGACGATATCCTTTCGGACATGCTCCACCTCCTGCGCGTACCACAGCGGGAACGTGTCGTTGTCGCCGACGGTGACGAGAATGCCGTACGGCTCCACCGAGTTGAGCAGATCCTTCGCGAAGTCGGCGGTGTCCGTCTGGCCTCGACGTGATGCGGTCGACCAGTTGGTGAACAGCGGAATGAGCGCCAGCGCCAGCACAGGAGACGCCATGGCGAGTGCACGGTGCGTTGGCCGCTCGTATGTCTCGCGTCCCTCGGTCACGCTTTCACGCCCGATGAGCGCCGCAAGCGAATCCCACACCGCAACGAGGCCGAGGGCAGCCCACACGCCCCACGACGAAAAGCTCCACAAGTAGAAGTAGTCTCGATCGCGGACCTCGCGGTTCACGCCCGTGAGCTCGGGCGCCTGCGACGCCCCGTACTTGAAGTTCAGGTAGTAGATGAGCACCAGCGTCACGGTGAACATCAACGACCCGAAGTACGCAAAGCTTCGCCTGTCGCGCTGGTAGTGCACGTAGCCGCCAAGCAGGCCGAGGACGAGGAACGCGGCGGCGAGCAGGCTCTGCGCGAACGGACGATCGTTGTGCGCGTCGCGCAGCCACTGCCATTTGAAGTACAACCACCACATGCCCACCTGTGCCGAGAAGGGCGCCTGGCGCTCCGACAGCTCGGGCTTGCCGTACTGGCCGCGGTTGAAGTTGTACATGAACGCGTCGTACGTGCCCTTGCTGAACGTGCAGTCGAACTTGAGGCCGTCTCGGCAGGCCGTGGGTTCGCCCTCGTTCAACGCCGGGAAATGGGCGGCGCGAATGGGCTGGGTGGCAAAGGGCGTGATGCCGAAGAGCAGCGCCGCCACGCACGCCGCGAGCAACTGCCAGCGGAGCGCCGTCCGCCAGCGCACCAGCAGCACCGCGAGGCCGACGGCCGGCGCGGCGATCATGCCCGCCATGTGATTCGCGTACCCGAGGCCGAGAATGTACGCGACCAGTACCAGCGTGCGATCTGCCTTGCGTCCATCGGGCTCGTCGCACCAGCGGATCATCAGCCACGAGATGATCGCGATGCCGAGCAGCGAGAGCGTGTAGACCTTTTCGTTGACGACGCTCTGGTTCCATACGGTGAACGCCGTGCCGCCGATCAGTGCGGCAAGCGCGCCGCCCACGACGCGCTGCCACCGCGACGTGAACCACCCGACGAGCACTCGCTCGGTGATCAGGAACCACATGCCCGCCGACACCGCACTGCACACCGCGGCGAAAATGTTGATGCGCACCGCCGTGGTGGTCGCGATGGGGAGAATCGCGAAGACGCGGCCGATGAGCACGAACAGCGGATTACCCGGCGGATGGGGCAGCCCAAGCGTGTACGCAGCGGTGATGTACTCGCTGGTATCCCACATCGCCGTGGACGGCGAGAGGGTGACCAGGTAGAGCACGAACATCACTAGCGAGACGATGGTCCCGGCGAGGTACGAAGGGCGGTAGTCGAGCTCGGACGATTGAGTCACAGTAGGCGCTGAGTTGGGTACAGGCTCGGAAAGCTAGTCGCCGGGCAACCGGCGGCGAAGTCGGGGTCAGAGTCGCGCGCGATTTTGATCGCAGGTGCAGAGAAATCGCAAAGGACCCTGACCCCTAGTGACGGAACAGCCGCACGCCCGTGAACACCATCGCGATGTCGTGTTCATCTGCCGCGGCGATCACGTCCGCATCGCGCACCGATCCGCCCGGCTGCACGATCGCCCTCACGCCCGCCTCGGCCGCCTGGTCCACGCCATCGCGGAAGGGGAAGAAGGCGTCGGACCCGAGCGCGGAGCCGGCCGTCTCGTGGCCGGCGGTGCGGGCCTTGTGTGCCGCGAGGAACGCGGCGTCCACACGCGACATCTGGCCAGCGCCAATGCCGATGGTGGCACCGTCGCGCGCGAGGACGATCGCGTTGGACTTCACGCTCGCCACCGCGCGCCACGCGAACAGCAGGTCGCGGCTCTCCGTGGACGTGGGCTGCCGCTTGGTGGGCACCGTCCACGCGCGATCATCGATGACGGCGGGCGGACGCTCCTGGACCAACAGGCCGCCGCGCACGCGCTTGTAGTCCAGCGCACCTCGTGTCCAGCGCGCCGTGCCTTCGAGGACGCGCAGGTTCTTCTTGCGTCCGAGAATCTCCAGCGCGCCCGCGCTGAACGACGGCGCCACGACGCATTCCACAAAGAGACTCGACACCGCCTCCGCGGCGGCATCATCCACGGGCGTGCTGAATGAGATCACCGACCCGAACGCGGAGACGGGATCGCATGCGAGTGCCTTGCGATAGGCGTCGAGCGCGTCGGCGCCCGTGGCGAGGCCGCACGGCGTGGTGTGTTTGATGATGGCGCAGCAGACGTCGTCGCCGAAGGAATCCGTCGCGAGTAGCGCGCCCTCGAGGTCCAGCAGGTTGTTGAACGACAGCTCCTTGCCGCCGCGCTGGGTGAGGCCGGCCAGTCCCGCTCCAGCGCCTTCGACGTAGAAGGCCGCGGCCTGGCCAGGATTCTCGCCGTAGCGCAGCGACTGCGCCTTTTCGAGCGGCAGGCACAGCCGATCCGGAAACGGCTCGCCGCGCTGGCCGACGAACCACGCCGCGATGGCCGAGTCGTACGCCGCCGTGTGCTCGAAAACCTTGGCGGCGAGCAGGCGCCTGAACGCAAGATCGTCGTCGCCACCCTTGAGACGCGCGAGCACCTGCGGGTAGTCTGATGGATCGACGACCGTCGTCACCGCCGCGAAGTTCTTTGCCGCGGAGCGGAGCATGCTCGGCCCGCCAATGTCGATCTGCTCGATGACGTCCTCCGGCGATACGCCGGCGCGCGATGCGGTCTGTCGGAACGGATAGAGATTGACCGCCACGAGGTCGATGGGCGCGATGTCGTGCTCCGCGATGGCGGCCATGTGCTCGGGCAGGTCGCGTCGCGCGAGCAGGCCGCCGTGCACGACGGGATGCAGCGTCTTCACGCGCCCGTCGAGCATCTCGGGGAACTGCGTCGCGTCGCTCACGTCGCGCACGGTGATGCCCGCGTCGCGCAGGGCTTTCGCCGTGCCGCCGGTGGACAGAAGGTCCCAGCCGAGCGTGGTCAGCCCGCGGGCGAAATCAATGAGGTCGGATTTATCGGAAACGGAGAGGAGGGCGACAGGCATTAGCGGCTGAGTCGAGAGTGGGCATGATCCAGCAGTGCGGCAAGCGATTCATCATCGAGTTCGGGTTGAAACACGGGCAGCGGGTTGCGCAGGTACAGCGGCGACACGCGTCCATCGTCGCGCAGGGCCACCTCGCCCGCGGCCACCGCTTGCACGACGCGTGGAAAGAGGAGGTGCTCCGCGCGCAGCACTCTCGCAGCGAGTGAGTGTTCGTCGTCGCCAGGGAGGACGGGCACGGGCCAGTGGGCGATGGTGGGACCGCGGTCGTACTCCTCGTCGACGAAGTGCACGGTGGGTCCGCTTGCCTGCGCGCCCGCGGCCAGCACGGCGCGATGGGCGCGCAGACCATACATGCCCGACCCGCCAAACATCGGGAGTGGCGCTGGGTGCACGTTGAGCAATCGTCCGGCGAACCGGCGCGCGACATCCGCGGGCACGAGCCGCAGGTAGCCGGCAAGCACGAGCATGTCGACGCGATGCTGCTCGAGCAGGAGATCGAGTGGCGTGCCCTCAGGCGCCGAGCGCGACGCGACGGTCGCGGCGGTGATGCCGGCGTCGGCGGCGCGGGTGAGTGCGCGCGCGGCGGGTTGATCAGAGGCGACGAGCACGATGTCGCCCCCGCGGGAATCACCGAGCGCGGCGAGGTGATCGATGAGCGCCTGGAGGTTGGATCCGCTGCCACTGGCCAGCACGGCGATGCGTGCGCGCGTCATGTGGCGTGGCCTGCTGAACACTGCCTGCGGTGCGAGTCACGGGGATCACTCCGCGGTGAACGGCGCGAAAACGGGTCTGAACGGATGCGACGGAAACGGCCGGCTACGCTCAGACCGCAACGGGACGGGCGCACGAGGTGAACGACTCGCGTGCATGCGTGCATCGGTGCGGGGGTGCGGGTGGAGCGTCCCAAGCGTCGCGTTGCACTGGTTCCGATCGGCTCCGCTGTAGTGCCGCGCTCCGGATTTCCGCGACGCGACTCTGACCCCGACTCTGACCCCGACTCTGACCCCACCGCATGCAGGTCCCTCACATCGTTCGGGACGACACACTTCGCCGCTCCAACAATCATTTCCCGCCCGGCGTGACCAGCATCGCCACGGCCTCGGCGAGACTCGCCACGATGGGCACGCCTGCCTCGGCCACCAGCGCGAGGTCGTGCTCGTCCGTGCGGGCCGAGCGAACCAGCGCCGTTCGCGCGCCGACGGCGAGACCAGGCGCGACGTCGCGATGGCGATCGCCGATGAACAGGCACCGCGAGAGATCCAGTCCGTGCACGGCGGCCGCGCGCTCGTACAGCGCGGAGCCGGGCTTACGACATCCGCACGGCCCATGAACATCCGGATGATGCGGGCAGGTGAACGTGTCCGCGATCGACGCCCCCTCCGCGTCGAGCAGCTCGTGCAACCGCCGCCGCACAGCGCGGTATTGCGTGAGCGACACCAGGCCCCGAGCGATGCCGGACTGGTTCGTCATCACGATCGAGGGATATCCCGCCGCAGCGAGTGCGCGGATTGCGCCGGCCGCACCGGGCAGGAGTTGCACATGGGCGGGATCGCGCGTGTAGTCGGTGTCCACCATGATTGTGCCGTCGCGATCCAGCATCGCCGCCTTGCGGCTGAGCCGCTCAGTCACGCGGCCTCGCGCACAGCACCGCGGCGGCGAGCGCCGCCGTCTGGCTGTCGGAAACTGCGCGAAGGTCGAGATGCAGGCGACCCTCATTCGAGCGCCCAACCACGGCGGGCTCCCCAGCGCGCAACGCCGTAGCCCATCGGTCCGCGCTGCCCTCGAGCACGACCGCGGCACTTGGCAGCTCGGCACGCGGAAACGCGCCCGCACCCACACTCGACACGCTCGCGATCACATCGCAGGGCACCCCGCCCGCGCGCAGCGCATTGGCTACGCGCGCCGCGCGCGCGCGCACGACGTCCTCGCTTGCGCCGAGCAGCGCGAGCGCGGGAATCTCCTGCTTCGCGCGTTGGGGATCGCGATAAAGCGCGAGCGTCGCTTCCAGCGCAGCCAGCGTGAGCTTGTCGACGCGATACGACCGCGCCAGCGGATTCTCGCGCATCGCACGGAGGTAGGGCCACGCGCCGAGGATGATTCCCGCCTGCGGACCGCCGAGCAACTTGTCGCCGCTCATCACCACGATGCTCGCGCCGGCCTCGAGCGCCTCGCGCGCCGTAGGCTCGCCGCCGAGCCCCATCTCGTGGAGCGAGATGAGGAGGCCGCTGCCCAAGTCGTGCACGATGGGGATGTCATGCGGCTGCGCGACCGGGACGAGGTCCCGCACCGACACTTCGGCGACGAAACCCTCCACGGAGAAATTGCTGCGATGCACCTTGAGGATGGCGCCGGTCTCACTGTCGATGGCGCGCGCGTAGTCGGCGAGGTGCGTGCGATTCGTCGCGCCCACCTCGCGCAGGCGCGCGCCGCTCTTTGCCATGATCTCGTGGACGCGAAAGCTGCCACCGATCTCCACCAGCTCGCCGCGCGAGAGCAGGGCAGTGCGGCCGTCTGCCACTGTGTTGAGTGCGAGCACCAGCGCCGCGGCGCAATTGTTCACCACCAGTGCGTCTTCTGCGCCGGTGAGCTCGCACAGCAGCGACGCGCAGTGGACGTACCGTGATCCTCGGGCGCCGGCGTCCAAGTCGAACTCGAGATTGCTATAGCCGGACGCGGCACGCGCGATGGCGTCGAGGGCCACGGTGGGCAGCGGTGCTCGGCCGAGGTTCGTGTGCAACACGATGCCGGTAGCGTTGATCACCGGTCGCAGCGACGGCCGCTGGGCAAGTCCGACGCGCTCGGTGATGGCGCGTGTCCATTCGTCGCCGGTGGGCGGCACGGGTGGAGCGTTCGCGCGAGCATGCCCAACCGCGTCGCGTATTGCGGCTACCACCACGCCGCGCGGCACGGCGTCGAGCAGCACGCGCACGCCGTCGCTCTCGAGCAGCGCGCTCACACTCGGCAGCGTGCGGCGGGCGTCGGTCATCGCAGCCGCGGCGGGCGAGTAGGTGGAGTCGTTGCCGGCGCCGGTGGCCGTGCCGTGCGCGCCGAGTCCGTCGGCTGGGGCGGAAGCGGACGAGGCGTCGTAAAGCTGCGTTCGCTCGGCTGCGTGCGGTTGCTCAACGACAGGATTCCCGTCGCAGACAATCGATAAGCGGTGTTGGGCGGCAGCGGCCGCCCGAGCGTCAGCGTCAGAGCGAGGAACGGCGCAGGAATCGATGGCGTTGGTGGCGGAGCCGCACCCACGCGCACAAGTGGTACGACCGGCGGCGCGATGGGTTGGAGCGGCGTGCCGGCCAGCGAGTCTGCGCGCCGCACCGAGTCGGCGGTCCTGATCATGGCGACACTGTCGGCTGAGCGCTTCATGCGCGGCGTGAGCACGCTCGTGATGGGGATGACGGCGCTGTCGGGTCCGACGAGCCGGAACGCTGTCGCCGCAAAGTCCTGGCGAGGCTCGAGCAGGCGATCGAACGTGACATCGAGCGTCAGCGAGTCCGAGGACGCGACAGTGAGCAGCCGCGCCGGTAGCGTATCTCGCTGCACCGCACGCAGCTCGAGTGCGCCGCTCGGTACGGTGATCCGCACCGAGTCATACGCCTCGGACCGATCCAGCGCGCGATTGTTGTTCTGGTCGATGATCGCGCGCACGAGGTACGAGCCCGGCACCAGTGGGCCGAGGCTGAAGCGGCCCACGGAATCCGCCTGCGCCAGGTAGGTGATGCTGTCAGGCGTGATTGCTTCCATGAAGGCATTCGCCGCGGGTCGCTCGGCGGCCCAGTCGAAGGCGATGCCTGTGATGCGATCCGTCGGAATGGTTGCACCCGTGGAGAACACCAACGTCGCGCCACCCTTCATCACGTTGCTGCGGAGATCGCCGAGCCCGGGCAGCATCTGGATGGTGTACGCCGTGTTGGGCCGGAATCCCCTGCGCGGCCGGACGTCGATGCGACTGCGGTGCCAGCTCACGCGCGCGGCGCCGTCGGAGGGAGAGACGAGGAAGAATGCGTCCACCTCCTGTGGTCCGGTCCCGCGATCGTTGATGGTCTCGTCGAAGTAGAAGCTCACCGCATCGGCCGTGACGTTCACCGCGTTCGTATCGGGCGTGACGCGGAGGAGCTTGGGCGGGAGCTTGTCCTCGGGGCCGCCAGGCGGAGCGGAGACGGATGCGCACGCCGTGAGCACGGCGACCAGGGCGATCAGGTGGCGCCGCACAGCCCCTCGATCCGTGTGCGGAGCATGCCACGACGCGTCGTCCACTCGTCGCGCTTGGCGCGCTCGGCGTCCACGACGTGCGCGGGTGCGCGCGCGGTGAAGCCCGCATTCTCCAGACGGGCTTCGAGCGCGGACAACTGCTTCTCGAGATTCGCGAGCTCGGTGCGGAGACGCTCGCATTCCTTCGTGACGTCGATGAGGCCCGCGAGGGGGACGATCAACTCCGTGCCGCCGGACAGGATGACGCTGGCTGCCGCGCCCTGGGGTGCTGCGTCCACGAACGCCAGCGACGTGCGCGCCAGCTTCTCCAGCAGCGCGGACTCCTCACCGAGCATCTGTCGCGCGACGGGTGCCGCGACGATGAAGGCGTCGATCATCTTGCCGGGCGGAATGACGTACTCGGAGCGCACGCGGCGCATGGCGTCGACGATTTCGCGAATGACGTCGAAGTCGGCGGCGCGTGCGTCGCCCGACGTGCGCACGACCGGCCACGACGCGGTGGCGAGGAACGTTCCGTCCACGTGACCGGGCAGGCGCTGCCAGAGTGCCTCCGTGACGAACGGCACGATGGGGTGCAGCAGGCGCAGCGCGCGGTCGAACACGTGCACCAGGACGGACCGCGCGACTTGCTGGTCGTCGCCGGCCGTGGCCAGGCGCGCCTTGGACGCCTCGAGATACCAGTCGGCCAACTCGTTCCACACAAAGCGGCGAGCCGTCTCGGCATACTCGTTCAACCGCAACCCCGCAGCGCGTTCGTCGTCAGTCCACGTGCCGGCGACCGGCTTCACCGGACCGATGGCGCGATCGCACTCGCGAATGGCGACGTCGAGCCGTTCGAGGATCCACGCATCGGCGCGGCTCAGGTTGTTCACCTCATCGAGCGGCGTGACGGCGGCAGAGCCGGCGTTGATCAACAGGAAGCGGCCGATGTTCCAGAGCTTCGTCGCGAAGTTGCGTCCGGTCGCGAACGACTTGTCGAGATCGTCGGGGTCGAGCATGACGTCAGCGCCGAGGCCCATGCCGGCGATGAGCGTGTAGCGCAGCGCGTCGGCGCCGTAGAGGCGCGTGACGTCGAGCGGATCGATGCCGTTGCCGAGCGACTTGGACATCTTGCGGCCCTGCGTGTCGCGCGCGGTGCCGTGCAGGTAGACGCTGTGGAATGGCGCGTCGCCCATGAACTCGTAGCCGAGCATGATCATGCGGGCGACCCAGAAGAACAGGATCTCCGGCGCGGTGACCAGCACGTCTGTGGGATAGAACGCCTTCAGGTCGGCTGACTTCTCGTTCGGCCAGCCGAGCGTGGACATCGGCCAGAGGCCGCTGGAGAACCAGGTGTCGAGCACGTCTTCGTCCTGCACCACGGCGCTCCCGCAGTGCGGGCACGCCGTGAGATCCTCGCGGCTGGCGATGACGTTGTTGGGCGCGTCGCAATCCGCGCAGTACCAGACGGGGACGCGATGTCCCCACCAGATCTGTCGGGAGATGTTCCAGTCTCGGATGTTGGTCATCCAGTGCTCGTACACCCCAACCCACTTGTCGGGCAACAGTCGCACGCGACCGGAGCGCACGCCCTCGAGCGCGGGCACGGCGAGCGGTTGCATGCGGACAAACCACTGGTCGCTGAGGCGAGGCTCCACGACGGTCTCGCAGCGGTAGCAGTGCCGAACGCTGTGCGTGTGCGTCTCCTTCTTCACGAGCCGGCCGGCCGCGTCGAGCAGCGCAACCACGCGCGCGCGCGCGTCGAACCGATCCACGCCCTGGAGGTCGGCGGGCACGCGTCCCTTGGCGTCCATCCCTTCGTTCATCACGCCGAACTGGTCGATGACGATGGGCGCGGGCAGCTCGTGTCGGCGGCCCACCTCGAAGTCATTGGCGTCGTGCGCCGGCGTGATCTTGACGACGCCAGTGCCGAACGCCGGATCCGCGTAGTCGTCGGCGACGACCGGAATGTTGAGCCCGAGAATGGGCAGCACCACGCCGTGGCCGATGAGCGCCTGGTAGCGCTCGTCGGCGGGATTCACCGCGACGGCGACGTCGCCGAGCATCGTCTCCGGCCGCGTGGTGGCGACGGTGATGCTGCGCGACGGGTCGTCCGCGAGCGGATACGAGATATGATAGAGCGCGCCGGTGGTCTCGCGGCCCTCGGCCTCTTCGTCGGAGAGCGACGTAAGGCAGCGCGGACACCAGTGGATGACGCGATGGCCGCGATAGATGAGGCCGCGCTCGTACAGCCGCACGAACGCCTCGCGCACGGCGACGCTGAGCTCGGGGCTGAACGTGTACGCGGTGCGCGACCAGTCGGCAGACGCGCCGATGGCCTTGAGCTGCTGGAGGATGGCGCCGCCCGTCTCCTCGACGAACGCGACGGTGCGCTCGACGAATTTCTCGCGCCCGAGGTCGGCGCGGGAGAGTCCCTCGTTCGCGAGCTGCTTCTCGACGACATTCTGCGTGGCGATGCCAGCATGGTCGGTGCCGGGCAGCCACAACGCCTCCAGCCCCTTCATGCGCGCCCAGCGCACGAGGACGTCCTGCACCGCGTTGTTCAGTCCATGGCCGACGTGCAGGATGGCGGTGACGTTCGGCGGCGGCATGACGAGCGCGTACGGCTCGCGGTGGCCGCCGATGCGTGACGAGCGCGACGCATCGGCCGTGAAGCATCCCGCCTGCTGCCATCGTTGATAGATGGCGGCCTCGGTGGATGCGGGATCGTATTGCGCGGGGAAATCGTCTTCGGTTGGTGAGATCACCCGCGCAAGTTAACTCGTGCTCTCACGCTACCAAGCTTAGCCCGGGTCCGACACGTGATCGGCCTTGGGCACGCCGCCCGGCGCGATGGCCGAGCCGCCGGCGCGGTCTCCCTTCATCGCCTTCTTGTCGCGCTGCCGGCGCTCGGCGGCGATGTCGCCGATGTCGTCCGCCGCCTCGAGAATCTCGGCGTCGGCGCTGGTCCACTTCTCGGCGAGGTCGACGCGCGGATCGGTGTGTCGATCCATCTCGGCGGAATTGCCCTGGCGACGGCGCCCGGTGCCGACGGTATGGCCATCCCAATGTGCCTCGGTGTGTGCGTCATCACCTTCGGCAAAGAGCCGCGCGTGATCGGCGACGCGATCTTCCTCGTCGCCAATGGCGATGCGGTTGAGCACCGTGTCGACCCCGGGCACGCCGCGCGCGATGGTGACGGCGAGCGCCGACTCTTCTTCCGTGGAGACCCAGCCCGACAATTCGATGGTCGTCTCGCCGATCTCGCCGATGTCGATGGCGCGCTCGCTCAAGATGGGGTCGTTGCGGAATGCTTCGAGGACGTGCTCCTCGAGGCCCGTCGCCTCCTGCTGATCCTCGATCTCGTCGTCCTCGTACTCGTCGTAGTCAGCGAAGTCGTCAGCCACGGCGGGGGTCGTCTCGGACTGGACGGCGCCGGCGGCACCGCGACTACGCAACCTGGCGGTGAGGCCACTGAAGCCGCCGACACGCTGTGCGACGTACATGCCGACCGCAAAGCCGGCAACGGCACCGAGGAGCACGCTCGCGACCGTGCCCGTAACAGACGAATCGTCCTCGTCCCGAAAGCGCAGATATGACATAGCGGAAAGCCTGTGGCGAAGGGTCTGCCGCAAGGATAGCTTGCAGGAGAATTTTCCGCGAACGCGGTGCAAGAAGAAGGCCCGAGTTTTCCATTCATCGACCGGCGCGTGCGCATCTCGCGAATTCTCAGACCAGTAGACTCGCAAATCGCGGATGAACCGATTGCACTGCGCCGCGTGCTGTTCTGGGTGCTGGTGTGGATCGGCATCATCGTCGGCATTGTGCTGTATTTCCGGTATGCACGGCTGTTGACGCCGCTGCTCGGCTGACTCCCACCACGCGCAGATGATCGACCGCTCCGAACCGTCCGGCCTTGCCGCAACCGGCACCGACGTCACCCTCGTGTTGCCAGACGGTGCGACGCGGACCGTGCCGGCGGGCACGTTGCCGGCGGACGTCGTGCGCTCCATCGGCGAGCGACTGCTCATGGCGGCGGTGGCCGTGTCCGTGAACGGCGAGGTCCAGGATCTCATGACGCCGCTGCGTGTTGGCGGCGCGTTCAGGGTGATCACGGAGCGCGACGCGGAGGCGGTGGCGGTGCTGCGGCACTCCGCAGCGCATGTGCTGGCGACTGCTGTGCGTCGCCTGCGTCCGGACGCGAAGATCGGATTTGGTCCGGCCATCGACGACGGCTTCTACTACGACTTCGAGGTGAAGACGCCATTCACCCCGGACGACCTCGCCGCGTTCGAAGCCGAGATGCGCAAGGTGGTGCAGGAGAAGTACCCGTTCGTGCGAGAGGAGGTGGACGCCATCGAGGCGAGGAAGCGCTTCGTGGACGATCCGCTCAAGCTCGAGCGTCTCGATGATTTTACGGATCCGGCGGAGATCATCTCGACCTACACGGACGGGCCGTTCATCGACCTCTGTCGCGGGCCGCACGTGCCGGACACCGGCCGGCTGAAGCACTTCAAGCTCCTGACCTCGGCCGCGGCGTATTGGCGGGGCGACGAGAAGCGGCAGATGCTCCAGCGCATTTACGGCACGGCCTTCTTCAAGAAGGACGAACTGGACGCGCACCTCTTCCGCATCGAAGAGGCGAAGAAGCGCGACCATCGGCGGTTGGGCAAGGAGCTCGACCTGTTCATGCTGCACCCGTTCTCGCCAGGTGCGACGTTCTGGACCGAGCGCGGCACGACGCTGTACAACCTGCTGGTGGACTATGTCCGCGAGCGGCAGCAGCGCGACTTCGCCGAGATCAAGACACCGCTCCTGTACAACAAGGGGCTGTGGGAGCTATCGGGCCATTGGGGCAAGTACAAGGAGAACATGTTCCTCGTGCTCGACGTCGAGACGGGCGAGCACGACATGTCGCTCAAGCCGATGAACTGCCCGTCGCACTACCTGTTGTACCTCTCGAAGAAGCACTCGTATCGCGAGCTGCCCAAGCGCTACGTCACGTTCGACGTGCTGCACCGCAACGAGGTGACGGGGGCGCTGTCCGGTCTTACGCGCGTCCGCCAGTTTGCGCAGGACGACTGCCACGTCTTCCTGCGTGAAGACCAGATCGTGGCCGAGGTGAAGTTCCTGATGGACTTCATCCTCGGCTACTACGAGTCGTTCGGCCTCACGGCCACACTGAAGTTCGCGACGCGTCCCGAGACGCGGATCGGCGACGACGCGATGTGGGACCGCGCGGAGGGCGCGCTCAAGTCGGCGCTCGAGGCGACGGGCAAGTCGTACGCCCTCAAGGAGGGCGACGGCGCATTCTATGGGCCGAAGATCGACTTCGACGTCACCGATTCCATCGGCCGCGCGTGGCAACTGGGCACGATCCAGCTGGACTACGCGGCGCCTGAGCGGTTCGACCTGACCTATACCGGCGACGACAACACGACGCACCGTCCCGTGGTGATCCATCGCGCGGTGAGCGGCTCGTTCGAGCGCTTCATCGCGATCCTCATCGAGCACTTCGCCGGCGCGTTTCCCACGTGGCTCGCACCGGAGCAGGTGCGCGTGTTGCCGATTACGGACGACCAGGCGCCGGTGGCCGCGGCGATCGTCGAGCGGATGCTTGCGGCGGGCATTCGGGCGCATCTGGATGATCGCTCGGAGACGCTCAAGTATCGCGTGGCTGAAGGTGCGCGAATGAAGGTGCCGTACATGTGCGTGGTGGGGCGCCGCGAGGCCGAGGCCGATCAGGTGGCGGTGAACACGCGCGGGGCGGGGGAGGGGCAGAAGCCCGCGCCGGTGGCGGTGGATGCGTTCATCGCGCGTGTTCGAGCGGAGACGTCGTCGCGGTCATTGACGTTGTCGGCTGGGTCTGCGTGAGGCCGACGATGGGCCCCAAGCGGCGGTAAGCCCGGACAGGGAGAAGCCTGACAGCGATAGGCCCAGACGCCAACAAGACCAGACGGCGATAGACCCAGACGGCGAACGCTGAAGGCGCTGACACGACGCACGCAGAACGTCGCTGCACCGGCGTTTGACGTTGACGAAAGTGCGTCGGACTCCATAGCGTAACTCTTGACACTTGCCGCTGCTGTGTTCCTATCGCTGCTTTGTGCAGTTGCAGCGCTTTCAGCGTGCGCAGTGTCAGCGCCTTCAGCGTTCGCGGTCTGGTTTTACCGTCGTCGCGTCAGCGCGGGCTGCGGTCGCCGTCTGGATTCCCACACGTTGCCGACGTTCCCCCTCGACAGTTGCTTCGCGGGCCTACAGCTGTGTGAGCACGCCGCCATCTCGATCATCGTGGCGACGCACGAGCCGCTTGATCGTTAGACTGGGCCCGAACTGTACAATGAGACCCACATCGAGCCCCGATGCACGCAGGTAGTTGAGCGTTTGCGCCGGCGCGACAGGATCCGGCAACAGCCCCGTCTTGGCCTCGACGATCACGCTCGACTCCACCACAAGATCAGACCTGTACGCGCCCACTGGCTCACCTCGGTACGCGATGTCGAATCGACGCTCGAGGTGGACGGTGAATTTCATGTGACGCAGTTCAATCGCGAGCGCGCGCCGGTAGACGGCTTCGAGAAAACCGTATCCCAGCTCCGAGTGAACTGCATGTGCCGCCGCGATCACCGCGCCGGTGGTACGCTGATGCGGGTAGTCCTGCTCTGGGAACACACGCGATGCGATAGCCATGAACGAATCTCGTGGCTTTGGCGCGCGCGGCCATTACCCTGCGAACGCACAGTGGCGCACATCGCCGCGAGCGTGGTCGCCAGTCCATTCGCGGGGACTTGCCCTGCCTGTCGAACGATCGGCTGGATGCCGGAAAGGCGATGCCCATGCGCCGTCAGCGCGGCGTCGTGGGGTGCAACGCGCGGTGCAGCACCGTGAGCATGGCGTCCGCTGTGTATGGCTTGGGCACAAAGAACTCGAAGCCGGCCCCGAGCGCCCCGGCCACGCTCCCACGGGATGACAGGCCGCTCGACGCGATCACGGTGACGCCCGGGTCCAGCGCGCGAAGCGCGAGGATCGTGGCCAGGCCGTCCATCACGGGCATCGCCATGTCGGTGAGCACGGCGGCGATCTCATTGCCCCGCTGCGCGTAGATGGCCACGGCCTCCGCACCGTTGGCGGCGAGGAGCACGCGATAGCCGAACCGCTCCAGGGTGCGCTGTGCCACGCGACGAATGGCGGCCTCGTCGTCGACGACGAGAATCAGCTCGTTCTGGCCGGCCGGCAACCGCGTCTGTTCCATCGTGACCTCTTCGGCCACCACGTTCACGGCGTTCGCCGGCAAGTAGACCCGGAACTCCGTTCCCTTTCCCAGCTCGCTGTACACGTGGATGAACCCACCGTGGCTCTTGATGATGGCCATGGTCGTGGACAGGCCGAGGCCCGTGCCGTCGCCAATCTTCTTGGTGGTGAAGAAGGGCTCGAAAATGCGGTCGCGGATGTCCTGCGGAATTCCGGTGCCCGTGTCCTTGACCGTCACCTTGAGGTGCGCACCCGGAATCGAGCCCGGATTCATCGCAGCGTAGGTGTCGTCGATGGTGACGTTCTCCATCCGCGTCGTGAGCGTGCCGCCGTCCGCCATCGCGTCGCGCGCATTGACGAACAGGTTCAGAAAGACCTGGTGCATCTGCGTGGGATCCCCGGTGACCGTCCAGGGTTCGCGTCCCGCCACAAAGCGCACGTCGATGGATTTGGGGAAGGTGTCCTTCGCCACCTGGACCAGCTCCGACAGCACGGGCAGGAGGTTGACCGTCATGCGCTTGCCCTCGACGCCGCGCGCGAACGTGAGCACCTGCCGCACGAGCTCTGCCCCACGCTGCGCGGAGGTCTGCAGGGTATTCAGCAGTCCGATGTCCTCCTCGTCCGTCACCACCTCCTTCAGTGTTTCAACCGCCAGGAGGATGGGCGCGAGCACGTTGTTGAGATCGTGCGCGATGCCACTCGCCAACGTGCCGATGCTCTCCATCCGCTGCGCGCGGAAGAACTGCAACTCCATCTTCCTCGTCTCGGTGACGTCGGTGTTGATGGCGAGAATCGACTTTGGCCGTCCCTCCGCGTCGCGCACGAGCGTCCAGTGCACACTCACCGTGATGTCGCGTCCGTCCTTGGTGCGCTGCGTCAACTCGGCCGTCCACGCGTCCGTCGCCAGCAGTGTCGCTCGGCCCTCGGCATACGGTGCGGGATCCTTCCTGTACAACTCGTCGGCGTTCTTGCCGAGTGCCTCCGCGGCGGTCCAGCCGTAGGTGCGCTCGGCGCCGCGATTCCAGTAGATGATGGTATCCGAGAGATCCATCACCAGGATGGCCTCGTGGGCCGTGTCCAGCAGCGCCGCCTGCTCGCTGATCTGCGCGTCCGTCCGCTGCCGTTCGAGCTCGGCGGCGGCGCGCGCCGCAAAGATCTGCAGCGTGGACGTGATCAGCTCGACGTGTGTCGGCTTGAAGCGGAACACGACGAACAGGAAGCCAAGCGGCTCGCCCGTCGAGCTGTCGAGCCGCTTGCCGACGAACCCCTGCGCGCCCAGCGCCAGGAACGACGGAAAGTGCGGAAAGTCGTCCGCGATGTGCTCGGTGATGACGCTGAGATCGGCGGCGAACAGTGGATCGCACGGCGTGCCGGCCACGACGAACTCGAAGTTCTCGTGCGCCGCGCCATCGATCACCGCCGCCACGGTCTCCGCCATGCACGGTTCGCCGGGCAACAGCGTGGCGATGAAGCCCGCATCCGCGCCGAGCGCTTCCGCCATGTTGCGCGTGAGTTGTTCGAAGAACGCTGCGCCGGACGCGGCGGACACTCCGGCGGCCACCTTGAACACGGCCGTCTGGAGACGCTGTTGCTCCGCGCGGGCGCGCAAGTTCACGATACCGAACGCGAGGTTCCGCGCCATGTCTCGCAGTAGCGTGAGCTCGTCGGGCGTGGTCGTGCTGGCCTCGGCAGAGTGCAGCGACAGCAGCCCGAACGTGCGCGCGCCATCGGAGAGTGGCAGGACGGTCGCGCCACGATAGCGCCGCCGCCGCGCGGCCTCTGTGAGATGCGCATATGTGGGATCGAGCGAGAGGTCGTCGGCGATAACGGGCTCGCCCGTGCGAATCACCCGACCGCCAGGGCCCTGGCCGTTCAGCCGGTTCTCGTCCCACGACACCTTGATCTCGGAGAGATAGCCGTCCTCGACGCCCGCATGCGCGATCGGCGTAATCGAGCGCGGCCCGTCGTCCTGCGCATACCCCACCCACGCCATGCGATAGCCCGCTTGCTCCACGGCGATCCGGCAGATCTGCTCGAGCAGGCTATGCTCATCCTGCGCGTGGAGGAGCGCCTCGCTGCAGCTGCTCCGCATCGTGAGCGCGCGGTTGACCCGGACAATCTCCAGCTCGGCGACCTTCAGGTCCTGAATGTCGGTGCAGGTGCCGATCCACTTGGCAATGCTTCCGTCGTCGTGCTTCACCGGAACGCCGCGAATCAACCACCAGCGATACACGCCGTCCTTGCGTCGCATTCGGCACTCGACGGAGTAGGTGCCACCGGCCACCGCTGCGCGTTCCCATGCGCTCCGGGCGCGTTCCTGATCCTCGGGGTAAAACGGCGTGGTCCATTCGTGTCCCGCGCTCTCCTCGATCGTGAGCCCGGTGTAGTCCACCCATTGCTGGTTGAGGTAGGTGTTCCAGCCGTCCGCGCGCGCGATCCACACGATCTGCGGCATCGCCTCGGCAAGGCTGCGGAAGTCGGCGTCACTTGCTCGTAGCGCCGCCTCATCCGCTCGTCTTCCGGCGACACCGGCGTCGGGCGCGACACTTGAGGGCCGGCGCGCGGCGGAAAACTCACCGGTCCGGACGAGTGATTCCTCGAACCCGTCGAACAGAGCTCCCGCTGGTGCCGGCGGCGTGCTGGCCCGACGCGGTACCGTCGCGGGCGCGTTCGCGCAGACTTCACGCAGGCGGGCGAGGAACTCGTCCGGTGCGTTGGGCTTGAGGACGAAGACGTCCGCGCCATACTGGCGCGCCAGCGCTTCGTCCTTCGGATTCGTGGAGTTCGCGGTGTAGACGATAAACGGCACCTGCCGAAGGCGATCATCGGCTTTCCAGCGGCGGAGGAGCGTGTAGCCGTCCCTGAGTGGCATGAGAAGGTCGGAGATGACGACCTCAGGCAGCTGCTCCTGCGCCCTGAAGAGCGCCTCGACGCCGTTGCGCGCGACCTGCACGGTGCAGCCGCCATTCGTGAGGAGCGCCCGCAGGTAGAAGAGGTTCTCCTCCTTGTCGTCGACGATCAGGACGCGCGTCACGCGAATCCCCGACTGCGGCGCGGGGTCACCTCGCGCACGCCACGGCACCGGGTACATCGAACGTTCCAGGACTGCTGGGTCACGGCGCGAGGCGGAGACTGGGTGGGCAACAACCCGGGTAGCATCTGGCGCACGCGCGCGCCACGATAATGAGTATCGGCACGCGCCGGCTCGCGCTGCAATGCTCGATGGCGGCGGCGCCCACTCGGCCGTCGTCCCCGTCCCGGGCCTACTGGAGCAGCCCAGCCAGCTCCTCGGGGGTGACCACCCGCCACTGGCCCGACTCGAGTCCCGTCAGCTCGAGTCCGCCTATTGCGCGCCGGTGCAGCGCGTCGACGCGATTCCCCGCCGCGGCGAACATCCGGCGTACCTGGTGATAGCGCCCCTCGTGCAGAGTGATCCGCGTCGCGCGTGGTCCCAGCACTTCGAGCGCCGCAGGGCGGAGCGGCGTGGTCTCGCTGTCCAGCATCAGCGTCCCGCTCGCGAACAGCGCTTCCTCGTCGCCGCGGAGGTCGGTGGCGAGCTGCACGTCGTACACCTTGGGCAGGTGCGCGCGCGGCGACGTCAGCCGATGGTTGACCTTCCCGTCATCGGTGATGAGCAGCAGCCCCGACGTGTCGCGATCGAGCCGGCCCACCGGCGCCATCACTGGCGATCGGTTGAGGAATCGCGGCGGCAAGAGCTCGTAGATCAGGCGGCTCGCGTCTTTCGTGGAGCACACGAAGCCCACCGGCTTGAAGAGCATGATCACCGTACCAGCCGGCGGATCCAGTGGCTTGCCCTCGACCAGCAGGTCGTCGTGCTCGAAGCGGTCGCCATCGCGGACGATGCTTCCATCGCGGCGGGTCACGAGGTGCCGCTGCACCACCTGCGTGACCTCGCGGCGTGTGCCGTAGCCGAGGTTGGCGAGGTACTTGATGATCTTCACGCGGGCTTGACCGCCGAGAGCACCTTGAAGCGCCGGCCGTCGTGCACGGTGGTGATGTTGCCGAAGAGGTACGTGATCGCGCCCTCGTAGGGGAGCGTTCGATTCGCGACGAGGTTCAGCCGGCCGCCAGGCGCCAGTACGGTGAACGCATCGGCGATGAACTGGATCGGCACGCTCAGGTCGGTCGTCTTTCCCACGTGAAACGGCGGGTTGGTGACGACGAGGTCGTAGCGCTCTTGCAGCACCGCCGACGCGATGTCGCTGCCGAGGACGCGGGCAGTGAAGAGGCCGGCCGCGTGCGCGGAGCGCGTGGCGGAGCGCACGGCTTCGGAATCCACGTCCACCATCGTGACGGGATGCGGTCCGCCGGCACGATGCGCCGCGACCACGCCGAGGACGCCGTATCCGCATCCGAGGTCCAGCACGCGATCGCCAGGGCGGACGTCCATGTGCTCGACGAGCGTCGCGGTGGCCTCGTCGAGGTGATCCCACGAGAACACACCAGGGCGCGAGGAAAACGTGTATGTCTCGCCGCGCAGGTCGAGCGTCTGCTCATTGAAGATGTCGGGCATCACGTATGGGCTGTTCGGCGCGTCGTCTGGCGTCGCCACCATGTCCACCGGCTTGATCGCACGCACGACGCGATGGCCGCCTTCGGTCACCACGGTGGTCGCGTTGCCGAACAGCAGCTTCATCGTGTTCGCCGCACTCTTCGCTCCCTCATTCGTCGCGCCGGCGATGTAGCAGAACCCACCTGCCTTGAGCATCGCCAGTGCGTCGTGCAGCAACTGCAGCAGCGCCAGCTTTTCAAGCGGAATTCGGATCGCCACGACGTCAGCGGCAAGACCGCCGGGCAGCGCGAGAGTGCCGTGTCCCACATGAAGCTCCGCGTCCCGCACGCCATTCGCCGCCAGCGTTCGCGACGACGCTTCGATGGCGAGCACATTGCGATCGGTGAGCACGACCCGCCCCGCCTGGCCGCCGAGCGCGAGCGCGGCGCCGAGGAGCCCGTTGGCGCAGTTCATGTGCACCACGACGTCGCCGGCGGCGGCGCGCACGTGCTGCGCGAGCAGCACCGACGAAGGATCGACGCTCTCGTGCGCGAACACACCCGGCTTCGACGCGAGCAACAGCGCTCGTCCTGCCACGTTCACGGACGATTGCCGCCAGACGCGGTACTCGTCGTTGACATATGCGTGCTTCGTTCCTGCCATGTGCTGCGCGTCCCCCACTGAAGCGTTCACGTCCGTCCGCTCGAAGATAGCCCAGGCAGCGAGCCCAGTCAGCGAGAA
>JANOIJ010000007.1:0-14788 GCA_031407575.1 Gemmatimonadaceae bacterium | reverse complement strand
TTTTTTTTTTTTTTTCTGCCTGCCCCCATCCTTCCACCCCCACTTCCGTGGGCCGAGGACAGCCCCTTGTCATCCTGAGCGCAGCTAAGGATCCGCACTTCCGTGGGCCGAGGTCAGCCCCTTGTCATCCTGAGCGCAGCGAAGGATCTGCACTTCCGTGAGCCGACGTCGCGCGGCCGATACCTCGTTGGTATCAGCCTGTACCGATTTTATCTTGGACATGCCACGCAAACCGGCTAACTCTCGTGTAGGCCGTGAGGTGGCAGATGACCAAGCATTATCTATTCGTCAGTGATTTCGACCAGACGCTGAGCTTCAACGATTCCGGAAGGCTCCTGAGCGAGATGCTCGGGATCACCGGATTCGATGAGAAGGTCGCGGGGCTGTCCCGACTCAACCTCGTGCAGTCCGGCGCGGAGCTGACATACCTGCTGCGCCACGACCCCGAGTATCGCCGGGTGCGGAGCGCCGACCTCGCGGAGGTCGGCCGGCGGATCCGGCTCAAGGGCAACATCGAGCGGCTGCCGGACATGCTCGCGACCGGCATCGACGGCTATCGCTTCGACTTCTACGTCGTGTCCGCCGCGCCGGAGGAGATCGTCCAGGCGGCGCTCGAGGGCATCGTGCCCGCCAGCCACATCATCGGGACGCGACTCGGGTACGACGCGCACTCGGGCGAGATTGCGTCGATCGAGAGCGTCGCGGCGGGATACGGCAAGGTCGCGGCCGTCGATCAGCTCCGCACCGCGCTGGGCGTGCCGCGGGAGCGTGTGGTCTACGTCGGCGACGGCAGCTCCGACCTCCACGTCATGCTGCACGTCAATCGCGGCGAAGGGCTCACCATCGCCGTGTCGTCGGCGCGGCACATCACGGAGATCGCGCGCCGCACCGTGATCAGCGACGATGCGCTGAGCGTCCTCGTGCCGATTCTCGAGGAGATCGTGAAGTATCAGCCCGCGCAGATTCGCCACTTCTTCGAGCAACATGAGTTCGTGATCCAGGAGTGGGATCGGGTGCGCACGGATTGGGTGACCATTCGTCCGAGCTCCGATCCGAGCGAGTCTCCGCTGATCGTGGCCGCGTAGGCGCATGACCGGGCGGTCGCTGCGCGAGCCTCGCGCGTCGCAGGTCGCGCGCTGGTCCGTCTCCGCCGTGTTCTTCCTCACCGGCGCGGGCACCGCGAACTGGGCAGTTCGCATTCCCGCCGTGCAAAGTTCGCTCGGCCTCACCGACGGACGGCTCGGTATCGCGCTGCTCGGCGTGTCCGCGGGGGCCATCGTCGCTATGCCCGTGGCGGGTCGCCTGGTCGCGCGGCTTGGAAGCCGCCCAGTCACCGTCGCGGGCGCAATCGCCTTTGCGTGCGCGCTGACGCTACCGGCCTTGGCGCCGAGCCTCCCGTGGCTGCTCGCAGCGCTGGTGGGGCTGGGTCTCACCAATGGCGTGCTGGACGTCGCCATGAATGCGCAGGCGGCAGCGGTGCAGGTGGCGTACGTGCAGCCCATCATGGGCCGCGTGCACGCGTTCTACAGTCTGGGTGGACTCGTCGGTGCCGTCATCGGCGGACGTGTCGCGGCGCAGGGCACGGGCGTGGCGCCTCACCTGCTCGTGGTTGGTCTCTGCGTCTGCGTTGGTGCGATGTGGGCGGCGACCGGGATGCTGCCCGCGCATACCGACGCCGCGCCCAATCGTCCGCCGCGTCCGGGACAGCTTCGCGCGCTCAGCGCGCTCGGCCTGCTGGCATTCTTCGTCCTGTTCGGCGAAGGGGCCATGATGAACTGGAGCGCGGTGTACCTGCGCAACGTGGTCGGTACGGGGCCGGGCCTTGCTGCGGCGGGCTTCGCGTCCTTTTCGCTCCTGATGACCATCGGGCGCGCCGTTGGCGATACGCTGACGTCCAAGCTCGGCTCGATGCGACTGGCCAGGATCGGCGGCGCGATCGCGACGACTGGCATCACGGCGGCACTCATCGTTCCGCATCCAGTTGCCGTGATCGCCGGTTTTGGTGCGGTGGGCGCGGGACTCTCGATCATCTTCCCCATTGTACTCGCGGCGTCGGCACGCACGCCTGGTGTGGTGCCCGGCTCGGCGATCGCCATGGTGTCGATGGCTGGATACGCGGGGTTGCTCGCCGGCCCGCCGCTCATCGGCGCGGCGGCCAACCTGGTCACGCTGCGCGGCGGGCTCGTGCTCGTGGTGCTGACGAGCATCGGCGTGGTTCTCCTCGCACGCGCGGTGTCCGGCCGCGGAGGGCATGCTCGCGCGGTGACGCTGGACGCGGGGGCGCTGGTTCGGCGGAACGTCGCGTAGCGTAAGGGTCAGAGTAGGGGGTCAGCTCCTGGCGCTCCGCGTGCGAGTCCGCCCTACAGCGCGCAGCGCCGTGACGAATCGCTCGCGCACGGGCGACCGGTCACCGCGCTTCCACACCGCGAACAGCTCCACGTCCACCTCGAGATCCTGCACGGAGCGATAGGCGACGCCCTGCTGCTTGAACTGGCGCAGCGACTTCGGGATGAACGCGACGCCGACCCCCGCGCCCACGAGGCTCACCAGCGTGTGCCAGCCGGCCGCCTCCTGCATGACACGAGGGCTGAAGCCAGCGCCGCGACATCGCGCGATGATGCTGTCGTAGATCGACGGCGCGACGTCGCGCGGAAACAGGACGAACGATTCGTCGGCGAGATCCGCGAGCATGAAGCGCGCGCGACCCGCCAGCCGGTGCCCGCGCGGAACGGCGAGGTTCAACGGATCCGTGTGCACCGACTCCACGCGCAGCCACCGATCGGCGTCGAGCGGCGGGCTGTGGAGGAGGCCGAGGTCCACGCGGCCGTCGCGCAGCGCCACCGATTGCTGCATCGCTTCCATCTCGAACAGCGACAACCCGATGCTCGGGAGGTGCATCCGAAAGAAGCCCAACACGCTCGGCAGGATGCCCGAGTGCGTCGCAGCCTCCACGAAGCCGACGCGCAGGCGGCCCGTCTCACCGCGGGCGGCTCGCTGCGCCGTGCGCTGCGCGCGCTCCGCCTGCGCGAGCGTGAGGCGCGCCTCCGGCAGGAAGGCAGTGCCCGCGGGCGTGAGGTCGACGCCGCGCGCCGTGCGGTCGAACAGTGGGGTGCCGATCTCACGCTCGAGGTCGCGGATCTGGCGGCTCAGCGGCGGCTGCGCGATGCGCAGTCGCGTCGCAGCCCGTCCGAAATGGAGCTCTTCAGCAACCGCGACGAAGTACCTGAGGTGGCGTAGCTCCATGCCGCGAACGATACCGTTCAGGTATCGTCCGCCACAAGCGCAGCGACTGCGGTGTCGCGCACCAACGGTATCTTGGTGCAGCAGCATTCCGCGTCGTCCTTCACGCAACCCAGTGAGCGCTCTCGAGATCATCGCCGCGGTGGTCGGCGCCATCAGCGTCTACCTCAGCGTTCGCCAGAATATCTGGAGCTGGCCCACCGGCGTCGTGACCGTTGCGCTCTACGCCGTAGTGTTCTATCACCAGAAGTTCTACGCTGGCATGGGGCTGCAAGTGGTGTTCGCCGTGCTGTGTGCCTACGGCTGGTACCAGTGGCTGTACGGCGGCCAGAATCGCACCGAGTTGCGCGTCACGCGCACCACTCCGCAACTGGGCGCGCTCCTCGCCCTCATCGCCATCAGCGGCGCTGCCGCGCTGGGAGTATTCCTGCGTGGCGTCACCGACGCCGTCCTGCCGCTCCTCGATTCCTTCCTCTCGGGCACCAGCCTCGTGGCGCAATGGATGATGACGAGGAAGAAGCTCGAGAACTGGCTCGTCTGGATTGGTGTGGACGCGCTCTACGTCGGCATGTTCATCTACCAACGCCTGTACGGGACGGCGGCGCTGTACGCGGTGTACCTCGTGCTCGCCGCGCGCGGCTACATCGACTGGAAGCGCTCCATGGCGCTGCAACCGCGCACAGCGGCCTGACATCGTGCCACTACGAACCGTGCGCATCTGCGTCACCGGACCTGAATGCGCGGGGAAGACCACGCTCGCTGGCCGGCTCGCGGCGTCGCTCGGTACGGTGTGGGTTCCGGAGGCGGCGCGTCTCTACGCGGACCGCTCGCCGCGCGTTCTCACGCTGGGAGACGTGGAGCCGATCGCCCGCGAGCACATCGCGCTGGCGGATGCGGCGGCGCACGCGCACAGCAAATCGCGCGCGATCGTGCTCGACACGGATCTCATCAGCACCGTGGTCTATTCGCGCCACTACTACGGCGAGACGTCCCCATGGCTGGAGCGCGTCGCGCACGAGCGGCTTGCCGCGCTGTACCTGCTCTGCGACGTGGACGTCCCGTGGGAGGCCGACGGTATCCGCGATCGCCCGCACGATCGCGAGGCGATGTTCGCGCTGTTCAGCGCGGAGCTCGCTCGCCAGCACGCGCGCGTGGTGATCATTCGCGGCGGCTGGACGGTGCGGTGGAAACTCGCGAAGGGCGCCGTCGAGGGGATGCGCTTGTCGTGAGCATTGTAACTGGCGACCGGCGACTGGCGACTGACTGTGGATGCGGACAACGGTCAGTCACCGGTCGTCAGTCGCCAGTCTCCAGCTCAGTAAAATACCGAACCGCCGCAGCCAGCGAAGCACCAGGATCGGCCCACATCGGCGTCTGGAAATCTGACGCTACCTATCGCTCGTGATGCTCCTGACGCTGGCGCAAACACCGGTCAGAACGTGAAGCGCGCGTTCACCGAGACGTTCCTCGGCGCCAGTGTGTAGTAGTACGACTCCATCGCAACCGACGAGATCGACGGGGGGGTCGGTCCGGGGTATCCACCGGTGTAGACGCGCCGGTCGAAGAGATTGCGCACTTGCACCAGGATGGCCTGTCGTGCGACGCGGAAGGTCGCGCCGGCGTCGGCGTACCAGCTGTCCGGCACGACGAACGAGGCGTCGTTCGTATTCGTGAGCATCATGCGCGATACATACCGGCCGTCCGCATCGAACGACAGCCATGGCGCGACCTCTACGCGAATGCCCTGGTTGCTCACGAGCCTCGGCGTCATGAGCGGCGTGACATCCTGAAACGTCCCGCCCGTGGCGTCATCTCGATACTCGTTGATGCGCGCGTCCGTGATGGACACGTTTCCGGTGAGTGAAAGCGACGGTGCCGCCTGCCACGCCACGTCCGTCTCCACGCCGCGACGCACGCTGCGCTCCACGTTCTTGCGCATCTGCGCGCCGATCTCGTTGACGGCGCCAATGGGCGCGATCTCGTTGCGGAACTGCATCACGAACACGTTCGCCTGCGCACGAAGCGTCGAGCGCTGCCACGTGAAGCCGGACTCGGCGTCGTACACGGTTTCCGGACGCACGCGGGTCAGCGGGAACACCGACGGTGCGTTGACGCCGTCCACATCGTCTGCACCGGCGAACATGTCAGAGCGCGTCGGCTCGCGGCCATTCATCCCGACGCTCGCGTAGCCCACCAGCCCGCGCGCGAGTGGCGCGCTCACGCCGATCTTGGGATTCACGAACGTCCAGCGCACGGACGCCGACGGTATTCCTGCGCCCGTGCTCGGTTGATAGCGGAATTGCACCGTGCGCAGCTGGACGTCGCCAAAGAGTGTCGCGCGTCCCGCCGCAACGGATCCCTTGGCGAACGCACTCTGCTCACCCTTGTGGCCCCTGTTGTCGTAGAAGCGCGCCTGGAGGTCAGGGCGCGCCGTGAGCCAGTGCTCGCGCTGATAGCGGCCGACGTTCACGCCAATCGACGCCGAGGACGCCGCGCCGCCCCAGTCGAGCGCGCTGATGATGCCGCCCCAGCGCGAACGCAGGTTGTAGTGGTAGGCGTCGCTCAGGCCGTTGCTGCCGGGCACGTCGTACCATCCACCGGCGTCGAAGCCATATGCAGTCGTCGCCACGCTCGCGCTGGATGAGAGCGCACGCGTCCACGCGACGCTCAACAGGTCCTGGTGAAAGCGGTCGTTCACCGCCTCGTGCCGCGCGTTGCCGTACGGATTGTCGCGCGGAATCGCGCGCAGCACCGAGAGGGGCGACGCGAGGTATGCCTGTTCGTTCGACGACAACCCAGCGAGCAGGCTCACCTTCACGACGTCGCGCACACCGAACCAGCCGGCGCTGGCAAACGTGCTGCGCGAACGGTTGCCCGAGTTGAATCGGTAGCCGTCGGTCTTCTGTGCCGACCCGCGCACGTAGCCCGCGAATCCGCTCGACGTGAGTCCCGTCTGGTAGACCGCACTGCCGCGCGACGTGTTGTACGATCCGCCCGTGAGTTGCAGCTCGGCCCCACGGTTCACGCTCGCGATGGGCACCGACTCGAAGTTCACCGAGCCCGCGAATGACGCGACGCCGTGCGTGCTGGACCCCACGCCGCGTTGCACCTGCACCGACGCGATGCTGTTGGAGAAGTCGGGGAAGTTGGAGAAGTACAGCGCCTGGTCTTCCGGCTCGTTGAGCGGAATGCCATCGAGCGTGATGTTGAGGCGTGTCTGGTCGATGCCGCGCAGGCGGATGTACGAGTAGTTCGACGCGGAGCCGCTCTCCGAGAACGCCGTAATGCCGGGCGCGGCCTGGAGCAGGATCGGCGTTTCCTGTCCGGTATACCGTCGCTGGATATCGGCACGCTGGATGGTCTTCTCGGAGATCGGCGCCGATCGTCCGCGAATGGCCGTGACCTGCACGGCTTCGAGCGTGGCGCGCCGTGCGCGCGCAGAGTCGGCGGCGAGCGAATCGATGCCCTGCGGCGCGGCCTGGAGAAGGAATGCAACGGCGAAAGTCAGCACTACGCGCTCCCATGTGTCGCGTGATCGCGGGGGAGCGGGGCACTGGGGAACGATGCTGGCGCCTGCCAGATATCGCTGCCGCCGTGTGCCAGTGACGCTCCCTTCGCTGGAATTACCCAGATCAGGTTCGACGGGTGTAATCTCAGCCTCCGCTCGACCGTCGAGCGCAGGCACCCCGTGCCACTGCATCAAATGATAGTGCCACGTCGGCTGGTTAGGAACTACGAGCTCCCGACTCGTGGTTACTGACAGCTCAAAGCTCGTAATTCACGCTCCTCCCCCGTTTGGCCGATGGTTGCAGATCGAGCGCGCAACGAGACTCAGAACACGAGTTCAGCCTTCCTCGTCCAAACGGTCACATGTCCAGCGTACTCGAAGCACTCTCCAATGATCTCTCCAGCGCCGTCGTTCGCGCTGCCCACGCCGTGGTGGCCATCCGCGCACGCCGGCGCATTCCCTCCACGGGTGTCCTCTGGAGACCGGGACTCATCGTCGCCGCCGATCACACCGTGCAGAAGGACGATGACATCGTCGTGAAGTTCGACGACGGCTCCGAGGCCCGCGCGCGAGTCGTCGGACGCGATGCGACCACCGACCTCTGCATCCTGCGCGTCGACAGCGATCGCGCGCCAGCGGCGATCGACGTCGCGCCCCTGAGCGTGGGCCAGCTCACGCTCGCCGTGGGCCGTCCAGGCGACGCAGCAACGGCGAGCCTCGGCGTGATCTCCGCCGTGGGACCGGAATGGCGCACGCATCGCGGCGGGCGCATCGATCAGTTCGTCCGTCTGGACATGTCGGTGTACGACGGATTCTCCGGCAGCCCTCTGGTTACCGCGGCGGGAACGGTGGCCGGACTCTGCACATCCGGACTTACGCGCGGCGGGGCGATCGCCGTCCCTGCCAGGACGGTCGAGCGCGTCATCACGGCGCTGCTCGCAAGCGGCGGCGTCAACCGGCGCGGCTTCCTCGGCATCAGCACGCAGGTGGTGCCCCTGCCTGAATCGTTGCGCACGCGCATCGAGCCCCTCGGCGGCCGACTGCCGCGCTCCGGGCTGATGGTCGTCTCGGTGCAGCCCGGAACTTCTGCGGATCGCGCGGGCCTTCTCCTCGGCGACCTGCTGGTGGGCCTGGGCGGCGACGCGATGGAGGATCCGCGCGACGTCTTCAGCGCGCTCGGGCCGGATTCGGTCGGACGCGAGCTCGAGGCCGTCATCATTCGCGGCGGTCAACCGTTGAAGCTGCAAATCACCATCGACGAACATCCGGAGCGCGGTTGATCATGACGAAGCCCTTCGAACATCTTGGCGCGGATCTCGACGCCATCGCTCGCGCGCTGCGCGGGGTCACGGTGTCCGTGCACGACGCACGCACACGCGGCGCGCGCGGGCAGGGCGCCGGCATCGTGTGGTCGCCGGACGGAACCATCGTGACCAACGCGCACGTGGCGACGGGAGCAACGTCGCACGTCACGCTCGCAGACGGACGCCGCGCGGACGCGCGCGTGATGGCGCGCGACCGTCGAAAGGACCTCGCGCTGCTCGTCGTCGACACGCTGCGCCTCGGCGGCACACCGCTGGTGTCGCCGAGTCTCGGGACGCCATCGCAGTTGCGGGCGGGCGACGTGGTGCTCGCGCTTGGACATCCGCTTGGCGTGGAGCACGCGATGTCGATGGGCGTGGTGCACGCCGCACCGGATATACGGCGCTCGCCGTACATCGCGGCCGACATTCGCCTGGCACCCGGCAACTCCGGCGGTCCGCTCGCGGATTCGCACGGGCGCATCGTGGGCGTGAACAGCATGATCGCCGGCGGGCTTGGCGTCGCCATTTCCGTTGACGCGGTACGCGACTTCATCGCGTCGGCGATGCCGAGGCCGTCGCTCGGCGTGCAGCTTCGGCCGGTGCAGGTGCGCATGCCTGCCGGAGCGGCCACGACGTCGCTTGCACTCCTGGTGCTCACGCTCGATCCACACGGCGCCGCGGCGCGCGGTGGCGTGATGCAGGGCGATCTCCTGCTGGGGCACGCGGGTCGTCCCTTCACGGCGCAGGGCGAGCTGATGTCGTTGCTGCGCGACGCCGGACCTGGCGGCTCGCTGCGCCTGGACGTTGGTCGTGGCGGGCACCGCATCACGTGCGACGTGCATCTCGGCGCGGCGCGCGGCGGTGCGAGCAAGCGCGCTGCGTGACGCTGAGCGGATGATTCGCGTCGCGATCGTCGCGGGCTCGTCCGTCCTCCGCGCGGCGCTGGGCACGGTGCTCGGTGGTGAGCCCGACATGCAGATCGACGACGCGGGCGATACGCTCGAGCACGGTGGTGATGAGCCGCCGTCGCACGCGATGGCGAGCCACGAGGAGATCGACGTGCTGGTATGGGCGCCGCTCCAGTCAGCGCTGCGCGATGTGATGCGGCGGTACGACGACGCCGACCGTGACGGGCAGTTGACGCGCATGCCGACCGTGGTGCTTCTCGAACAGATGGACTCCGACGTGCGGCGCGACGCGTATGCCGGTGGCGCGAGCGCCGTGTTGCCGTTGGACGTTCGCGCGCCGGAACTCGTGGCCGCCATCCGCGCGGCAGCGAGTGGGCTGGTGGTGATGCAACCCGCGGTGTCGGCAGAGTTGGCGACGCTCACGCGCGCTGGTCAGCGGCGAGCGGAACTGCCTGTGGTTCTTACGCCTCGCGAGCAGGAAGTCCTGACGTTGCTCGCTCGCGGCCTTGCGAACAAGGCGATGGCTCTGCAGCTCGGGATCACGGAGCACACGGTGAAGACACACGTGGCCGCGGTGTATGACAAGCTCGGCGCGACCAACCGTGCCGAGGCAGTGGTGGCTGCCGCGCGTCAGGGGCTGATCATGATCTGATCGCGAGCGGCGGTGCAGACGCACAAAGGGCCGGCTTCCGAGTGGAAGCCGGCCCTTTGTGTGTTCAGTTGTCGGACGCCGGAATCAGGGCGCCTTCATGTTGATGTTGTTGTCCCGTTCAGCGCGCGGTAGGGGATAGCAGGTCTGCGAGCCAACTGGGGCGTAACCCGGCTTGACGTACGCGGAACCCGCAGCGGCGATGCCCTTGACGGATGCGGGCGCGCGGCGGAAGTCCGCGACGCGCTTGCCTTCCAGGAAGAACTCGAAGCCCCGTTGGGTGAAGAGCTCCGTCAGCACGCTTGCCGCATCCGTCGCCCCGGCGTAGGCGGTCTGCTGGTTCGCCGTGCGTCGCGCGTTGATCAGCGCGAGCTGCGCCGTGACGTCGCCCGAGGCCTCGGCGGAGATGTAGTCCGCCTCGAGCTTGGACGCGAGGCGCACTGCGCTCGCATATGCAGGATACTTCTGCTGGATAAAATAGCCTCCCGGCACCACGTCCTGGGGCTGGAGTGTGTGTGTGCCAGGCGCCTTGAACGGCACGCGCGGATCTGCCACCTGGTAGTACGTCGGCACGCTGATGGACCCGCGATCGAACGTGAAGAACCAGAGCCGATTCGACAGCCTTGCGCGGTTGGTGAGGTCGTCGGTGTAGGTGAGGTTCAAGTTGAAGCCTGCCGGAACGGCATCGGCGTCGGCCTTGGCACCGGCCTTGTCGCCCTTCTGGAGCTTCGCCCGTGCGCGTCCGACGAGCGCCGAGTTCGCGAGATTCCTCCCGTCGGTCGAACCGTTGGTGTTGCCGACGTCCACACCCTTGCTGAACCAGAAGATGGCGGTGTCGAGCATCTGCGCGGTGGTCAGCTCAGGTCCGCCAGAAAACGTGCCAGTGCAGAAGTCAGTCGCCATGTGCAGCGCGGAGAAGCCGCGGAACGTGGCCGCCCGCGCCAGGCTGACGTTGGTGGTGGGGTTCGGAAGGTTGAGGTCGAGCACGATCTTGCTCGATGCGGCCGCAAGGGAGAGCGGCTGCCAGACTTCGCCGTTCAACGACCCGTTCAGGTCGGAGATGGTCCGGAAGCCAAACTCATTGCGCGTGGGGAAGGTGTCGGAGACGTTCGCCTCCCCCGAGAACCAGCTGCTGTACATAATCAGCCAGCCGAGTGCTGTCGCGAAGTTCTGCTGCGAGGAGGCAGCCAGCGTGGCGGCCCCCGACGAGGGATCGACCGTTGCGGCGTCGATCACGTTGGGGTTGGTCACCGAGAGAAAGGAGTCCTTGCAGGCGGCAGCGCTCACGAGGAGCGATGCACCGATCACAGTGCGCATCAGCGCGCGTCGAATCATCATCATTGATTGGCCTCGCGCGTTAGAAGGAGATGTTGAGCCGAAGAAGCGTCTTCTTCGGATTGGGCAGGGTCAGGAAGTCTTCGCGGTTGAAGCCGCCGGCGAGACCGTTCGGATTCGACACGACTTCGGGATCGGCGCCCTCGTAGTTCGTCCAGAGCTTCACGTTCTGCATCGCGAACGTGAGGGATGCGCCCTGGAGCTTGCCGCCCAGGCTGGAGAGCACGCGGTTGGGCAAGTCGTAGGTGAAGGACAGTTCGCGCAGGCGCACAAAGTCGCCGTTCTGGATGTACGACTCGTACACGTCGTTCACGGTGGCGGCGTTGCCCTTGTCGGTGACGAAGGCGGGACGGCCAGGCGTGTCGTCGCCGTAGCGCCGCAGGAACTGCTCGCGCGTGAGCACCGTCTTGTCGAGCTTGAGGTTCGACCGCACGAGTTGCGTCTCGCGGAAGAACTGGGTGTTGTTGTAGACCTGGAAGTCACGCTTGGAATCGAGCAGCCCCGTAACGCGGAAGCTCTTCATCAACGTCACCGTGTTCGAGAGGTTCCACTCGAACGTCGGGAGGAGGTTTCCCATGGGCACCAGCGTGTCCGACACCGTGACCTTGCTGTTGACCACGTCGACGGACTGGATCTTCTTCGACATGAAGACGCCGACCTGCTGGCCCTGCACGGCGCGATTGCGCTGGCCGTTGAGGTTGAAGGGCAGCACGCCGCCAAGGTCCGTCAACTCGTTACGGAGCGTGTTGGCGCCCGCGCGGATGTCCCACTCGAAGTTGCGCATCCGGAGCGCATTCACGTTCACGGCCATCTCGAGCCCGCTGTTGATGACCTGGCCGATGTTCGCGAGCGGGTTGCTGTTGAAGCCGAGGGACGGCGGCACCGGCCTGGCGATGATCAGGTCGTTCGTCGTCTTGTGGAAGTAAGTGATCTCGGTGGAGATCCGGTCATTCCAGAAGCTGGCGTCTGCACCCAGCTCATACTCCACCCCGCGTTCGGCCTTGAGGCTGTCGTTGCCGGGATTGCCGGGCACGGCGCCGGCGCTCGTGGTGCCGGTGATGTTGAACGGTGTGGCGACGAGGGTCGTGAGCGCTTCGCCCGGTCCGGGGGAGCGACCGGTGGAGCCCCACGCGCCGCGAACCCGGAGCGTGTTCACGTACCGCGTGAGCGGCTCGAAGAAGCTTTCCTCGGACACCGTCCACGTTGCGCCCACCTTGGGCAGCACGAACGCCGGCGAGTTGGTACCGAACGAGGAATTCTTGTCCACGCGCACACCGAACTGGATGAACGCGCGGTTCTGGTAGCCCAGTTGGAGCTGTCCGAGGTAGCCGAACGACCGCTGCTCGCTGAACGAGCCACCACCCGTGGTGGTCGCCGCCGAATTGATGGAGCGGTTGTCGTTGGTCACGAGGCCGATGCCCGTCGCGAGCAGTGCCTTGTTGCGCGTGGAGATGACCTGGAGCCCGAACGACAGGTTGCTCTCCCACTGGTTGGACGAGCCCAGCGTGCGCTTTATGTTGCCGAGATAGTCCACCGTGTACCGCTCGGCGCCGCGGCTTACCTGCGCGTGGCTGCCGCCGTCCGTGAGGCCGCCGTACCACGTGCTGTCGTTCTTCGGCGAGAAGTCGGTCTGCTCGTCGTTCGCGTAATCAAGACCGAGCGTGATGCGGTTGGTGAACCACGACACGGGCAGGTAGTTCGCCGACAGATTGGTCGTGACGCGATGCGTCAGGAGAGAGTGCTCACGTGAGTTGATCGCATTGTATTGCCGGTTGAACGCGTACCATCCGTCGCGACCGCGTGCCGCCGCATCACTACGCGTCGTCGGGTCACCAAGCAGCGCACCGCCCAGCCAGCCGAAGACATTATTGTCGTTGTCCGGCAAGTCCGTCTTGGTCTGCGCCAATCCGAGTCCCGCCTCGATGGTGATGCGGGAGTCCGGGATGTAGTTGAAGTTCGAGCGGACGTTGTAGCGCTCGAAGGTGTTGTTTGGCAGCGTACCCTGCGTGTTCTCGGAGCCGTACG
This sequence comes from Gemmatimonadaceae bacterium, assembly GCA_031407575.1. Classification (GTDB taxonomy): domain Bacteria; phylum Gemmatimonadota; class Gemmatimonadetes; order Gemmatimonadales; family Gemmatimonadaceae; genus AG11. The sequence continues at coordinate 1,819 of JANOIJ010000007.1, read as the reverse complement.
ACAGGTTGTAGCCGAAGTTCTGCCCGCCGCCGCGGCCGTTCCATCCAATCTGGCGGTCGGTGCCCGTCTGGAAGGCATTCACACGGCTCAGCGGATTGTCGCTGACGAGCGTGCCCACCGTCTGTCCACGACACAGCGGATTCGTGCTCGTCGTCGCCACGAGGGCGGCGGTGCACAAGCCGTAGTTGTCGGGCGGCGTCCAGTCCAGCTTGGCCTGGCCGCCTTCGACACGGAGCGACTGCGAGAAGCGATTGGCGCCCGGGCGTCCCTTCTTCGTGATGATCTGAATGACGCCAGCCGATGCGTCCGCACCGTACAAGGTCGCGGCCGCAGGTCCCTTCACGAGCTCGACGCTCTCGATCTCATCCGGACTGATGTCGTTCAGCCGGTCGAACGACTGGCCCGACTGCCCGCTGGCCATGATGCCTTCATTGATCCGCACGCCATCGATGAAGAGCAGCGGCTGGTTGGACAGGTTGATCGACGAGGCGCCGCGGATACGGATGATCTTCGCGGCGCCGGCGGTGCCGGAGTTGGTGCTCACCGCCACGCCCGGTACGCGGGACTGCAGCAGCTCACTCACCGTGCTCACTGGCGCATCCTTCACGAGTTGTGCCGCATTGACGGACGCCACCTGCGCCGACTGCGCGCGACGTTCCTGGTTGCCCGCCGTCCCCGTGACCACGACCTCGGAGAGCGTGACGAGCGACGCTGACATCTCGAAGCTCTTGCTGGCCACCTGGCTGGCCACGACGCGGACGGTGTCGCCCATTGCCTTGTAGCCGATGCGGAACACGCCCACCGACACTCGGCCCGGCGGAATGTTGGACAGGCGGTAGTCACCCTCCTTGTTCGTCTGCGTCACGAGCGCCGTGCCCGCGACCACGACCTGCGCGTCGGCGATGGGCTGGCCCGTCGCACGGTCCGTCACCTTGCCGGCGACGGCGCCGGTCTGCGCCGTGAGCGCAGAGGGCAACGACAGCGCGACCAGCGCTGCCGGAAGTAACCAACGAATGAAAAGCGTGCGCGAACGCATCTGCGTCTCCTTCAAGAGAGAGGGAAGGGTGGCAACGGCGGAACAGATCCCACGCGAAACCGGCGCGCTGGGTGCCTCCGCAGCGATGGACCCCGGCACCGCCCGGCGCGACACATCATTCGCGAGCGCTCGCCGCCGGAGGACGACGCGACGGCGTGCTCCTTGCCTTTCTCATCCGCCAGTCAACGCACGCATCTCCCTCTGACACGGTGAATGGCATGGGCATATTCGGCAAGCTGATGAGCAAGATCATGGGCGGTCAGGCGCGCAAGGAAGAGGCGAAGGTCAACGCCGCAGTGGCCGCCAACGCGCCCGCTCCGGGCGTCCAGAATTCGTCGTCGGCCACAGCAGTAGCGCCCGAGCAAGTGGACATCGAAGCCGTGCTCGAGGGAATGGCGACGTCAGCAACACAGAAGCTCGACTGGAGGCACTCGATCGTCGACCTCATGAAGCTCGTCGGCATGGACAGCAGCCTCGCCGAGCGAAAGGAGCTGGCGAAGGAGCTCGGCTACACCGGCAGCACGGACGACAGTGCCGTCATGAACGTCTGGCTGCACAAGGAAGTCATGCGCAAGATGGGGGAGAACGGCGGAAAGGTGCCGGCCGGAATGCTCGACTGACGTCGTCCTGCGAGGTGGGTCCGTGCGCGCTTACCGCCGCAGCAGGACCCGCCCCGCCACACTGGCCGTGAACGCGCCTTCCTTAATCCCCCTTACCGTCGTGCAGTGAGAAAACGGCCCGCGCGCCTGGGGGCGCGCGGGACGTTCGAGCACAACGGCCGCG
>JANOIJ010000421.1:0-5190 GCA_031407575.1 Gemmatimonadaceae bacterium | reverse complement strand
AAGATCGTGACCGCCGCGTGCGGCTTCTCCACTCCGGCGCGGAACAGCGGGCTCGTGTTTGCGGAGAGATACTTGACCCCGCCGTTGGCGCTGCGTGTGGTCAGGATCTGTCGGGAGCGCGGCGACCCCGTGCGCATCGTGATCCGGCTCGGCAGGTTCTCGCTGCCGAGTGGCGCCCCGTCCTCGCCGCCGAACTGGCGGACGACGTCTTCAATCGCGATGGGCTTTGCGTCAGGGCTCAGCTCGAGGATGGCGAGCGCGCTGGGATTCCAGCTCACGATGTGACCGTCCGCACTCGTGAGGATCATGCCGTTGGGCATCGCGTCGAGGACGGCATCGGAGCGGGATTCGCTTTCGGCAAGCGCCTGCACGGTAGCGGTGAGGTGCGCGCGGGTGGGCTGCAGCACGAGCCAAGTGCCGAATCCCAGCGCCATCAGCAGCAGGGCGACGCACATCACCTCGAGCAACAGCAGGTTGTCCACCTGCCGCACCCACTCGCGCTCCAGTTCGTCCGCTACGAACTCGATGGCGACAGCCAGCCGTTTCTGCTGCACGAGCAGCACGTCCACCTCGGCGGGAGTGGCATCGTCGGCGGCGGCGCGGGCCGCCGAGGCTTTCACGGAGTCCTGGAGCGCGATGAGGGTCTCGTAGCGGTACGCGGCGAGCGTCCCCGGCGGGATGACCACGTCGCCGGAGTCGATGCCGCGCAGGCGCTGCGAGGCGAGCCGAAGCTCCGCGGCGGTCGCGTCGATGCGGGGACGCCAGATGGCTCGTTCGGCGGGCGGCGCTGCGCGCGCGAGCAACGTGAGCGCCACCAGGCGCTCGCTGAGCATCCGCTGGTGGCCGGCGACGTTCATGCGTGCGCCGTCGATGCTGTGCCGGGAGGTCTCCGCGACCAGCAGGCCCAGCATCGCGACGGCGATTGCGATGACGGCCAGCACGGCGAGACCGAGCCGTCTGCTGGCGGGGCGAGCGGGAGGGTCGATGGTCATCAACGAGTGGACCTTCCATCGGCGCTGACGTCACACCGTTGCGAGGGAGCTCCTACTCGACGACGCCGAGCTGCAGCAGCGCGTCCGCGTCCATCGTGCGCCAATTGCGCGGGTACAACCACACGCGCCGCACGCACTCACGCGAGTTCAGCACCAGGCAACGCGTCGCTCTCGCCCACGCTTGCGGCGTCGGAATCTCGCGAACCGTCCACTCGACGCCCGCTCCGTCGACGACGACATGGGGAAATTGCTCATCGGTCGCTCCCCGGTCGGCCGAGAAAAAGCGACCGTCTGCTTCTGCACTCCAGGACACCCAGGCCACCTACAGCTGTGCTGGTGAGGTCCCCGCGTTCAATCGGGACCAAGGATACCAAGCGTTTGCAATGGAAGCTTCGTGCCGTGACGTTACGGAAGAACCCGACAGCCGAAGCGAGCGCGTCTCACATCCCACCAAGCAGGTTGTCGATCCGCTTGGCTGAGGCGTCCATGGCGCGGCCCTCGAGGATGGCGCGCATGAGGTCATCCACCTCGAGCTCGAAGTCGTCGGGGAACTTCCGGTTCTCGGGAAAGCGCAGCACCGCGCCAATGACGAGAGGAAAATGCGGTTCAGCCGACTCGTCGGCATCCTCGTCGTCATCATCATCGTCGGCGGCGCTCACGGAATCCTCGTACGACGCGCCGGCGCTGTTGGACGACGCCAGCCACGGTTCGCGCTCGTCGTCGTCGCTGTCTGGCGAGACGCTGTCCTGGATCGCCCGCATCGCACTCTCGGGGAGCAGCGCGCTCAACTCGCCACGCACGCCGCCGTCCTCTTCCCACGCGGCGCCCACGACGATCACCGGCTCGCCAAAGGCATCGCTGGCGAGGAACGCATTCACGAGTTGTGCGGGATACGCGTTGATGGCGAGCAACACGCCCTTGGGGCCGGCGCGCGTAAACGCGACGGGTTGGTCGCCGGGCGCTGCGCCCGGGCGGTCGAGACGCTCGATGCGCAGCAGCAACGGCTCCGGGACGATGAACGTCAGCGGATTCTCGCGGGTGAACGGACCGTGGGGCTCGGGCGGGAGTTCCGCGTCGCCGTCCGGTGCATCATCGGGGCTCATTCCGGAATCTAACGAGCAGTGAGCAACGACGAGCATTGAGCTTGAGCGCACCTCGAGGGCGGTTGTCATCCTGAGCGCAGCGACGGATCTGCACGTGCAGTTCCGTCGCTGAGGTGCAGATCCTTCGCTGCGCTCAGGATGACAAACGTGGCGAGCTCCGGCTCGTACCCTCGCAGTTACTGACAGCTCAAGGCTCGGTTATGTTGTGACGATGCAGTCAAAGCCCGAACCAACCCTCCGGCTCGCCACATCGGATGCCATCGCGGAGCCGGGCGTGTCGCGCCTCACGGATGCGCATGTCGAGCGGAATCCGGGAACACCGCTGGACCTCGACATCGTGCGCGCACTGCGCGTGAATCGTTCGGCAGTGGAGCGACGCGCGGCGACCATCCCCACGCGTCGCACCGTGAAGAAGGAGTGGCAGGCGGGGTGGCTCCTGCGCGCCGTGACACTCATTGACCTCACCACGCTCGCCGGCGACGACACCGCCGGCAACGTGCGACGCCTCTGCGCAAAGGCCGCGCGTCCTATTCGCTCCGATCTCCAGGATTCGCTCGGCGTTGCTGATCTTGGCGTGAAGGTCGGTGCCGTGTGCGTCTATCACGCGATGGTGCCCACCGCGGTGGCCGCGCTCCAGGGGACGGGCATTCCAGTCGCCGCAGTGAGCACCGGCTTTCCCGCGGGACTGAGCCCGCTCGAGGAGCGCGTGCGCGAGATCCGCGCGTCCGTCGCCGCGGGGGCGCGGGAGATCGACATCGTCATCACGCGCGGTCATGTGCTCACCGGCAACTGGCAGGCGCTCTACGACGAGGTGCGCCTGTTCCGCGAGGCGTGCGGCGATGCGCATATGAAGGCCATCCTGGCGACCGGTGAGTTGGCGACGCTCGGCAACGTGGCGCGCGCGAGCATGGTCGCGATGATGGCCGGCGCCGACTTTATCAAGACCAGCACCGGCAAGGAAGGCGTGAACGCGACGCTCCCCTTCTCGCTCGTGATGGTGCGCATGATTCGCGACTACAAGGAGGCCACCGGCTACGCCGTCGGCTACAAACCGGCGGGTGGCATCCGCACCGCGAAGCAGGCGCTCGAGTACCTCTACCTCATGAAGGAAGAGCTGGGCGACCGGTGGCTCAAGCCGGATCTCTTCCGCTTCGGCGCGAGCTCGCTGCTTACCGACATCGAGCGGCAGCTCGAACACTTCGTCACCGGGCGCTATTCCGCGGCCCACCGTCACCCCATGGTGTAACAGCGATGACGACCGTGCGAGAAGCGTTCGAGACCATGAGCTACGGTCCCGCGCCTGAATCGGACAAGGCGGCGCTGGAGTGGCTATCGAAACACGACGCGAAGTTCGGCCACTTCATCAATGGTGCGTGGACCAGGCCCAGCGGCGGCTTCGACGTCACCAACCCGGCGACGAACAAGCGCCTTGCGGTTGTCTCGCAAGGGAGCAAGAAGGATGTGGATGCCGCGGTGAAGGCCGCGCGCAAGGCGCTGCCCGCGTGGCAAGCGCTGGGCGGGCATGGCCGCGCGCGCTACCTGTACGCCCTCGCGCGCTCGGTGCAACGCAACGCGCGCCTGCTGGCGGTGCTCGAGAGCATGGACAACGGCAAGTCCATCCGCGAGACGCGCGACATCGACGTGCCACTCGTTGCTCGGCATCTCTATCATCACGCGGGCTGGGCGCAGCTGATGGAGTCCGAGTTCGCCGGCCATGTCGGCGCCGGCGTGGTGGGACAGATCATCCCGTGGAACTTTCCGCTGTTGATGATGGCGTGGAAGATCGCGCCTGCCCTCGCGGCGGGATGCACGATCGTCATCAAGCCGGCGGAGTTCACGCCACTGACCGCGCTGATGTTCGCCGAGCTCGCCGAGGCGGTGGGTTTGCCGGCGGGCGTGCTGAACGTCGTCACGGGCGACGGCGACACGGGGGCAGCCATCGTGTCTCACGATGGCGTTGATAAAATTGCGTTCACGGGCTCGACGGAAGTCGGGCGCATCATTCGCAAGGCGACTGCCGGCTCTGGCAAGAAGCTCTCGCTGGAGCTGGGCGGCAAGTCGCCGTTCATCGTCTTCGAGGACGCTGATCTCGACTCCGTTGTGGAAGGCGTGGTCGACGCGATCTGGTTCAACCAGGGCCAGGTCTGCTGCGCGGGCTCGCGCCTGCTCGTGCAGGAGGGCATCGCCGAGCGGTTGTATGGAAAGCTGCGGGCGCGGATGGAGACGCTGCGGATTGGGTCGCCGCTGGACAAGTCGGTGGACATGGGGGCGATCGTCGCGCCCGTGCAGCTCGAGCGTATCCGCTCGCTCGTGGACGCGGGACGCGAGGAGGGCGCGGACTTCTGGCAGCCGTCGTGGGCGTGTCCCACGGAAGGATGCTTCTATCCACCGACGCTGTTCACGAACGTGCAGCCGTCGAGCAGCATCGCGCAGGTGGAGATCTTCGGACCGGTGCTCGTCGCCATGACGTTCCGCACGCCGAAGGAAGCGGTGGAGCTCGCGAACAACACGCAGTACGGGCTGGCGGCGTCGGTCTGGAGTGAGTCGATCAATCTTGCGCTGGACATCGCGCCGAAGATCAAGGCAGGCGTGGTGTGGATCAACTCGACGAACCTGTTCGACGCGGCGGCGGGATTCGGCGGTTATCGCGAGTCGGGGTTCGGGCGCGAAGGTGGGCGCGAGGGCATGTACGAGTACCTGAAGAGCGAGCGCGCGTCGGCGACGGACGATCTTGCCGCGGGGCGCGCGGCGAAGGCATCGGCGCGCGCGGCTGCCAAGGCGGGCAGGCCGATCCGGCGTGCGGCGGAGCTGGACGATACGGATCGCGGCGGCCCGCTCGTGGACCGCACGCCGAAGCTGTTCATCGGTGGAAAGCAGGCGCGTCCCGATTCCGGCTATTCAGTTCGGGTGGTTGGTGTTGATGGGCGCGTGCTCGGCGAAGTGGGCGAGGGGAATCGGAAGGACATCCGCAACGCGGTGGAGGCAGCGCACGCGGCGTCTGCCGGTTGGGCGAAGGCGACGGGGCATACACGTGCGCAGATCCTCTACTTCATCGCGGAAAATCTCGCGGCTCGCTCCGATGAGTTTGCGCATCG
>JANOIJ010000396.1:0-20499 GCA_031407575.1 Gemmatimonadaceae bacterium | reverse complement strand
AAGGCGGCGACTTGCCCATCGTCAAGTAATTGCATGCAGCAAGGAACCGCCCGTGGAGTGAGGTGCTTCGTGCGTTCACAACGCCGCGTCGCGTTCCCGACCGCTCAGCGCCCTCGCGTCGCGAGGGACGCGTCGGCCCGGCGCAGTGCGATTTCTCCTCGACGTGCGTAGTCGATCGCCCGCCCGAGAATGCGCACCGCCTCCTGCGGCGCATGGAATCCCATCGAGTTCTCCGCCTCGACAAAGTCGGCGAAGAATTGCGCCCGCCGCTGAAACGCACGCGCCGACGTCAACCGGGCGTCACCGCTGTCGCGCGCTGCCAGCGTCGCGATGCCGCGCGTCAGTTGCAGGACCGCGTCAATCGCCACATTGCGCAGCTCGTACGTGCGACTCTGGCTCGCTTCCACGCGCACCTTCAACTCTGCCTCGGACACCTTGTGGCACGTCTGGCATGCCCGGTTGATGTTCAGCACCGGGCTCCGCACATGATGGTCCGAGATCTTCATCGCGCCCACGCGCTCGTAGGGCATGTGGCAATCGGCGCAGGCGACTCCGGCGCGTGCGTGAACGCCCTGGCTGTACAGCTCGAACTCCGGATGCTGCGCCTTGAGCACCTTCGCACCGCTCACCGCGTGCGTCCAGTCGGAATGGCCAGTGGAGTCGTAATACGCGAGGATGCTGTCCACCGTGAGCCCCTTCGACCACGGATACACGAGTCGCTTCTCCGGTCCCTTGAAGTGGTATTCGACGTGGCACTGCGCGCAGACGAACGTTCGCATCTCCTGGCGCGTCGCCATGGTATTGGGATCGTAGCTTGCCGCCTTCGCAATACCCTGGCCCACCTTGAGCGCACGAATCCCCTCGATGAAACCGGGCCGCGTCACACGGAGCGCCATCGTGCTGGGATTGTGGCAGTCGATGCACGACACCGGGTGCTTCACATGCAAGCGCGCCGCGGCGTACGGCATCGGGTTGAGTTGTTCGAACCCCTTGATGAGATCGCCATTGCCCGCGCGCATGTAGGGCACCACCATCGAGCCATGGCAGTGCAGGCACGTGCCCGGCTGCTTCGAGGCCTGCTGCCGAGCGGTGAATTCCTGGTCCTCCAGCATGTAGGCGTGGCCGCGCTCCTCGCGAAAGTCCTTCGAGAACGCATAGCCCTTCCAGAACTCGACGAGTCGCGGATCGGCCTCGAGTCGCGACTGCGCGACGAGTGAGCGTGGGTCCGCTGCCGTCGGCGTACGCGGCGCTGCCTCGCTTCCGCCGTACCTGGTGCGCTCCTGATCCACCGTGCGCATGTAGCCGTCATACTGCTGCGGAAAGTTCTTCCCCCAGACCGCCGGGTCCTCCGTCGTGTCGGAAATCGCGACGACGCGATAGAACGGATTACGCGCCTCGTCCTGCCGGCGCATGATGTTGGTGAGGAGAACGGCGACGAGCACGGCCGCAACGGCGGTGAATGCCGCAACGATACCGAGCGTGCGGGTGCGAGTGATCCAGTGGCGTTGCGCCCTGTCGTCTCGTTCCGGCGGTGTGATCGTCATGCGGTTCGCTCCGGGGTGACCAGTAACGCTGGACCTGGTAAACGACTTGTGTGACGGAGGTGCTCGGACGAATGAGTCAGCATTGGCGCACAGTCGTCACCGCACCCAGTGACCGACATATTGGTGGCAGCGAACGCACGAGATCGCATCGTCGTTGGTGCTCGCGTGAATCGGGCCCGCGATCGCGGGAGTGCCCTGCGTTCCGGGCAAACCGGCGCGTCGATCCACCGGCGCATCGATGACATCGACGATCGCGTGATGGCAGGCTCGGCACGCCCCCTCCGTGACCTGGTGGTTGCGCGGCGTGATGCGGAGTGGATCGGGGTAGTTGCCGGTGGTGAAGTAGAACGAGTGCCAGAATCCGTTCCGCGCCTTCGTGACATACTTGCCCACGAAATTGTGCGGCGTGTGACAGTCATTGCATGTCGCCACGGTGCGGTGACTCGACTTGCTCCACGCGTCGAGGTGCTCCTGCATGACGTGGCAATTGGCGCACGCAGCCGGATCGTTCGTGAGGTACGAGGCGCCCCGCGCGTACGTGAACGTGAATGCGCCGAGACCGACGAGAAGTCCGAAGGCAATCGCGCCAACGATGGCCACAGCTCTTCGGCGTTTCATCGTGCTCCTTCGCGCGTAGGCATGTCGGTCATGAGCGACGGACGGTCGCTGCGCGTGAACAGCGCGATGCGGCTCATGCCGGCCTGCCTGCAAATCGCGATCCTTGGACCCGGAGTCCTGTCGGGCCGCCTTTCGAGCAAGAGCGCCGCGCGACGCTATGTTTGCGCCTGCCGAGTCCCTTCCCTCCGCGAGATGCACTACTTCGAGTTTGACCCGGCACCGCTGATATCGACGCACATCGCCTCCTACTGGGGAATGACGGTGGCGTCGCACGTGCCGGCGAACCACCCACACGAGCTCATTCCCGACGGATGCGTCGTCGTCGCGTGCCGGAGTGATGCGCAGGGCGCGCCGCGCGCTTCGCTGGTGGGACCGCGCGCCGAGCCGCTCACGGTGTCCGTCAATCCCGGCGACCGATTCTGGGGCGTGCGCTTCTGGCCCGACTCGGCGAGCGCGCTGCTGCACGCTGATCCGCGGACACTTCGCGGCAAGCTCGTCGCGCCGCTGCTCGAGCCGCCGTGGCTCGCCGGCCTGACGCGAGCGCTGGTCGCATGCGACGACGAGAGCAGCGCGGCCCGCGTTGCCGACGAGCACCTCGCCGCGCCGGTTGCGGCGGCGCGTCCGCTCGACCCGATCGTGCGCGCGGCGGTGGTGGCCCTCGTGGTGACGCGCGGCGAGATCGAGATCGAGGAGCTCGCGCGCGACGTGGGCGTGAGCCGTCGGCAGCTCGAACGGCGCTTCGGCGCGGCCGTCGGGCTCACGCCCAAGCAGTTCGCGCGCATTCGCCGCTTGCGGTCCGCGCTGGCGCACCTGCTCCATCCCGCGCCGCGCACCTGGTCGGAGGTCGCGGCCGACGTCGGCTACGCGGATCATGCGCACTTGACGCGCGACTTCACGCTGCTGGTTGGTCTCACGCCGTCGGAGATCGCCGAGCGCGTGCGCGGGATCGTGCACGGGCGCGTGCGGCCGTGAGCGATGTCGCATTTCATCAAGCCCAGGCGAGCAACGCCCGATACGTTGGGGTGACCTTCAACCGGAATCGGCAATGCGCGCTCTTCTTCTCGGAGTAGTGTTGTTGGCGGCACTGACGGCGGCAGCAAACGCACAACCTGCGATGCCCGACGGCAGCGCGGAGCGCGCCGCGATGGAGCGTCTGCGGTTCATGGAGGGAACGTGGCGCGGGCAGGGATGGTGGCAGCGCGGGCCCGCGCAGCGCGATACGTCATCGATGGTGGAAACCGTGGAGCGCAAGCTCGGCGGCGTGGCGCTGCTCATCGAGGGGCGCGGCGTGAATGCGGCGGAACGCGTGGTGCACAATGCGTTGGCCGTGCTGTCGTACGACGCGGCGAGTCAGGACTACACCATGCGGTCGTGGATAACGAACGGTCAGGTGGGCGACTTCGTCGTGACCTTGAACGGGACCGAGCTCTCGTGGACGCGGCCCGCATCGGGCGGCCGCGTCCGCAACACGGCGCGATACACCGCCACGGAGTGGAACGAAGTGGGCGAGTTCTCGCGCGACGGCGTCACCTGGATGCCGATCATGGAGATCCGCCTTCGCAAACAACCCTGATCGGAGAACGCGCTACGCCCGCGCCATCAAGTCGGTCTCCGCGAATCGCGCTGACCGTGTGGATTCTTCCAGGCCTCGTGCTCGCCTACTTCGACGGGGCGATTTACGACGCCATCTGGCTCCTGCAACTTCCCGTGCTCGGGATCTACTGGCTTGTTGGCATCGTGCTCGTGGTGTGGCTCGCAGTGCGCGCGCGAAGAGCAGGTGGCGGTCGTGCGTGGTGGGACGTTGCGATTGCCACAGGAGCGGGAGTCGCCCTACTGGTTGTGTACGCACCGCTGGCCTCTGCGGGAGATGCGGCTCGCTTCGAGCGTCGCTTCAATCGGTTGGAGCCGACCTATCGCAGGATCGCCGAGGACCTGGAACGCAACGCGACGATGGATGCGGACACGACAGCGGGCAGCGTGAGATTCAGAGTCGATACCGGCCCGCCGGTCCGCGTTGCGTTTCCACAACCCGGCGGCATCATCGATAATTGGGAGGGAGTGGTCTACGATCCGTCGGGGGTCGTGGCGACGGCACGGGGATGGTCGATGCAACGTGGGAGCCAGGAATTCACGGCTCCGCCGGAGGTTCGTGGTCTGTTTGGCGGCGACCTGGTCATCTGCAGACCGATTCGGCGCTCCTTCTATCGCTGCTGGTTTACATAGTGCTCGCGAAGCGCCCGACATCAACGCGAATGGCGAGGACACGGGACAGTAGGCTCCGTTTGATTTCTTCACCCATCGCTCCCCTCGCCGCTGCTCATATCCTCGCGCATATTGGACGCGCCGCCCGCTTGTGCCCTTGGGCATTCATGAAGTCGCATCCCACCGCCACCTTGCGGGGATAGCTCGTGGCACTCCTTCCCTTTCGCGTTCGCGGTCGTGAAGTAACCCGGCTCGAGGCGTTCAGTGACGCGGTCTTCGGCTTCGCTGCGACGCTGCTCGTCGTGTCGCTCGAGGTACCACGCACATACGAAGCGCTGATGGTCAGCCTGCGCGGATTCGTGCCGTTCGCAGCGTGCTTTGCGCTGCTCGTGTGGATCTGGAGCGTTCACAACGGCTACTTCCGTCGCTACGGCCTTCAGGATCCGGTGACGACAGCCATCAATGCCGGGCTCCTGTTCCTCGTGCTGTTCTTCGTCTATCCGATGCGCGTGGTACTCACGAGCTTCGTGGAACGCGTGATGTGGGGGATGGGCCTGATCAACGCGAGCGAGTTCACCTTCGCGCTCGGCCCCGACGTGAGCCGGCTCGCTGACCTGTTCGCCATCTACAGCGCGGGCTTCGCGAGCATCTTTGCGTGTTTCGTCGTGCTCTATCATCGCGCGTTGAGGCACGCTGACGAACTGGAGTTGGACGCACTGGAGCGCTTCGATGCGGCGGCTCGACGCGGCGAGATGGCGCTCTACGCAGGCGTCGGCGTGCTTGGCGTCGTCATCGGACTCACTGGCATCGGCAAGCAGGTAGCGCTGGGTGGATGGGTCTTTTGCCTCCTCGGACCGCTCGGCGCGTGGTGGGGCGTACGCCAAGCGAAGCGCCGGGCGCAACTCGAGGCGAGCGCGCCACAACTCTATGCGTAAACAGCTGCACCGTTCGTCTTCGTACACCGTCTTCATTCGATGACGCGCTGGCACAAGCTGAAGGATTGGCCAGCCTCCCTCGCACGGATGAAGGTGGAGGAGCTACGAACTGAGCTCGCTTACTGGAAAGCGCGCGAACGCGAGCGCGGCCATCGCCAGAAGAAGAAGGATGCGATGAACCACGCTCGGATCGTCGAGAGGCTTCTCGATGAGCGCTTGGAACAGTATCGAAAGGAGCACGGTGCCTATCCCGCGTCGCTCACCGATCTGGCGCCCAAATACCCACCGGCTGCGCAACTTCCGGACACAACGCACGCACCAAAAGGTGCGTTGCACTATTGGCGCGAGCACGGTGGGTATGAGCTCATGTTCAACTACTCCGGTTTCGGCAGCGTCGATTGCACCTATAGTGCCGGGCCACCGGCACAGCGCGACACTGCGCCGCGGCGGCACCTCGTTGAGCGAGACGCGCTATCAAGCGACGGTGCGCGTTCAGCGACGAGAAATGGATGGCGCTGCGTCGGCTACTTCTGAGTGAGCGCGCCGCCATCTAAACGGCGGTTTGCAACAGTAGTCCTCATGCGCTGCAGACGTCCTACGAGCAATTCACCGTCGCGGCCCCCTTTACTGAAAGACGCCGCGGCGCGCGCACACGCGTGGAAAACGCCTCCCATTCCTGGAGTGCCACCGCGGCGAAGGTTGCACCATCGGTCGACGCGTCGAACACCGCACGCAGGCAGCGCGTGGTCACTGGAGCAAAATCAACGCGGTTGCTGGTGTTGAGCGTGCTGCTGTACGGCGCGGTCGCGCGAACGGCCCTCCACTCTGCGCCGTCCCAGTATTCCAGCCACCAGGCCTTCGGCGGCGCGACGCCAATACCGGACCCCGCCTTCTGATCGCCCCAGAAATGAAGGCTCGACCCGCTGAGCGTTTCAGCGTGATCCCATTGATACATGATCCACTGCTGCGGCGGGTTCTTCGATGTCCACGTGGCCCACATGTCGGGCGGCAGCGGTGCCGGACGGACCTTGCCGTCATTCACCGCGCGCAACCAGTACTGCACAGGGACCGGGACGTTCGATGCCGTAGTGCGAGCATGCGATGCAATGTTCGCGATCGGCGTTGCGTCGAACGACGGCCCGCCGGTCGGGACGACCTTCTTGATCCGCGCCGGCGTGAGGCCATCGTCCCATTCGAGCCTGTCGATCGCCACCGAGCGACGAAAGTGTCCACCGTTCTTCGCGTCGGCCGTGTGATAGGCGATGAACCACTTCCCCTCGTAGGCCACGATGCCCGGATGTGACGTGGTCGACGACACCGGATCGAGGATCACCCCGCTATAGGTCCACGGACCCAGCGGTGAGGACGACGTGCCGTACGCGATGCACGCGTAGTAGACCGCCTCCGTGCATTCGGACGTCGGCCCGGCGTTGTTCGCCGCATAGGCCATGTAATAGGTGCCGTTGCGCTTGAAGAGCCACGGCGCCTCGAAGAAGCCACGAAGCGTGCGCACATCGACAGGTGTGCCCTTGAACGTCACCATGTCGCGCTCGAGCTCGACCCCCTTTAAGCGGCTGAAGCTCCCCCAATAGAGAAAGACGCGCTCGTCGTCATCGACCAGCACCGTCGGGTCGATGTTGTGAATGTCGTTCGATACAGGATATGACTGGGATACCACCGGACCCGCAGGATGCGCATCGACCCACGGACCGAGCGGCGAATCGGCCACCGCGACGCCGATCGCGAACTTGTCGCGTGTCGTCGCGGCAGCATGCACGACGGGCGCGTAAAGATAGAACTTGCCGCTCGGACCCTGTACAATTTGCGCCGCGTAGGCTCGGCCCGGAGACGCCCACGTAAAGACCTCATCGGGCTTCAGGAAGTGCGGATAGTGCGTCCATCGTCCTGCCGTCGGATCACCGCTGGTCTCCAGCATCTGCCACTCGGGCATCCCGAAGTCGTTGACTCCGGGACTCGCCGTATCGCGTCCGGTCAGGATGTAGAGCTTTCCGCCGACGACGACTGGGGCCGGATCGGTCGTGTAGTCGGTGCCGTCGGACAGAATCGGGTTCGACGCCGCGCGCACGGACCGCCTTTCGAGCGCCGGTAGGTTCGCTGCGAGGGCCGCTTCGGCAGGCGGTCTGGCCACGGGGGCGCACGACGCGCAGGCGGCAACTACCGGTAGCAACGTGATCGTTTTGAGGAGGCGCATTGCGTTGAATGATGAGCGCGACGCGGGCTGCCGCGCCATCCCGTCCAGCATCTCAGCCTCTTCAGGCCACCGGCGCGCGACAGATCGCGCATGTCACGCCGACGCGGGCCTCGAGGATGGAGCCACCTCGCCCGAAGGTAATGAGCTCGAACCCGACCTCGCCGCGCTCGCGGCGCAGTCGCGGCACGCAGGTGCACAATGCGTTCGTCCGCACGGCGCGCCCGTCCTCGACGATCAGTGCGTGACGGCGGTCGGGTCGCAGCAGGCGGCCCGACGTCCCGCACGGTCCAACGACGATTCCGCTTTCGTCCGCCTCGGCCGACCACGCTGATCCGTGCGCGTTCCAGTGCCGCGCCATCACGCGTGGTCCCATGAGGTTGGCGTCCCACGTCGGATCGACGACGCCCGGCACCGCCACCGGCAGCGCGAGCAGCTTGGTGAGCATCTCCTCGTAGACCGCCTCCAGCTCCGTCCAACTGCACGTCAGCGCTGGGACGATCAGCCCGCGCACGCGATGCGCGGAACGCGCGGGAGTGCCGAGTAGCGGGAGGATCGCCTCGGCGGCATCGCGTGCGGTGCGCGCGACGCGCGCCTCGGTCATCATCCAGTGCGACACCCCCTTGACCGTGCCCTCGACGAATGGGCGCAGCAGCAGGCTCACGTGTCGGCGCAGGTCGTCGGGCTCGGTCGGGAGGAGTTGGTGGCTCGCGGTCATCCAGAATGACTTGGCGCGGGCCACCGCCGCAACAAGACGTCCCTCTCGTTCAGGCAGCAGCTCGACTTTTTCGAGGAGCGCTTCGGACGCCGCCGCTTGCAACGTGGGAGATCTGCTCCGTATCGCCGAGCGCCGGGTGGCCAGACTGCCGAGATGAACCAAGCCGGTTGCAAAGCGTCGTCCATGGACCCGAGAACGTCCTCCGACTAGGCTCGCGCGGGCACCATGTCTAAGAAATCCCTCAACGAAACCGAGATCTGCGACCAATACATCACCCCCAGCGATCCACGCTGCCCGGTGGGACAGCACGTCCAGGTTCGTCGGGAGTGCATGTTCACCGCGAGTCAGGTGCTCGTGCGTGGGAAGATCGCAGTGCGAGGCAGGAAGAAGCGCGCCGACTACCTCCTGTTCCACACCCCGAACTTCCCCATCGCGCTCGTCGAGCCAAGGACAACTGTCGAAGAGTGAGGCCGCTGCGGCCTCCCGGGGGTTCTTCGCCTGCCCGTATGCTGCGATCCGTTTACCGTCTCGGGCGAATGAGGGCCTCGAACGCAGGATAGCCGCGCAGGGAATCGAGCGCGCCCAAGTAGTGCCAATGTTGCATCTGCTGCCCCTCGCGATTCGCCTGCTGGAGCAGCTGCACCGCCTGGTCACGTTCGCCGAGTGCGCCGAGAATCGCCCCGCGCCAGAACGTATGTGCGCCGAAGAGCCATGGCCGTCTTAGAGCGCCCAATGCATCGGCGGCAGCGTGCGCGCCGGCCCGATCGCCGCGCGCGAGCTTTGCGAGCGCGAGGTGGCCAGCAGCATCGATCCGGGTCGTATCGAGGGCGACCGACGCGAGGCGCGGGATGGCGCTGTCGGGCATTCCGCTGGCGAGCATCACGACTCCCTCCCGGTACTGGCGATCTCGTGATGCCGTGCGTGCCGGGTTTGCCGCGATCCATTCGCTCGCCCTCGCGAGCAATCGCGATGCCGTGCGCCTGTCGCCGTGCGCGCGGAACTCCTCCGCACCCGCGAGGAGATTGAGCGCAACGAGTCCCGATGAGTCGCGGCTTCCGCGCAGCATCGTATCGGCGAGAGCGAGCGCCTCCGCGTCCCGCGCCAAGCCGGCGTACGCGCGGAGCTTCCTCGCGCGAAGCTGGCTGACGCCCGGGAACCGCTCCTGGTTGTCGATCAGCGTGCGCAACTCGCGGTCGTGCATCCCTGCCTGGTGATACGCCTCGGCGAGGAGCATCGTGTGCCCGCGCGCCGCGCTCCCGCCGAGAAGGTAGTACGCCGGGCTCGAGAGCCGGAGCGCTGGAACCGCCACGTCCGGCCGAAGGAGCCAGACAGCCCCTTCGCCAGCCAACTCGAAGGCGAGGGCGCTCGAGTCACGCGCTATGAGCTGCTGTTGCGCCCGGAGCTGTCCCGCGATGTCTCCATTCAGCTCCGCCTTCATATACTCCAGCTGCAGACGTTCCGTCGCGCTCAACCCCAGCGGGAGCCGCTCGATGCGCCGCGCAATGGAGTCGGCGCGCGCATACTCTCCAGCATTCAAGTACTGTCGCCCGAGCAGCTGGTAGGCTCGCGTGTAGTTGCTGTCGAGCGCGATGGCGCGCTCGAAGAATGGCCGCGAGCCGAGGTTGTCGAAGTGGACGGCGAACCGCTCGAATCCAGCCGCGAACTCCCGATATGCGGCGTACGTTGGCGCCCGCGTGCCCTCCGGGAGGATGGCCAGGTTCCGGTCGCGGTTGCCGAGCGCGCCGAGGAGACGATCGCCCAGCGCGTCGACGATGGCGACCGGGTCGGCTGCCGAACCGGTGGCAGGGTCCAGCGTGACGACGATCTTGCCCGTGCGCACGTTGGTCACCTGCGCCCGCATCACGAGTGAATCGGCGCGCAGTATGACGGTGCCGCTCACCAGCAATCCGGCGTGCGTCGCGTCGGAGAGACGCTTGAGCCGGTCGGACGCGCCTCCGGTCGTATCGCGCATCGTCATCAGCACGGTGATCGACGGCACGACGTCCATCGAGCCGACTTGTGCGACGGTGAGCGCGAGCCGGTCGGCCGCCATGCGCCCGATGTGGTCGAGACGCGCTTCCCCGGTCAGATTCTCGAACGGCGCGATGAGCAGTCGGGGCGTGGTTGCGGCGACGGCCCGCGCAGGGCGACCACTCACCCACCACGCGCCGACCGCCACCACGACGGCGAGGAGTACGCCGGCAAAGAGCGTCGCGCGGGACGGCGTTCTCCTCGCGATGCGCGGCGTGTCCGCAACCACGAGTTCGGCTTCCGGGGGAGCGCTCGACTCGGCGGCAGCGCCACTCGTCAACGACACCGGTGAACTCGGCGACTCCTTCCTCGACACCGCGGACTGGGAGCGCAACTCGGCCGCGAGCGCGACGACGCCAAAGTCCGGCGCACAGTCCAGCTCCTCGCGAAGCAGCGTCGCGTGGATCTCCGAATACCGAAGGGCGCCCGCCCTGTCTCCCGCGTCGGACAGCGCGCGCATGAGACCAACCGCCACCCGGCCGTTCAGTGGCTCGGCGGCCGCCAGCTGGTACCACCAGGCAACCGCCTCGGCGAATGCTCCACGCGCGGCCGCCCCGCTCGCGAGTCGCTCGAGCGCACCGCCGAGATCGCGTGCCAGACGACTCCGCTGCTCGGCGACCCACTGCTCAAATGCCGGCGCGCCGGCCAGGTGATAGCCGTCGAGGAACGGCCCGCCGTAGGCACCCACTGCCTCGTCGAGCGCTCCGCGCGCGAGGCAGTCACTGAAAAGTCCAACGTCGCTCGCGACGACGTCCGGGTTCAGCCGGAGCTCGGACGTCCCGACGAGAAGCTCCGCGTCGCCCACGCGCGGTCGCATGGCGTGCAGCGTTTGTCGGAGCGCCCCGCGAGCCCGCTCCGTGTCGCTCTCGGGCCAGACGTACGCAATGAGCGCGTCGCGGCTCATCCCTCGCGGGCCGGCGACCGCCAGGAGCGCCAGCAACGCCAATGACTTGCGCTGCGCCGCCATCGCGTCGAGCGGTACCCCGTCGCGCTCCAGCGCGAGGCCGCCTAGCACCCGGAGGAACAGCATTGGTGTCACCTCACGGTGCGCTGACGCAGAACTGACGCTCATCGACGGGGGCCGGGCCTAGATAGGGCGCGTGAGCCGATGCTGGAAGATCCCGGGGCGACGTCGCGCCAGGAGGGCATCTCGGTTCCGCCACCCTGTCGCTGCAAAGGAGCAGAATGTTCAGACGACAAAAGGAAACCTCCGCCCTCGCCCTGCTCGCCGTAAGTGCGAGCGTCTTTTTCGCCTGTTCCGAGTCCACGGCGCCAGACCAGAGCGGCACGTTCTTCGGCGCGAGCGCTGCAATGGCGACCGGCTCGGGCCGCGCGTACGTCACGCTCGACGGATCCGGCAAGCCGACCGAGCTCGGCGTCGCGCTGACCGAGGCCGCCCTGGTGGGACTGCCGCCTACCTCGACCGAGTACGTGTTCCCGCTCCCGGTGCAATCGTCGGCCACCGCGTTCAAGAGCGCCGCGATCAACTGGCAGCCGATGGGTCATCCCCCGATGAACATCTTCACCGTGCCCCACTTCGACGCGCACTTCTATACGATCACGGAGGCCGAGCGGGATGCGATCAGCCCGGCTACGGATCCGCAGTTCGGAGCAAAGGTACTCCGCGCTCCCGCGGCAGGTCTCGTTCCATCGGGCTACACGGCCGACGCGATGGGCATCCCGCGGATGGGCCGGCATTGGGGCGACCCCACGGCGCCGGAACACGCTGGCCAGCCGTTCGCAAAGACATTCATCTACGGCTCATACGACGGCACCTTCATCTTCGCGGAGCCGATGATGACAAAGGCATTCCTGGAGTCCAAGCCGGCCGCGGTCGCGACAGCGTTGAAGCTCCCCGCACAGTACTCGGTGAGCGGCTACCATCCCACCTCGTACACCGTTGCCTACGATGCGGCTACCAAGGAGTACAAGATCGCGCTGACCGGCCTCACGCTTCGATAGGCATCGGCTTGGTGAATTGAAGTTGCAGCAACGCCGCTGACTTCGGTAATGGCATCCGCTCCATCGGCTCACCCTCCCGGTTTCCCTACTTCAATGAGGTATCAGTTATGCGGCTGCGTTTCCCGAGTATCATCGCTGGACTTGCCGTTGGAGCGACCTCGCTTCAGGCCCAGTCCTACAACTTCAACAGCTTTGCCACCCATGGGCAGAGTTTTCAGGGCGTCACGCTGGGCCCGATGACGTTGTCGTCGTCGAATGGCACGCTGATTTACACGACGCGGTACGGCGGTGGTCTCTTCGACAACAATGCCGCAACAAGCGACATAACCATGACCTTTTTGCAGGCTGTCTCGGCCTTGACAATCCGGGGCGGTGATGGAGGCGGCGATCTCGATGCCTTTGGACTCCTTCTGTATGAGTTCGGGACCAACAATCTGCTTGGTTCGTTATACTCGCCTCAATTTGGCGGACCAAACGAACCCGAGTGGTATACAATGACCGTTTCCGGCCTAGGTAACATTGGGCGCGCCGTATTCGATCCGTGTAACTCGGGCGTCTGTCCGGGCAACAATGCGCTACAGGGCGGCGTCGTGATTACGGACATCGATATCACAACGGGGGTTTCCGTTGCTCCGGAGCCGTCTACCGTTGTGCTGATGCTGAGTGGCCTGGCGGCCGTTGGACTCGTAGCACGCCGTCGTCGCAGCTAACGGCTCACTCGCGCCGCGGATGGAAAAGAATGGGGAACGGCCGAGGCCGTTCCCCATTTCGTTTGTGTGCCCAGCATGAACATCGACTGGGAGGTGAAAGTCCTCTGGGAAGTTGGTCGCAACGACCCGAGCGAACCGCAAGGCGCCGACCGCGAGGGGAGCGCTGAAAGAAGCGGTAGTGAGACCTGCGTGGTGACGAACTCCGGCGACCAGCTCGATCCTTCCGCGGAAGCAGCGCGGCGAGCATTGCCGTCCGAATGTGCTTCATGCTCCTCGGAGTCCGGAGGTACGATCGCGACCGCGTTCGCGCCGTGATTGCCGTGTACATCGGAGGCGCCTCATTCTGTTTTTGGAATGAGGCGCCTCCGGGTCGAGTGAAGGACGAGGTGTCGCTGTAGGTACTCTCGCGTCGTCAGCTAGTTGCGACGACGCGCCACTCGCGGCTCGGACGACGTCCGCTGCGTGGGCTGGCTGCTTGCGCGCTCCACCTCGCGCGAAGGCGCGCGCTCGACCACCCGCTGAACCACCCGCGGCTGCTGCTCAACCTCCCGCTGCACCCGCGGCTGCGCCGTGCGCCCCGTGTTCTGCGCATCACGATTGCCGCGCCCGTCGCTCCCCGAATTCCCCCAACGGTTCCGATCGCCATCGTCGTCGCGTCGCTGCACGTCGCGCAGCGGAGAGCGTTCTAGTGGGCCCGCACCGCCATCAGCCGGCGCAGGCGGCGGTTGCTGATCGTCAATCCGCTCACGTCGCCGGTCGCCGTTCGTGTGAATGTCACCGTGCCACGTGAGCCGACGAAGCGATCCCCACCGACGGCATCCAGCGCGATGTCGTACTGGCGCGGCCACGAGAGCCTCAAGCGCCCCTCGGAGACCCGCACCGTGTAGGTCATGTCCGTTTCCTCGCTGCGGTATCGCCCAGCGAACGAGTTCAGGGCGGCAACGTCTGGAATCGGCGACGTCACGCGGCTGAATACCCTGCGCGTCCGCCACGCATCGCGGATGTGCAGTTCCGGCTGAGCACCCGGCGGCGCATTCGCGGCCGGCGGAATGAACCGCCATTCGTGAGCCTGGTCGCTCGGTCGAAAGACGCCGTCACCGATCGGAACGAAGGGCGTAACACTCCCGATCTGCCGCAGCGCGCCATCCTTCCATTCGAGCTGCACCACTTCGTCGGTCGAAGCGCTCCAGTAGACGCCCGTCCATGCCGATTGTTGGGCGTCCGATGCCGCGACGGCCGGAGCGAGCGCGGGAGATCTCACCTGATCGCTCAGATAGATATCCGTCACCATGCGAGTGCGGCTGGTCGGCTCGATCGTACCAGCGTTGCACAGCGCGACGATCACCAGACGCTGGTCTGGAAAGAGGACGGCTTCCGTGCGGTAGCCACCGTCCAAGCCGTCATGGCTTACGGTCCGTAGTCCGCGATATTCACTCACCCTCAAGCCGGCGCCATACCCGGTCTCGATGCCGCCGTTCACCTTGCCGGACGTCTGCATCCACGTGACGAGAGCGGGGCCGCCGACGCGGGCGTCAATCAGGTTCTGCTCCCACTTCAATAGATCGCCGACCGTGGTGAGCAATCCGCCCGCCGCGTAGTGACTGCTGGCGGAGACGCTCAGACTCCAGCCACCGCCGGCGCGCGCATTGTAGCCGAGCGCGCGCCGCGGCACGACGGCGCTGGGGTCGTCGCCGAACTGCGTGTCGACCATACCGAGCGGCTTGAATATTCGGCTCTCGGCGAAGGCCTTGAGCGATTGGCCGGACACGCGCCGCACGATCACTCCGAGCAGCGTATAGGCTGCGTTGCCGTAAACGATCTCCGAGCCGGGCTCGAAGTTCAAGCGACGCTGTCGGCTCAACGCCCAGAGCACATCCTCTTCCGTGTTGGGATCCGCGCCGCGCCACCCCGCGAGGTTGAGCAACTGTCCCTGTTCGCGCAGGCCATTGGTGTGGTGGATGAGGTGTGCAATCGTGATCGTCCGACCGTAGTCGGGGATCTCCGGCACGTGTTTGCGGATGTCGTCCCCGAGCGACAGCTTGCCCTCCTGCGCCAGCAATCCGATCGAAAAGGCGGTGAACTGCTTGGAGATGGAGGCGAGGGGAAAGATCGACTGCGGCGTAATCGGGATGTCGTGTTCCAGGTTCGACATGCCGTAGCCGCGCGCGTAGTCGAGCGAGCCGTTGCGCGATACGGCGACGGCGCACCCGGGCGTCGTCCTGCCGTCCCACGGCTTGAAGATCGCATCGACTTGCGCATGCCGGTCCGGGGCGCCGCCATTGGCGGCTTGTGCGCGACCGGATTGGCCGGCACAAACTGTTGCGATGGTCGCCAGCAAAAAGACGGAGCTCGTCGTCCGCATCGAGATACCCTCAGTCCAGGTGTGCAGAGGCGCGGCGAACAATAGCCCCACGTGTTCAGTTCGCCGTTCCGTTCCGTCTCGCCAAGTCGACGCGAGAAACGCGACGACCCACCAGGATATCGACAGGCTGAGGATGGTAGTGTCCGGCTTTGGTCAACTTGACCCCGACTCTGACCCCCGACTCTGACCCCGAGCTCAGCGCGTCGGCCACGCAAACAGCCGCGCCGGCTCAGTTCCTGTCCGCGCGCGCGCCACATCAACCGGCTCCGTCCAGAAACGATGCGTCCGATCCGCACTGCTGAAGCGCACCTCCACCGCGCCGGCACCCACACCACTCCGCGTGAACGGATACGCGACATCCACTCGATACATCCGCTTCGATCGCGTGGGATACGCACCCAGCAGGCTGATGCCCGCCGAGGCACGCGTCGCCGTAACTCCGTAGGGTGCATCACCCTTCCACAGATTTCCCAACTCCGCAAACGTCGCGAAGCCCGCGTCCGCTCGGCGCACGAGTGACGCGGCGCTCCAGCGCACCTCCGCGTGCGTCACGCTCCGGCGAGCGCCCGCGAGTCCCGAGTTGCGGTAGCCCATCAACCCGCCCTCGCGGTCGCGGAAGCTGAGCTGCAACGGAAGCACCGAGCGCCACCCCGCCGAGAATTCGTTCTCCACCACCGCCACCGCGCCCGGTGCCTGGCCCCAGTACAGCGCCGATCGCGCACTGCCCACCGCGCTGTTCCACTCGCCGAGCGTGATGTCACGCCGCACCTCTGCTTGCGCGAGCGTGGCGAGCCAGGCGTTGCGCGAGGCGGCGCCGGCGTACATCGCGCCAGAGAGCAGCGCGTCGTCTGCACCCTTGCGCGGCACACTCTTGCCGGCGAACACCGCCATCATCGCGCCAACGGGAACGTCCTGCGTCCCAACGAGCGCATCGAAGCCGTTCACGGCGCGAAACTGCACTCGTCGCAAACCGCCGGTCACGCCCACCCGCGTGGCGCGGAACATCGAATAGCGCTGGCGGAGCGTGATCCCCGTGTCCGGACGAAGCCCCGAATCCTCGATCACGATGCCCGCCGCCGCAGGGTCGAACGTGCGGCCAGTCACCGCACCACCCAACAGCGCCACGGTGGTCGTACCGAACAGCCGCAGTAGTGCGCTGGCGTCCCAGCTGCGATCACTCACGTGCAGGCCGAGCGGATCGCGAGCGGGTCGCTCGAAGCGCAGGTGGTCGTCGCGGGTGATGACGCCCGCGTGCCACGAGATCCGCTGGAGGTCCGTGAAGAAGGGATGCTCGATCTCACCACTCAACCGGTGGCCGAGCTGGTACCGGTCGCCCACGAGGATGAGCCGGTAGGGATGGCCGAAGAGCGCATTCTGCTCGACCCGCACGCCGAACCCCGTGCGATAGGCCCGTCCGCGCTCGATGCGACCTTCCACGTGCAGTGCCGTCCCACCGATGTTCTCATTTCCGAGCGAGAACACTTCGGGCGAGATGCCGCGGAAGCGCCCATTCACCAGCACCGGAATCTCGTCCGTCGTCTCGACGAACACGGCGACCTGTCCGCCCGTATCGGGCGCCACGCGCACGGTGACGTTGGACAGGAAGGATTGCGCGCGCAACACGCGCTCGGACTCCGCGCGCCGAAACTCCGTGCACGGCCGGCCCGGCTCGAGGGAGAGAAACGCCGTGACGACGCCCGGTCTCGTCGTCGCGTGGTGCAGGCCCACCGCGTGCGCGACCGCGCGCCACTGCTTCGCCGCGCCGGAGAATGGTGGCGGCGACGACTTGATCTCGACGCGACGCACGGTCTCGCCCGAGCAGGTGAACGATGCGGCGCCCTGCTGCGCGTGCGCCGCGACGGGGCCGAGCAGCAGCAGGGCGGCGCCGGCGGTCCGGGAGCGCGCGAGACAGTGGAGCATGCCCGCCACAGAGCAGGAGGCGCGCCACGCGCACCGCGCAAGTCACCGTGTCGAGGCTGTACTCCCGTTGGTGCTCCGCTCGAGCGTCAACGTGAAGGTGCTGCCCTTCGCCAGCTCGCTCGCGACCGAGAGCGACCCGCCCATCCCGTGCGCCAGGTCGCGGCTGATCGAGAGCCCGAGGCCAACGCCCTCGTGTGGACGGTTCAATGCGCGCCCCACCTGGATGAACGGATCGAAGATGTTGACCAGCCGGTTCCGTGCGATCCCGATCCCCGTGTCGCGCACGTGCACGTGCACCTGCGACTCCGTTGCCTCGCACGATACGTCGATGCGGCCGCCATCCGGCGTGTACTTGATCGCGTTCGACACCAGGTTGATCAGGACCTGCTGCATCTTGTCGCTGTCGGCGTGTGCGTACACGTCCGCGCACGGGTGCACGGCGTACGACATCCGGCGGTCGCGAAGCTGCGGAGCGATAAGCGCCTCGATCGACGCGAGAGCCGCCCCGATGGGCACGTCCGTGATGTTGTAGCGCACCTCGCCCGCCTCGAGCTTGGCGAAGTTCAGCACGTCGTTGATGAGCGCAAGCAGCAGCTGCTGGCTGCGCGCGATGCGCACGAGGGCGTCGCGTTGCGCGTCGTTCAGCTCCCCGTAGATGCCGATCTGCAGGATCTCCGTGTATCCGCCGATCGCATTGAGCGGCGTCCGAAGCTCGTGACTCATCACGGCGAGGAAGTCGCTCTTCGCGCGGTTGGCGTCGAGCGCCGCGTCGCGCGCGTCGTCCGCTGCCATGGATGCCACCAGCAGGTGCGCATTCGACTGCTCCAGCTCCTCCGATGTCGACAGCGCCTCCTCGACCTGCGTGGCCAGCTCGTGTTGCGACGCCTCGACCTCCGCCGCCATGCGGTTGAAGCTCGCGCCAAGGCGCAATACCTCGTCGCTCGTGGAGTCGCCCGGCTCCACTCGGCGCGCGTAGTTGCCCTGGGCGATGGCCTCCGCCGCCGTGGTGAGCGCCACCAGTGGACGCGTGATGCGGCGGCTGATCAGCCACGTCAGCAGCACCGCGCCAAGGAGCACCGCGACGCTGAGCAGCGCGATTCGCCGGATGGTCACGCGCGGCTGCGCGACGATAGCGGACTGCGGCGCCTCGAGGACGAACAGGTACGGCGACGAGCGCATGCCGCCTTCCGTACCGATGAATGCCTCGCCGGACGCACGCGTCGCAATGAATCCGTCCGCCGCCGTGTCCCGCCGAACAGGTGCGGTGGCCGGCTTGCCGTCCATCGTCGACCAGAAGTCGTCCATCGTGTTGCGCACGTAGACGGTCACCGCCTCGCCGGACAGGTCGCGCACCGTTTGCGCCATCACCGGATTGCGCACGACGCGACGCTGTTGCGCGACGAACCCGAGGCGCGCGCCATCCCGCATCACGGGGACGATCGTCCAGTAGTACACCTGGCCGCCCGACGCGAAGAACGCGCCGCGCTCCACGGAATCGGGACCGGCCGAACCGGTGGGTACCCTGCTGACGGTCGTGCCCCGGAGTGAGCGCAGTTCGGGCACCAGGCCGGCCAGGGAATCGGCGCGGTCGCTTCCGCCGAAACGCGCAACGCGCTGTCCGTCGCTGGTCCACAGCTCCACGGGCTGCGTGCTATCTGTGCCGACCGTGAATCGTCCGAGCGCGACGAGTACTGCGGGGTCCGTGGCCGCACCGACTGAAGGTGCGGCGAGCGCGCGAATGAGCGCACTGTCGCTCGACAATTGCCGAAGCACGCGCTCGCGCGTTCGAGCACTCGTCTCGCCGGTCATCACCAGCGTGCGACGCAAGGCCTGGAGGCGCGCGTGCATTGCTTCCGCGCGTGTGCTCACCAGTGCGCGGTAGGTCAGCGTCAGCAGCAACGCCATCACGACCGTCACGATGACGGCGGTGAGGAGCGGAAGCTGGTGGGCCAGCGACAATCCCGCCCATGGAGTGCGGGCGCGCGAGGACGGTGCGGTCACGTTCGACGTTCAGGGCGTGCGGGGCGTGCGGTAGTTCGCATCAGTGACGGGAAAGTGTGTGGTGCGCATGGGACTTTCCAGTGCGAGCGACCTCGACAATTCAGTCCGACGGACTGCGCGTCGCGGCGACGTTCACGTCGATCGGGATGCGGTGCCCATTCCACGTCTGCTCCACGTCGAGCACGCCCTGCCACACGGCGGCAAACGCGTGCCCGACATCGCTCGGCAACTTGGTGAGGTCGAAGCCGCGCGACTTGGCGATCCAGAACGGCGGTTCCGTCAGGTCACCGAGCGACTGGTACACGAACTTCACGTCGGCGTACACAGTGTTGGCGTTGAACGTGTGCACGTAGATGCCGGGCCGGTACCGTCCGTCCGCCAGCACCGTGCGGACCCACGCCTTGTAGTAGTCGCGCATGGCCCTGGGCACCACGTCCATCCGCTCGATATCGAGAAAGATCTTCGTCCCCTTCGGGAATCCTTCACGTTCGGCGCGTGCCACCGCATCGCGTCCCTCGCGCTCGCCACGGTCGCCGCTGACGAAATCCGCGTTGCACGTGGCGCCAGGCGCCGGTGGCGGCACGCGACGTCGCACGGTCTGCGTCACCGTGCGCCACACCGTCCTGCGCGAGTCTCCTCGCCCCACGCGCTGCTTGACGCGCTTCCTGACGACGACCGGCTCATAGTGCGGCGCGCCAGGCGTGCGCCCCCACGTCTGCTGTCCGACGTACACCACCGCCAGGCCGTAGCCCATCGACGTCAGCTTCTCGCGCTTGCCCGACCATCCTTCGTCCGGATGGCACGGCGCGGGCAGGTAGTATCCCGTCCACACGTACGGCGAGCCCCCATCGCGCCAGGCGTGCATCGCCCGGTCGCCCGGATAACGTCCCGTGTCGAAGCCGAGGTGTCGGCCGGTGCTCACCTCGTCGGCGAACACGGCGGTCTGACCGGTGGCCGCCGCGGCGACCTCAGCCACGTTCGCCGACAGTTTCGCGATGGACGCGCGCGTCGCGCTCGAAACACCGCATGTGAGTGCAGTGGCGAGGCCAAGACAGCACGTGACGCTGACCGCGAGAAGGCGCATGAGGGTTGTACACCGGAAGGGACAGGTCGCACCCGGATGGGAGCGCTCGATACACGGAGAGAGTGCGAAATGCGGACCGCATCCGCGTGGCCCAGTTCCCACGGCTGCGCTCGCCTGAAACGTGCTGCCCGGCGTACGGATCTTGCATGCCCCCGCGGGGGGGGGGAGGAGGGGGGAGAGTGGGGCGGGGTTGTTTTGCCCGG